>JAFPTC010000089.1 GCA_017400455.1 Prevotella sp. | reverse complement strand
AGGCTCACGATTCGCCGACGCGTCGGCTGAAACACTCAACCTGTCCCCGTGATTCTTCGTGCATGCCGCGATGGACAGCACGATGGTTATACCTATTATTAAATATGTATAGAGTCTCTTTGCCATAATTCGGGTGCAAAGATACTCAATTTTCGCTGAAAAACCGAACACTTTACGGTTTTTAACCCGATTTTATTCGGTTATTTGTGGACGATTCGTTCGGTTATTTGGAGCGGTTTTGTTCGGTGAGATGTGGAAAGCGATAGATTATTTACTCGGCACTCGGCTAAAAAGAGAAACGTTTTTTTGTTTTGACCACTTTTTTTCGTAACTTTGCCACTAAATTGCAATAGACTATGGAACAAACAGCAAGAATCAATGAGATGGAGCGCCGCATGGAGCGGGCTTCGGCTGCTGTGATGGAACTCTCGGCTGCACTCGACCGCTATGCAGCAGTGGCGGACGACCTTGATGCCCTCAGCGCCTATTACGCCAGTGACAACTGGAAAAAGGACTTTGCCGACGATGAGGCGGGACGTCTCCCTGCCAATCTCAAGCGCGGCGTGCTCTCTGAAGACGGTCTCTGGAACCTCCTCGAAGACAACCGTGAGCTAAGAGGGAGAATGAGGGAGATAGCTTCGAAGTAATGGAATGACTATGATGGAAGGTAAAGCGTTTCACCAATGACGGCAAGGGAAATCATCGACTATATGGAGTCGCTGCGCAATGAGGAGCAGCGCAGGGTGCTCATGGGGTTCTTCAAGACTGGGCCGGGGGAGTATGGCGAGGGCGACGAGTTCCTGGGCCTGAAGGTGCCTCAGACCAGAGAAGTGGTCCAGGCTGCCAAGGACATTGCGCTGGAGGAGGTGCCGACGCTGCTGATGAGCCGCTGGCACGAGGTGAGGCTGTGCGGACTGCTGGTGCTGGTGGCGAAATTCGAGCGGCTGGCAACGAAGCGGCTACAGAACGACGCGGCCGCCATCCGTGGACGCGACGAGATCCTGACGATGTACCTGAACCATGCCGAGCAGGCAAACAACTGGGACTTGGTGGACCTCTCGGCTCCGAAGATTTTGGGCCATTGGCTGCTGCTGCCTTCCGGACTGGGCGACAGGGCCTACAAGCTGAAAGTGCTCGATGAGTTAGCCCAGAGCCAGTGCCTTTGGCGGCAACGCATGAGCATAGTCTGCACATGGAAGACGTCGCAACAGGGCGATGCCTCGTGGTGCCTGCGCTATGCCGCCGTTCATCTGCACCATCCGCACGACCTGATGCATAAGGCCGTTGGCTGGATGCTTCGCGAGATGGGTAAGAGGTGCTCGATGGACCTCCTTCGCGATTTCCTTCGCCAGCATGCCCCAACGATGCCCCGCACAGCCCTTCGCTACGCCATTGAGAAGATGTCAGACGAGGAACGGCGATATTGGTTGACCGTCAAAGAGCTATGAAAGACTATCCCGACCGAATGACCCCCGAGCAGGCTCGGGCCTTTGGTGACGATGTGCTGAACATCGTCAGCCAGATTCCGCCAGGACGGGTGACCACCTATGGCATCATTGCGGCCCTGGCCGGCTGGCCGAGCCATTCGCGCATGGTAGGCCGGACGCTGCGCTATACACCCGGCGCTGAGCAGTTGCCCTGCCATCGGGTGGTTAACAAAGAAGGCCGCACGGCTCCAGGCTGGAGCCGTCAGCGGCCGTTGCTCGAAGAAGAGGGTGTGACGTTTAAAGCCAATGGCCATGTGGACATGCTTCGCCACTTGTGGGAGCCTGACGTCATTTCGTCAGAATCTGAGTAGCGTGCTCCTTGGTCTTGATTTGTTTTCCCTGGAAAATCTGCTCGATGATGCCCTCCTCGTTGATGACGAAGGTGGTGCGGATGGTGCCCATCACCTTCTTGCCATACATTGACTTCTCACCCCAGGCACCCATGGCCTCCATGAGGGTCTTGTCCACGTCGGCAATAAGGGGGAAGGGCAACTGGTGCTTCTCCTTGAACTTCTGGTGCGACGCTGCCGAGTCCTTGCTCACGCCCACCACTTCGTAGCCCTCGGCCTGCAACGCCTCGTAGTGGTCTCGCAGGCTGCAAGCCTCGCTGGTGCAGCCGCTGGTGTTGTCCTTCGGGTAGAAGTAGAGCACCAGCTTGCGTCCACGATAGTCACTCAGGCGGATGTCCCGCCCCTGTTCGTCCTTGCCCAGAATCTCGGGCGCCTTGTCTCCAATGTTCATCATCATGCCTTGTTTTGATAAATGTTCCTAAATCTATGGCGCAAAGTTAGCAAAAATCCCTTGAAAGTAGTATCTTTGCGTCGAATTTTACACATCATTTAAGAATAATCCAAGGAAGATGGGCAAGATGATGCCGCCCGAACGGCTGAAAGCAGAACTGGACCGGCTGCCGGTGACGGCTATAGCCGAGGCCTTGAACGAGACACTGCGCACCTCGACAGCGGCCATTGTCACGGCGGCGCCGGGTGCGGGCAAGTCCACGCTGCTGCCGCTGACCATGCTTGACGTGGCCGAGGGGAAGATAGTGGTGCTGGAGCCCAGGCGGGTGGCGGCGCGCCAGATAGCGTCGCGCATGGCCTGGCTGCTGGGCGAGGCCGTGGGGCAGACGGTGGGCTATCGGATGAGGTTCGAGAGCCGGGTGTCAGCCGCCACGCGCATTGAGGTGGTCACCGAAGGCGTGCTCACCCGAATGCTCCTTGACGATCCCGCCCTGGAAGGCATCGGCGTGGTTGTGTTCGACGAGTTTCACGAACGGAGCCTGAATGCCGACGAGGCTTTTGCCCTGGCCCGCCAGTGCCAGCAGCTGCTGCGTGACGACTTGCGGCTGGTGGTCATGTCGGCCACTATCGACACGTCGGCCCTGGCAGCACTGTTACGCTGTCCTGTGCTGAAGAGCGAAGGCCGCATGTTCCCCGTGGAGGTGATCCACACCGCCGACGAGGCCGATGCCCAAAACGTGGTGCCGCTGATGGCCAGAACCATATTGCAGGCCCATCGCCAGCATCAGGGCGACATCCTGGCCTTCCTGCCTGGCGAGGGCGAGATTCGTCGCGTGGCCGAGCAACTGGCGTCGGGCGGCCTCGGCGACACAAAGATATTCCCCCTTTACGGACTGCTTTCCACCGACCAGCAGGCGCGGGCCATCGCCCCCAGTGCTGCGGGGGAAAGAAAGGTGGTGCTGGCCACGCCCATTGCTGAGACCTCGCTCACCATTGAGGGCGTGCGAGTGGTCATCGACAGCGGGCTGTGCCGCAAGATGGTGTTCGATGCCCGCAGTGGGCTGAACCGCCTGCAAACGGTGCGCATCTCTTTAGATATGGCCACCCAGCGTCGGGGCCGAGCCGGACGCGTGGCTCCTGGCGTGTGCTATAGGCTCTGGACGGCAGCCACCGAGGCCCGCATGGCCGAGGTGCGCACGCCCGAGATCATCGAGGCCGACCTTGCCTCGCTGGTGCTCGATGCTGCCCTCTGGGGCGAGCGTCAGGTTGAGCGCCTGCCCTGGCTCACGCCTCCGCCCCTGTCATCTATTGCCCGCGCCCGCTCCCTGCTCCAGTCGTTAGGTGCCTTAGATGCCGAGGGCCGGGCCACCGCCCAAGGGAAAGCCCTGCGGCGACTGCCCTGTCATCCACGCATGGCCAGGATGCTCCTCTCCGCCGACAGCCCTGAAAAGAAAGCACTGGCCGCCGACTTGGCTGCGCTGCTGGAAGAGAAAGACCCGCTGGCCGGCCAGGGCAGTGCCTCGGTGGCGCTCAGGCTGGATGCCATGCGCCGCGAGCGCAGCAGCCGTCGCCCAGGCCAGTACGGCCGACTGGCAGTCATGGCCAGTCAATATGCGCAGATGATACATGCGGGGGAAGACAATGCCTCCGTCAACCCCTACGAGGCGGGGGCGCTGCTGGCCTCGGCCTATCCCGAGCGCATCGGCAAGGCCTGGCAGGAGGGCGACGCCACGTTCCAGTTGGCTGGCGGCCAACTGGTGAGCGTAGAGCCCACCGACGAGCTGGCCGGAGCAGCATGGATAGTGGCCGCCTCCATGCACCAGAAGACCGGCGGCACCGGGCGGGTCTTCCTGGCCAGCATTGTCGATGCCTCCGACCTGCTGCCCCTGGCCACCGATCGTGAAAACATCTTCTGGGACGCCAAGACCGGCACCGTAGTGGCCCGTCGCGAACGCCGCATCGGCACCCTGCTCCTTGAGTCGAAGCCCCTGGCCGGCGACCATCGCGACGCCATAGCCCAGGTGGTCAGTCAGGCCATTGTCCGCAACGGCCCTTCGCTGCTCCATTTCTCCGACGAGGTGCAGAACCTTCAACGGCGCATCGCCTTCCTCTCGGCCCGTCATCCCGAGCTGGAGCTGCCCCCGGTCGATGCCGACGCTATCTGCCAGAGTGCTCCCGAGTGGGCTCCCTTCTTCCTTGGCAAGGCCTCCACCGCCGCCGAGCTGAAGAAACTCGACCTTCGCGACGTCATCCTCAGTCGCCTGTCCTACGACCAGCAGCAGTCGCTCGACAAGCTGGCACCCACCCACATTGCCGTTCCCTCCGGCCGTCGCGTCCAGCTGGACTATCGGCTGGGGGCCCAGGCTCCCGTGCTGCGCGTCCGGCTGCAAGAGTGCTTCGGCATGATGGACACCCCCTTGGCCGATGGCGCCCCCGTGCTGGTGGAACTGCTCTCGCCAGGCTTCAAGCCCGTGCAGCTCACGTCCGACCTGCGCAGCTTCTGGCAAAACACCTATTTCGAGGTGCGCAAGGAGCTTCGCCGCCGCTACCCCAAGCACGCCTGGCCGGACAAGGTGAGTTGAGAGTTAAGAGTTGAGAGTGATGAGTGATGAGTGATGAGGGAGGGGTGGTGTCGCCTGCCCAGCAAGAACATCGATTTCGTCGTCAGGGAAGGCCTGAAATTCTCCGTGCCCACAGGCATAGGCACCAACACCGAGCACATGCAGAACCTGGCCGAGCTGCTCTATGCCATGAGCCACTCCCTGCACAGGGAGCGCAACGTCAGGGAAAACGCCGCCCCGGGCCTCTTCTCCAAGGGACTGCGCATGTTCCACGACTTCAGCCACAAGCCCGACAAGCTGCAATACCACAACCACTTCTTCTTCCAGCGTGTGTGCGACGCCTGGAAAGCCCTCGGTCTCTTCTCCGCCATCTTCGGCTTCGACGATACCGACCCCCGCTACGTCGACCGCCATGCCACCGGCAAGGAGCTCGCCACCACCGGCAAGTGCAGCCACAAGGAATACATCGAGGACACCTACACCTTCTTCCTCGACGGAAAGGAATACAAACCACAGCCAGAGTGACTTCCCGCCCCTGAACGGAGGGGTGGGGGGCTGAGCCCTCGCACCATGAAAGAGCCGCCCACTAAGGCGGCTCTTTTCACTTCCCCCCCCAAAAACAGTTTCAAGGAATAAAAGCCGGATGCTGCCGGCCGCTCCAATATAAAAGGGCGGGCGCTCCAAGTTATAAGGGCGCCCGCCCTTATTCATGCGGGCGGGCGGCCGCAACGAGCCCGAACGCCCCTTTCTCCCTGTTTCCCAGCATCTTATCCCCTGTTTGCAGGCTCCTTTTCCCCTTTCGCAAGGCTTATCCTTTTTCGTAAGCCACGTTCTCTTATTCCTTGCATCAGATTTTGTTCGTCAGCTCAGACTGTTGGCCTCACTTCCCGACTTTCATTCTAAGAGGGCGAAACGGGAATTTTTAGTATGGGTGGTGAACAATCTGAAGACTTCGCAGCTCTGCTTAATGCCGCTCGTAACTATTTCAGTGCGTATTTTATGGGAATGTGCTAAAATGCCTACAAATTCACGTTAAACTCTACAAATCTTATCGTTAATTGAAAAAAAAGTTGTACCTTCGCGGCGTGAACGCCGCAAAAGCGATAAGACAGGAGGCATGGAGCAAGCGCTTTTCTCCTTTCGCTGGTATCGGTCAACATTATAATTGATAATACGAAAGATATATATCTATGGCAACAGCAATCAGAGCTATCCCGACACTCTACGGCGAAACTGCTAAGTCGTTTGAAAGCGAAGCAAAGCGAACGGAACAGAATCCAGGTACGCAGGACTATCGCCACGAGGCGAAAGTTGTTTCTGACTTTCTTAAAACTACCAACGTGCTATGACTGTAGAAGAACTGCTGGCACGATGTGAACTTGTCCGAGCTTCAGAGAAAAGGCTGGCTGAATGTCAGCCTTTTAGTTGTGGTGAAAGTGACCTTGACGAGTTTTTCGCCAAGGATTGTCTTATCAACCAAAGTCGTCTGCTTGGAAAGACCTATCTGTTTTGCCTTAAAGAGCAGCCGGAAACCATTGTCACCGCCTTCTCGCTATCAAATGACAGCATACGCCTGACCAACCGTATCACCGACGAATATAAGGAGCAGTTTCTTGATGATACAAACTTGCACGATAAATCGTTAAAGCGTTTCCCTGCCGTGTTGATTGGTCGTTTGGGAACCAACAAAGACTTTGCTGGACAAGGCTATGGCACTGCCATCATGGACTTCATCAAGGTGCTCTTCCGCACAAACAACCGCACTGGTTGCCGCTTCCTGATTGTAGATGCGCTGAACCGCCCTGAGACACTTTACTATTACGAAAAGAACGGTTTTCGCTATTTAATAGATGACGAACGTCTCGAAGCCAAGTATATGGGTATTGGTGTTGGTCGTTTGCCTCTCAATACCCGTCTAATGTACTTTGACCTACTAAAGATTAAAGTAACTGAAGAGTAAGATTCTTACAGACATAACGCGCCATACATCAAGAATTTATGTACCTCCGAGAGATTGTAATAAATAATGTTAAGCGAGAGCAGAAAATGACCGAAACATTTGGTCATTCCGATATTTTTGCTACTCTCTCAGGTACTTAACAGCCAGTCCACCTTTATTAAAATTCGCGCTCGTGCGTGTGAAAATATACGGCTTTCCATGCTTTCTGCAATGGGAAGCCTCATTGTTTTTTGTCTATATCTAATCCAATTTTTATTATGCTGAAGAAAACAACTTCTATCCTCATGCTGCTGGCGATGCTGACCGCAGGGGTGCAGACGGCCTTTACCCAAACCGACAGCCGCGACTACAATCGTGGCTGGTACGCAGGGCTCAGCGGCGGCACCTCCTTCAGACAGGCCACCTTCCGCAGCATCACCGAGAGCAAGACCAACGTCGGTGCTCAGTTCGGTGTCTTCGGCGGCTATCAGCTGAGCCGCCTGTTCTCCGTTGAAGCCATCGCCACGATGGGCGGGCGGCCACAACGAGCCAGAACGCCCCTTTCTCCCTGCTTCCCAGCATCTTATCCCCTGTTTGCAGGCTCCTTTTCCCCTTTCGCAAGGCTTATCCTTTTTCGTAAGCCGCGTTCTCTTACTCCTTGCATCATTGTTCTACGCCAAGACATTGCTTCTGACGCTGCGAGGAATAGGCATTATTTCCAGGATTTCCAAGCAATTACTAAACTTTTCGTAACTTTTTTCTGTTTCGGATGTCGAAATAGAAATAAAATTTGTAATTTTGTAGCCGGTTCGGGGAGAAATCCGGACTAACGAAGCATTTGCTATTATTTCGCGTTAAGCCAAAATGCGTAGGAAACAGTTTGGAATAAGAAACGATCGGAAGTAATAGAGATTGTGGGGTGCTGGAATCATTCGGCATCTCCATTCCACCTTTAGATAGCAATGTATACTCGCCAACAGGCGTGATACATTCTTATTAAAGGTGGATGGGGTTCCAGTTCCTACGCATGCCCCAGCTTAACGCATAAGAGTGGCATCATGCCTTTTTTGTGCGGCGGCGATTGATAGTCAGGTGCTGACAAGTGAAACCAATAACTATCAATGGCTAAAACATGGCAAACGAGACATTGGCAAAGGCCAAAGAGGCTAAGAACGACGAATTCTACACTCAGTATTACGACATTGAGCGCGAGATGGAGGCGTACCTTGAGTACGACCCTGATGTGTTCCGTGGCAAGACAGTGCTGCTTCCCTGCGACGATCCTGAATGGAGCAACTTCACTCTTTATTTTGCACAGAACTTCGAATCATTGGGACTGAAGAAACTCATCTCCACCAGCTATGCGCCCGAGAGCAAGAAATATAAATATCCCATACAATTGACTCTCTTCGAAACAGGTGCTCCACAGTATGACGCAGTCAAGGCACAGACGAATGGAAAGATCTTTGTGCTTACTCACGACAAGACTGGCGACGGACACATAGACCACTCAGATTTAGAATGGGATTATCTTGAAGGGGATGGTGACTTTAGAAGTGAGGAGGTTACGAAACTGCGTGACGAAGCAGACATCATTGTCACCAACCCGCCATTTTCGCTGTTCAAAGAATTCTTTGCTTGGATAATGGATAGCGACAAGCAATTTGTAATGATTGGCAACAAAAACTGTGTTACCTATAAAGAAATGTTTCCTTATATAAAGGACAACAAAGTGTGGTCAGGTCGAAAGGAATGGGCTGGTGGCATGTGGTTTAAAACCATGAATGAAGATGACGTGGATAAAGTCATCAATGGTGTTAACATGAAAAACGTACCTTCCATCTGGATTACTAATATTGACCACGGACGCCGCCACGAGCCTCTACAACTGATGACGATGGGGGACAACTTGAAATACAGTCGGCATAAGGAGATTAGAGGTAGAGAGTCGTATGGACACTATGAAAACTACGATGCCATAGAAGTTCCTTATACTGACGCTATTCCTTCCGACTACGAGGGAACTATGGGCGTTCCCATATCTTTTCTTGATAAGTATTGCCCAGAACAATTTGAGATATTGGGGATGTGTGAGAATGAAGATTTGTATGGACTGAAAACGAAAGTTTATTCTACGGCAGAATGTAAGCAAGCTTATTTTGACAAGTTCAATAAGAAAGGAACATACGATTTAAATGCAAGTGGTGTCATCATAGTAGACAACAAAAGGGAAAAAGTATATCAAAGGATACTCATCCGCAAAAAACAATAACGAAATGGAAACCGAACGCAAGATTTACACTGTGAAGCAGCTCTGCGAGGGCTTTGTATATAATAGCCTGGAGGAGAAAGGCCTGTATGGTCTGGCAGGCCGTTTGACAATACAGCCGGAGTACCAACGTAATTACCTCTATGCCGAAGATGACGGTAAAAAGGAACTGGCCGTTATCGACTCCGTAGTGAAGGGCTATCCGTTGGGGGTGATGTACTTCAACAAGCGTAAAGACGGACAGCTGGAGGTGCTTGACGGGCAACAACGCATTACGTCATTGGGCCGTTTCTGCACCGACAAGTTCAGCTATGAGATCGACGGTATGCCTTACAAGTTCTCACGCATCAAAGACGAGAAGCTCCGACGAAGGATAGAAGACACCGAACTGCTGGTGTACATCTGTGAGGGCAGTGAGATGGAGATTCGCAAATGGTTTGACATCATCAATATAGCCGGCATTGAGTTGCGTGAGCAGGAAAGACTCAATGCCATCTATAGCGGTACGTTTGTTACGTTGGCCAAAACGGTGTTTAGCAATAGCCGCAATTCTGAGGTACAGAAGTGGAGCACCTACATCAGCGGCAACGTAAAGCGACAGGACTTCCTTGCTACTGCTCTCGACTGGGTGAGCCATGGCCACGTGAAGGACTACATGGAGGCTCATCGCGACGATTACACTATCGATGAGTTGCGTGACCACTTCAATGACGTCATCGGCTGGATAGAAAGCGAGTTTGGAAAGACATATAAAGAAATGTGTGGGCTACCGTGGGGCCGACTCTACGATAAATATCATTCTCAGCCGCCAAGGAAACAGGAGCATACCGAGGCTGTTGAGCGACTGATGGACGACCCTTACGTGAAAAACCGCAAAGGCATCTTCGAGTACGTCCTTGGCGGTCAACAAGACAGGCGCCTGCTTGATATTCGCGTTTTTGACGAGGCAACCAAACGTATAGTCTACCGGCGGCAGACTCAGGCTGCATCAGCTAAGGGTGAAAGCAATTGCCCGCTATGTGCCTTAGGACACGAGGCCAACCGCACAAAGATTTGGAAGTTGAACGAGATGGATGCCGACCACGTGACGGCATGGAGTAATCACGGCGCCACAAGTATTGATAACTGCCAAATGTTGTGCAAGACACATAACAGATCAAAAGGAAATAGATAAGGTATGGCCGATAAAGATATATATAAGGATACTGCACGACTGCTGATTGACCAGTATGGGTTGTCTTCGAGGTTCGTCAACATGCTTGCCGAGGAACGCAACATTGACAACCTGCTGAACGTGGTACAACGCAGACTGTCTGTTTACGACAAACTGGAACTAATGTTACGTATAGAGGGTTCTGACTTCTTTGCGGGCAGCAAGAAAAGTACCAAGGAACTGAGGAAACGCATTATAGACTGCTGGACAGAAGATGTGAGAGACGACGAGTTTAGACGGCGTTGTAACTCAGAACCCAAGAGCAACAGCCAAAAGTCTGGCAGGTTGGCTGAGATGAACTGGCACAGAGGGGCCTCATGGCCAAGGGCGTTCATGGAGATTTCGGGGATAGACCTGTTATTTTGCGGTAAGAAGAACAATGCTGTAAGCTATGAAGACTTTGAGGATGTTGAACCCTACAAACGCTTGCCGCAGCTGAAAGAATACCAACTGCACTTGAAGGACGAGTTGAAGGCAGCACTGGCCGAAAGGGGGGATGAAGCAAAGTGTCTCATCAGTCTGCCAACAGGTGCCGGCAAGACGAGGATAGCCGTTGAGGCCTATACGGAATACCTTCGGCCACGATTCTTTGAGGGCAAATATCTGATATGGATAGCTCAAAGCGAAGAACTGGGCGAACAGGCTGTGGCAACCTTTCAGCAGATTTGGCAACATAAGGAGTTTACTGAAAGTCTGCGTATATACAGATTGTACTCCAACCATCAGCTCCATGAACAGGATATGTGTGGTGGCGTGGTGGTTTGTAGCATCAACAAGCTCTACAATGCTATCAAAGGAGGTAACTACGAGGTTCGTTTGTTGATAGAGAATTGCGGGGCATGCATTATTGACGAAGCTCACCGGGCCGTAACGATGATGTACAACACTTTCTACGCATATAGCCAACGAATCAGAGGAGAAAAGATGTTTCCTGTCTGTGGCTTGACAGCCACGCCAGGTAGGACAGATGACATCACCCAGCTCACACGTTTCTTTGTCTATAGACTTGTCACACCATTACTCCCTGCAAAGTATCAGGCAAAGCCTGTCAATTATTTCCGCGACAAGCGCTACTTGGCTCGGCCGATACATGAAATTATCTCTACTGGTACAACCTATACAATAGAGTTTCCGTCAGGAAAGCCTGACCCGTCACTCGAAGAACTGGAGTTTGAGGTAGGAAGAGGATGCAAAGAACTGGCACAGAACATTGAGCGGAACCAGAAGATACTTCAGCGATTGTTGGCCATCAAGGACGGGCAGGTGATAGTCTATGCCTGCAACGTAGAGCATGCCGAACTGTTGGCGGCTGCACTGACAGTTCACGGGCGAAAGGCTGTTGCTATCACGGCAGCGACGTCGCGTATGAAGCGACTATTGTACATTGAACGATTCCGTAATGGCGAGATAGAATTCCTGGTGAATCATAGTGTCTTGACTACGGGCTTTGATGCTCCCAAGACAAACTATATTGTTATCTGTCGTCCCATTTTCAGTGATATTCTATATGAGCAGATCGTCGGAAGAGGACTGAGAGGGCCAGAGTTTGGAGGAACGGAATCCTGTCTTATTATTGACTTCACGGACAATCTTGTTAGGTTTGGCGACCAACAATCCTATCACCGTTTCGAAGACTTCTGGGAAACAGAATAACCACCAAATACGAACCATTTAAACAAAAGGACAATGGATAATCTTGATTCACTTTACGGCACAAAGGCCTATTTCACCACAACGGGAAGAACATTTGGTGAAGAGCTACAGAAAGCACTTGAAGAGGCAGAAGAAGAGTATGTCTGCAACAAAGTGTTTCCTGCTATCAGGCAAGGCATTGAAGAAACAATGAAGAAGTTGCAATGCCCAATGGATATTATTATTAAATACCAACCCGGTAAGGAACTGCAAATAGATTATCATCGGCTGAAACTGGACAATGAAGATACAGCGCAACAGGAAGAGGATGATCAGAATGTGGATACGGAGAACGACAGTGAAGAGAAAAGAGAACGAAAGCAGAAACGAAAGTCAGTGGGCTTCAGCGTGTCGTTTGCCGACGGCACCATGATACACCGATTAAAGGGAGTGGATACGTGGAAGGATGCCCTGAAGAAAATAGGCTTACAGCTCATTTACGACAATAGAAACCGGCATGAGGCTTGGCATACTGTGGGAAACAAGGAAGTTTGTGTAGTTGAACGCGAAGAAACTATAAGAGAAAGCGATGGTGCTTCACCGCAAGACTTTGAGGACGGTTTTTTCATTATGACCCAACTGAGTCATGAGCAGAAAAAGAAAGACTTAGAGTCGTTGGGGGCTTTTCTACCACAATTAGGCATCAAGTTTAAGTGGGATGACGAGGAGAAAATGGTAGAAGAAGAAACAGCAGTCTGCGTACAAGAGAACATGCCCCCATCAAAGGGCAGTTTGATAAAAAGCCGCGTAGCCAATTCTTTTGCACTTGAGGTGGTAAAGCAATTGTATAGTTTAGATAAGTTGGAATCGGTAAGCCATTATTTTGTTCGCAACCAACTGACTGCTGTAGAGAAAGAAGGGGATTTCAAACTCATTGGCATGTTTATTAGATGTACACAGGAAGAACTGGAATACAGGAATGGCCGCAGCACATCTACCCGATGGTTTGATACTCCATTTGTAGTGAACGGTGAAACCATGTTCCTAAGCAATCAGTGGGTAGACAAGCCTTTTGGCGCTTTACGCATCAGCGATCTGCAAAAAATGGTGACTACATGTTATCACGGCCTGCTGGAAGTGAAAAGATACAATGATGGCAGCTATGAGCTGAAAGAGTTATAAGTATTTATGCTAACCGAGTGTAAGTTGTTTCCTTGCTCAATGAGCAAGCCCCATCGGCAGACAGGGGACTCCTATAACCTGCTGCCGGTTTTCTGAGTTTGTTACTAACTTGGAAATTTGTTTGATTCGGAGCCTCTTGTCTGTGAAGATAGGAGGCTTCTCTTTTGGTTTATGGATGGAACTAATAATAGATATCTTTCTCGTCATTTTGCTGCGCCCATGAGATAATTTGGCGGGACTGTAAGCGCAGGAAATAAAGATACAGACCCCACCCCCTAACCCCTCCCCTTGAGGAGAGGGGAGAGTATACACACGACGTAGAAAAAAAACTCACGTGAGAAATTTTTGCTGGCCATGGGCCTCGACTGATAGCATGCTTGGGCAGGCCGATGTGCTTAGGTAAAATATTTCTGCCTCAAAACTTGCAAATGTCGGATGATTGTTGTATCTTTGCTGCCGAAATGGTGGCATGTTGCCACCGTGAACGCAAGGAAAAAGAATAGGATTATGGCACAATCGGCAATAACGGTGAGGATCGACTCGGGAATGAAGTCGCAGTTTGACAAGCTATGCGAGGAGTTCGGCATGAGTGCAAACACGGCATTCAACATCTTTGTAAATGCTGTGGTGAGAACAAGGGGCATTCCCTTTTCCATCAGGGCTGCCAGGGCCGAGGCACCCAGTGCGCTTGACCTGTTTATGCAGCAACGCAGGGTGGCAGAAGCCAGTCAGGAGCCGGAGATGACGCTGGAGGAAATCAATGCGGAGATTCGAGCCTCAAGGAATGAAAGGCATGGTGGCGGGACCTTCAGAAGTGATAAGTGATGAGTGGCTTACGCACCGTTCACTCATCACTCATTGAACTTTCTCGCATAGCCACGGTTTTACACGGTTCAACACGGTATTTCCACGAATGTTCATGGTAATACCAAGGCATTACAACGGTTTTACACGGTTTTTATAGCACTGTGTAAAAACCGTGTAAAACCGAGGCTACGTCAGGATGGGGTTAATTAACACTGAAGAGGCGTCCCTTCAGCATGCAGAGCGCTCACAGAAAAAATGTTGTCCTCAGTTGTCGTTTATAATAAAGAAGACAACAGAGGACAACTTTGGACAACTAATTGAACTTAACTACATAACCATGGTTTTACACGGTTCAATACGGTATTTCCACGAATGCTGCAGCATCTTTGATGCTATCGTTTCTATATGCAAAAACTGTGTTGAACCGTGTAAAACCGAGGCTATGTTGGGATGGGAAACTTTAGTAGCTCATCACTCCCACTCGATGGTGCCGGTGGGTTTCGGGGTGAGGTCGTAGAGCACGCGGTTGACGCCCGGCACCTCGTTGATGATGCGCTGGGTGATGTGGTGGAGCAGCGGGTAGGGAATCTCCTCGATGGTGGCGGTCATGGCGTCGCGGGTGTTCACGGCACGAATGATGACGGGCCAGTCCCAGGAGCGCTTGTCATCGCGTACGCCGGTGGACTTATAGTCGGGCACGATGGTGAAATACTGCCACACCTTGCCTTCGAGGCCGTTCTTGGCAAACTCCTCGCGCAGGATGGCATCGCTCTGGCGCAGGGCCTCCAAGCGGTCGCGGGTGATGGCGCCGGTGCAGCGCACACCCAGTCCGGGGCCGGGGAAGGGCTGGCGGAACACCATGCCGTCGGGCAGGCCCAGCTGCTTGCCTACCACGCGCACCTCGTCCTTGTAGAGCAGCTTGATGGGCTCGACGAGCTCGAACTGGAGGTCGGCGGGCAGGCCGCCAACGTTGTG
This sequence comes from Prevotella sp., assembly GCA_017400455.1. Lineage (GTDB taxonomy): Bacteria > Bacteroidota > Bacteroidia > Bacteroidales > Bacteroidaceae > Prevotella. The sequence continues at coordinate 45,418 of JAFPTC010000089.1, read as the reverse complement.
ATGGGACTTCACAGGGCCTGACTCCACGATGTCGGGATAGATGGTGCCTTGGGCAAGGAAGCTGATGCCCTCCTGCTTGCGGGCCTCCTCCTCAAACACGCGGATGAACTCGGCACCGATGATCTTGCGCTTCTGCTCGGGGTCGGCCACGCCGGCGAGCTTGTCGAGGAAGCGGTCGGTGGCATCGACATAGACGAGGTTGGCCTTCAGCTGGTCGCGGAAGACGCGCACTACCTCCTCGGGCTCTCCCTGGCGCAGGAGGCCGTGGTTGACGTGGACGGAAACGAGCTGCTGGCCTACGGCCTTGATGAGAAGGGCGGCCACCACGGAGGAGTCGACTCCCCCGGAGAGGGCGAGAAGCACCTTCTTGTCACCAATCTGGGCACGGAGCAAGTCTGTTTGCTGGTCGATGAACTGCTGGGCCAGGGCGGGCGTAGTGATACGCTCCATTGTGGCCGGACGAACGTTGGATGTTACCATAGGAATGTAGTTTTTTAAGAAAAAATGGCGTAAATAATTAATAATGAGTGCAAAGGTACGAAATAATTCATAAATCACAATTCATAATTCATAATTATTTTGTATTTTTGCAGGAGAAACGAATAGTCTTTTACATTACACTTTAACTTTACTGCTTTATGAAACGACAACTGCTTTCTTTCTTCCTGCTGGTGGCAGCGGCGCTGATCATGGTTGCCAAGGCCGAGAACTATCCTTACAGGAGCGACGCGCTGTGGGTGACCGTGCCCAATCATGCCGACTGGAACTACCGCGTGGGCCAGCAGGCCGAGGTGGAGGTGATGTTCCTGAAATATGGCGTGCCTCGCGACGGCGAGCTGGAGTATGCCATTGGCACCGATCTGCTGGAAGCCGACCAGCAGGGCACGGTCCAACTCAGGGATGGACGGTGCACCATCAAGATGGGCACGGCCAAGAAGCCCTGCTTCCGCGACCTGCGGCTGAAGCTGCGCATAGACGGCCAGACCTACAGCCACCATGTGAAGGTGGGCTTCTCGCCCGAGCTGATAAAGCCCTTCACCCAGCTGCCCAAGGACTTCCAGCAGTATTGGCAGCAGGCCAAGGACGAGGCGAAGAAATATCCCCTGAAATACACCATCGAGCCTTATCTGCCCTTTACTAACGAACAGGTAGAGACCTTCTTGGTGAAGCTCAACCTGGACAGCCGTCACCACTCGCTCTATGGCTACCTGATGAAGCCCCGTGGCGCCAAGCCCGGCTCGTGCCCCGTAGTGCTCACGCCGCCGGGGGCTGGCGTGAAGACCATCATGCAGGCCTTTGAGCGCACGTATTTCCAGGAGAAGGGCGTCATCCGTCTGGTCACCGAGATTCACGGGCTGAATCCCACGCTCGACGATGCCACCTTCAGCGACCTGCGCCATGCCTTCGGCAACTATCTGGAGATGGGGCTTGAGAGCCGCGACGAGTATTACATGCGCCGCGTCTACCTGGGGCTGGTGCGCTGCATCGACCTGCTCACGTCGCTGCCCGAGTGGGACGGCCGCAACGTCGCCACGCTGGGCGGTAGCCAGGGGGGCGCGCTGGCCCTCGTGGGAGCTGCCCTCGACGAGCGTGTCACGCTCTGCGTGGCCAATCATCCGGCCCTGAGCGACATGGCCGCTGCCAGCCAGCCTGGGCTGACCCACGGCTATCCACACTTCCGCCGCGAACTGCTCACCCCGGCCGCCATTCAGACGCTGGCCTATTACGACGTGGTGAACTTCGCCCCTTTCATCAAGGCCAAGACCTACATGACCTGGGGCTATAACGACAACACCTGTCCGCCTACCACCAGCTATGCCGTGTGGAACCTGCTGAAATGTCAGAAGGAAAGTCTTGTCACCCCCATCAACGAGCACTGGACCAGCGACACCACCAATCGCCAGCAGCTGGAGTGGCTGCTGAAGAACTTCAAGTAGGGCGGTGGGCGCCAGCCGTTCACTGCGTCTGCAGCTTCACGCCGATGGAGAGTCCCAGGATGTCTTTCAGCGGCACGTTGTGGTCGATGAACTTTGAGCGGAGGTAGAGGTCGCACGAGCTAAGCTCGTAGAAAAGGGTGATGCTCTGGGCGTTGCGTCTGTGCTCATGGGGAATCTGCCAGGTGATGCTCTGCCCCAGCGCTACGTTCAGCCGGAACTTCGTCGACATGAACTCATAGTATTTGTTAGGATAGCGACGGGGCTGGCTCTTCCAGAACTCGTGGCCGTAGACGGTGTTCAGGTAGATGCTGGCCGTGAGCGGACTGACGCTCCAGCCCCTGGCGAGCGGGTTGGCCTGTGGCTCGTGGCCTTTGCTCAACGGCAGGCGCCAGGGAATGTAGTTCTCCTTCACCGTCGTGGTCAGCTTTCCGCGAGTGCTCTGGTGGGCCGGTATGTAGCCGAAGAGCACGTGCGTTTCCAGGTGGCCGTGGGCGTAGCTCCATCCGGCACCGGCCGAGAACAGGCCCATGTTGCCGGCGTTCTGAATGACAAACTGGGTGGGTATGAGGGCGTCCCATTGCTGGTGGCGCTTCTCCACAAAGCGATCGTAGCGTGAGGGCTGGCCTGACTTTGTGCTGATGGAGTCGGCTGCCTGAGCGGCGTTCGTGCCGATGGTGTCTTCAGCCTGAGCGGCGAGTGACAGGCCCATGAGCAGCAGGCTAAAAGTGAATCTGTTCCATTTCATAGCCGTCGGGGGTTATGGTCATGATACGATAGTTGCGATGCTCGGCACAGTCGATGCCCCAGAAGAGCAGTCCGTCCTGGTAGATGTCGTCCACCGTGTCGTTGTGGTTGTGCCCATAGATGCAGCACAGCAAACCGGGGAACAGGTCGAGATAGCGGCGGAAGGCTTTGCACACGTTGTTGTTGAACTGGTCGCTGTAGGGTGGGGCGTGCATGATGAGCAGCGTGCGGTCGAAGCGGTCGGTGCCGGTGGTCACCTCTTGCTCCATGAAGTCGAAGTTGGGCACGGCGGCCATGTAGTCATACTCTGTGGCGTTGGTGTTCAGACAGACGAACTTCACCCGCGAGGCGATGAACGAGAAGTCCATCGTGCCAAACATCACATCGTAGGCCTGGTTGCCCGTACCCAGAAAGTCGTGGTTGCCCACCAGGGCCACGTAGGGCATGTGCAGCCCGTTGAGGATGTCGCGGCTCCATTCAAACTCTTTTGAGGTGCCCGTATCGGTCAGGTCGCCGCAGTGGATCACGAAGTCAAGATTATCGCGCTCGTTCAGCGAAGCCACCTCGTCCTTCATGTCGGTGTACCAACCGTGGGTGTCGCTGATGAAGGCAATGCGCAGCGTGTCTTTCGAGGCGCAGCGCTGCTCAATGGTGGCTATCTGGCGGGCGTTGATGCCTCTGTCGCCCTTGAAGTCCACGTCGTAGGGGTGGATGTCGAATGCCTCGTCGCACGACACGAGCAGCATGCCCAGTGTCAGGACTGTCAGTAGGCAGGAAAGTGATAAGCGGTGTGTATTCATATTGTTTCTGGGTTCAAAACTACAAAATAATTATGAATTATGAATTGTGATTTATGAATAATTTCGTACCTTTGCCGAAAAATTGCAAATAGATAAGGAAATATGGAAAAGAAAATGAGGCAGGGTACGCTGTGCGTGCAGGCCGGCTACAAGCCAAAGAATGGTGAACCCATAGAGTTGCCCATCATCCAGTCGACAACGTTCAAGTACGACGACTCGGACGAGATGGCACAGTTGTTTGACCTGAAAAAGGAGGGCTATTTCTACACCCGCCTGCAAAACCCCACCAACGATGCCGTGGCGGCCAAGATTGCTGCCTTGGAAGGCGGAGTGGGGGCCGTGCTCACCTCGTCGGGACAGGCTGCCAACTTCTACGCACTGTTTAATATCTGCGAGGCCGGCGACCATTTCGTCACCTCGAATGAGATTTATGGCGGAACCTTCAACCTTTTTGGCGTCACGCTGAAGAAACTGGGCATCGACTGCACCTTCGTCAATCCCGAAGCCAGCGAGGAGGAGATACAGGCTGCCTTCCGCCCCAACACGAAGGCCCTTTTCGGCGAGACCATCACCAACCCCGGCTGCGCCGTGCTCGACATTGAGAAGTTTGCCCGCATAGCCCACAAGAACGGCGTGCCCCTCATCATCGACAATACCTTTGCCACGCCCATCAACTGCCGGCCCTTCGAGTGGGGCGCCGACATCGTGACCCATTCTACCACGAAGTACATGGACGGCTTTGCCACTCAGGTGGGCGGCTGCGTCGTCGACAGCGGCAACTTCGACTGGATGACTTGCAGCCACACGGCGCAGCCGGTCACCGCTCCTTCGGAGGGACCGGGAGTGGTCAAGTACCCTGGGCTCTGCACCCCCGATGAGTCCTACCACGGGCTGACTTACGTGAAAGCCTTCGGCCGCATGGGCTACACCACGAAGCTGGTGGCTCAGCTCATGCGCGACCTGGGCAGCATACCGGCTCCGCAAAACTCGTTCCTGCTGAACATCGGTCTGCAGACGCTCCACCTGCGCATGGCCCAGCACTGTAAGAATGCCCAGCGCGTGGCCGAGTTCCTGCACGACTGTCCGCAGGTGGCATGGGTTCACTATAGCGGATTGAAGGACGATCCCTATTACGAGCGGGCGCAGAAATACCTGCCCAATGGCTCGTGCGGCGTCATCGCCTTCGGTCTGAAGGGCGACCGCGAGACGGCCATCAAGTGGATGGACTCGCTGCAGATGATCAACATCGTCACCCACGTGGCCGATGCTCGCACTTGCGTGCTCCATCCCGCCAGCCATACCCACCGTCAGCTCAGCGACGAGCAGTTGCGCCAGGCTGGCGTGGCCCCCGACCTCATCCGCCTCTCAGTGGGCATCGAGGATGTCGAGGATATTCTCGACGACATCCGCCAGGCACTCGCCAAGCTGTAAGCCCTCGCTTGGCGGGCCTACGCGTCGGCAAACACCTTGCCGTCGTCGAGGGTGACCAGCAGTTTGCTGTATTCGCAGTGGAAATCGTGCTGCAGACGGTCGAGATAGCGAGCGCTCTCCCACTTGCACATGGGCAGGTCGTGGAGCAGACAGTTGCCGCAGGTCTCGGGCGTCGTGGCCGGCACTGCCGTCTGAGTGAGAATCCATTCGAGGCATCGGATGGTCAGCTGTCGCATGTCCTCCACGCTGTAAGTTCCCGTCATGATGATATACATGCCAGTGAGGCAGCCCATCGGGCCGACGTACACCACGTCGTCCTTGGCCTCGCTGTTGCGGAACCATGTGGCCATGAGGTGTTCCAAGCTGTGCATGGCGGCAGGAGCCACGGCGGGCTCCTTGTTGGGTTCGGTGATGCGCAGGTCGAAGGTGGTGAATCCCTTGTCCTCGCGTGAAACGTAGATGCCTGGCTTCAGGCGGGTGTGATCAATAGTAAAACTTTGAATGACTTCCATGTCTTTTTCCTTTTCTTTGCGTTTTGTGTTGCAAAGTTACGAAAAGTCGAGCGCAAAACAAAGGAAATTTGTTTCTTTTTTTGCTCTTTCGAACGACGGGCTTTCTTGATGGAAATGTTAATTGGTGCAGAATGTTTGGCCGATTCATCTTTTATTCCTATTTTTGCGTCATTAAACTAAGCTGAACATGAATACGACAAGACTATTGCTGCTGGCAGCCCTGGCGATGGGCGGCAGCATGCAGTTGGCTGCACAGCCGGCCGACGAGGGCTATGAGCTGGCGTGGGCCGACGAGTTCAACGCTGACGGCAGGCTGAATCCTGCCGACTGGACCTACGAGCATGGCTTTGTGCGCAATGAAGAGGCGCAGTGGTATCAGGAGGACAACGCCTTCTGCCAGGATGGACTGCTCATCATCGAGGGGCGTCGCGAGCGTTTTAAGAATCCGCAGTATGGGCGACAGCAGGGCTGGCGCAACCGCGAATACGTGGACTACACCTCGGCCTGCGTCACCACCAACGGACGCCATGCCTGGACCTACGGGCGCTTTGAGATTTGTGCCCGCATTCCCGCCTACACCGGTTGTTGGCCCGCCATCTGGACGCTGGGGCAGAACGACCGTGGCCGCTACGGCTGGCCCAGAAACGGCGAGATTGACCTGATGGAGTTCTATCAGGTGCAGGGGCGGCCCCACATCCTGGCCAATGCCTGTTGGGGTGGGGCGCGCTCGCAGTGGGATGCCACGTGGAGCACGCGCAGTGTGCCCATGACCCACTTCCTTGAGAAGGATCCCCACTGGGCGCAGCGGTTCCACGTGTGGCGCATGGACTGGACGGAGGAGGCCATCAGCCTCTATCTCGACGGCGAGCTGCTGAACCGCATTCCGCTCTCCGAGACGGTGAATGCGCAGTGCGACTTCTTCCCCGAAGCGGGCTACAACCCCTTCTGTCATCCCCACTACCTGCTGCTGAACCTGGCCCTTGGCGGCCAGAACGGCGGTTCGCTGGCCGGCACACCCTTCCCTTGCCGCTACGAGATTGACTACGTCAGGGTTTATAGCAAACGGAAGGACTGAGTTTTTTTGCAGGCAAAGCACTAACTATTAACTGAGCAATATGAAAAGAACACTGTTTTTCCTTGTGGGGCTATGGGCGGCCATTACCGTCGGGGCGGCCGAAAACGTTGAGTGGTTCGACGGCGAGCATCCCGTGAGCTATGAAGTGGTGGGGAAGGTTGACCCCGTGGTGGAGCAGGCGTTGAGGATGTTCTGCTCCGACATGCAGCTGGTGACCAACAGGCTTCCCGTGGCGGCGAAGGACGGAACCATCAGAATAGTCCAGGGACGTGGCAGCGACGACGGCTTCCGTCTGAGCGTGAGCAACGGAAAAATACTGGTGGAGGGCCACAACGCCCGTGGTACAGCCTACGGACTGCTGGAGCTGAGCCGCCTGGCGGGCGTCTCACCCTGGGTGTGGTGGGGCGACGTGAAGCCTTACAGCCGCTCGCGCCTGACCATCAGCAGCGACTTCGTGATGGAGCATGTGCCGTCGGTGGACTATCGTGGCATCTTCATCAACGACGAGGACTGGAGCCTGCGCGAGTGGTCGGCGAAGACCTACGAGCCGGGCCAGCCCATGGGCCCGAAGACCTATAAGGCCCTGTTCCAGCTGATGCTGCGTCTCAGGGCCAACACCATCTGGCCCGCTATGCACGAGGGTACGCCGGGCTTCTTCACCGTCAGGGGAAATAAGGAGATGGCCGACTCCTTCGCCATCGTCATTGGTACCAGCCACTGCGAGCCGCTGCTGAGGAACAACGTGGCCGAATGGGACGTGAAGGAGCGCGGACCCTATAACTACATGACCAATCGCGACGAGGTGAAGCGCTACTGGGCAGAGAGGCTGAAGCAGGTACGAGGCAGTGAGGAGCTTTTTACCATTGGCATGCGCGGCATTCACGACGGGTCGATGGAGGGCGTGAAGACCAAAGAGGAGAAGCTCAGCAGTTTGCAGCAGGTCATCGACGACCAGCGCGAGCTGCTGCGCAAGTATTACGATAAGAGGGTGGAGCAGGTGCCCCAAGTGTTCATCCCCTACAAGGAGGTGCTGGAGATTATGGAGAGCGGCCTGCGCGTGCCCGACGACGTGACGCTGATGTGGTGTGACGACAACTACGGCTACCTGACGCGCCTGCCCGACAGCCTACAGCAGCAGCGACGGGGTGGGGGAGGCATCTACTATCACCTGAGCTACTGGGGGCGCCCGCACGACTATCTCTGGCTTACCACCACGCAGCCCGGACTCATCTATCACGAGATGAAGACGGCCTACGACCACAACTGCCGTCGGCTGTGGATAGCCAACGTGCACGACCCGAAGGTGGCGGCCTATCAGCTGGAGCTATTCCTTGACTTGGCGTGGGACATCGATTGTATTGGCCACGGTTTCAGCCACGGTTTTGGCCACGGTTTTACACGGTTTAATACGGGGAGCCGAAATAAACCGTATGAAACCGTGGCAACCCATGCCCAGAAACCCCAGAATAAACCGTATGAAACCGTGGCCGACCACTTAGAGCACTGGCTCATGACCCAGTTTGGCGGCGTGGTGGGGCGCGCCATTGCCCCATCAATGCGCGAGTTCTACCGGCTCTGCGCCATCCGTCGGCCAGAGTTCATGGGCTGGACGCAGGTGGAGCTGGACAAGAAGAAATATCCTGGCGGCAAGTCGGTGCCGGAGAAGACGGAGTTCTCGTGGACGGAGAGTCTGCGACGCATGAACGACTTCGCCCGCATTGAGGCCACGGCCGATGTCTATGCCAATGCACTGAACGACAGGCAGCGCGACGCCTATTTTGCCCATGTGCTCTACCCCGTGCATGCCGCTGCCGCCATGACGCGGAAGATGCTCAACAACAACGACAAGGCAGAACGTCGGCGGGCCTACGAGGAGATAAGCCAGCTGACCGAGCGCTATAACAGCCTCGGCGGCGGCAAGTGGCGCGGGCTGATGTCGGCCGCACCGCGCCAGTTGCCCGTCTTTGGCGAGGTGAGCACCCAGCTGCCGCAGCATCCCTCCGTGGGGCTGGTCGTGGCCCGCAATGCCTGCGATTTCGACCGCCAAGCCGTCGATGAGGGAGCTGTCAGCCTGGTGGACATGCTGGGCCACTCCATGAAGGCGGTGGCCCTGTGCAAGGGTGCCACATTGCAGTATAGCTTCACCAGCAATCTGGAGGGCGACGCCACGCTCTTCGTCGGCCTTGTGCCCACCCATCCCAGCGACCGTGGCGACCTGCGCATCGAGGTCAGCATCGACGGCGGTCAGCCTGCGGTGGTCTCGTTGAAGGAGCCTTTCCGTTCGGAACAATGGAAACTGAACGTGCTGCGCTGTCAGGCGCTGAAGAAGATTCCCATTCGCTTATCCGGCGAACGGCAGGGCCAGCACCGCCTGAGCATCAAGGCACTGGACGAGCACATCGTGCTCGACCAGTGGATGATACACCTCGACGACCATCCGCAGTTCTACGAGATTCCTGTTAAGTTATAATTGAAACACAGAGATACAGAGACACAGAGTTTTTATTATATCCTCTGTGCCTCTGTATCTCTGTATCTCTGTGTTTCCCCCAATAATCACATACCTGACATCGTTGTTCAGATTCCGTTCAAGGAAAAAACGGCGGGTGCGCACGAAGAACAGGGCCACGCCCACGGCGTTGACCAGCGCCACCGTCCAGAAGGCAACGCTGTAGCCCAGGTGCTCGGCAATGATGCCGCCCAAGAGGATGCCTAAGCCCATGCCCACGTCCCACGACACGAGAATGGTGGAGTTGGCCGTGCCGCGTTGGCTGTTGGGGGCCACGCTGATGGTCATGTTCTGGAAGGCGGGCCACATGTGCCCGTTGCCCAGGCCTATGAGCAGTGCCGAGCCGTAATAGCCGATGTAAGTGGTGAGAGGAGAGTGGAGAGAGGGGAGAACAGACTGCAACGTGGGCATTAAAATAAATAATGTGTAGCCCACGAGTGAGATGACCATTCCGCTGGCGGCGTTGTGAGTCAGCCGTCCGCGTCGCAGCGCCCGCGCTCCTTGCAGTCGGCTCAGCATCAGGCCTATGGAGCAGAGTATGAAGTAGGTGCCCGTGCCGCCGGTGATGCCCAGCGTTTCCTTGCCGTAGATGGCCAGATAGTTGCTCAGCACGCCGAAGCAGAAGCCGAAGGCCACCATGTTGGCCCCCAGGAGCCAGCCGCGAAGAAGGAAGAAACGGTCGAACGATATCTTCTTTTTTCGAGGTACGAGGTGCGAGGTGCGAGGTACGAGGTTAGTTTCGTTATCGTGACAATTCTCGCCACTTGCACTATTCTCGTACCTCGCACCTCGTACCTCGCACCTCGTCTCGCCACTTGCACTATTCTCGTACCTCGTACCTCGCACCTCGCACCTCGTCATACCCCTCGTCTCATCCCTTGAAACACGTACTGTGGCGTCAATTCCCCATCCCAGGAAAGCCACTGCCAGCGCCACCCAGAAGAGCAGTTCAAAGCTGGCGGTGAGCTGGTAGAGCCAGATGCCGATGGTGGGCGCCAGGGCCATGGCCAGGTTGTTCGACAGGCCATAGTAGCCAATGCCCTCGGTGCGCCGGCTGCTGGGCAGCACGTCGATGGCCACCGTGGAGTTGGCCACCGTCAGCGCGCCGAACGGACCGCCATGCAGCGTGCGCACCAGTGTGAACAGCAGCAGCGTGGAGGCGGCCAGATAGCCGGCGAAGAAGATGGCGAAGGCCCCGAAGCTGACCATGAGCACCGTCTTGCGGGGAAAACTATCGACGATGAAGCCGCTGAACGGGCGGGCCACAAGGGCCGTGATGGTGTAGCCACTCAGCATCAGACCGATGACATCCTTCGTGGCGCCGAAGTGCTCGCTGAGGTAGAGCGGCAGCAGCGGCGTCAGTACGTAGAAAGCGAAGAACAGCATGAAGTTGGCTGCCATCACCTTGCAGTAGTTGCGGTTCCAGAGACGTCCTTTTTCCATTTGGCTGCAAAGGTACGAAATTATTTGCAATAAGTAATCCGTGTTTAAGAAATAATTCGTACCTTTGCACCAGCAATACTAACGATACCATCTTAAAACAATAGCACATAAATGAACAAGACTGTACTCATTACAGGGGCCACCAGCGGAATTGGACTGGGCTGCGCCCGAAAGTTTGCCGCCAATGGCGACCGTCTGATTCTTACCGGCAGAAACGAAGAAAAACTGGAGCAGATTCGCCAAGAGCTGACAGCGCAAGGAACAGAGGTGTTGGCGCTGGCTTTCGACGTGCGCAACCGCGAGGCTGCCACCGCTGCCATTGAGGGCCTGCCCGATGAATGGGCCTCCGTTGACGTGCTGGTGAACAATGCCGGACTGGCCCTGGGCCTGGAGCCAGCGTACGAGGGCTGCGTGGACGACTGGGAGACGATGATAGACACCAACATCAAGGGTCTGCTGCTGATGACGCGGCTCGTCGTGCCCAAGATGGTGGCACGCAACAGTGGACACATTATTAACATTGGTTCGGTGGCTGGCGATGCTGCCTATGCAGGGGGCAATGTCTATTGCGCCACGAAGGCAGCCGTGAAGGCCATCACCGACGGACTGCGCATCGACGTGGCTCATACAGCGCTGCGCGTGACCAACCTGAAGCCGGGCTTGGTGGAGACCAACTTCAGCAATGTGCGCTTCCATGGCGACGAGGGCCGTGCTGCCACGGTGTACAAAGGCATTAAGCCGCTGACAGGCGACGACATTGCCGACGTGGCCGTCTATGCTGCCAACGCCCCTGAGCATGTGCAGATTGCCGAGGTGCTCATCCTGGCCACCCACCAGGCCAGCGGCAGCGTCATCATTCGCAAATAACTAACGTATTTACCATATTTACGACTAACTATGAGAACGATTCTGAGAAGCTCATTCATGCTGCTGCTGTTGATTGCCACAGGAGCAGCGGCGCAGACCATGCGCCAGTTCACCCTGAACATCACGCCCGATGGCGAGTCCACCCTGCAGGCCTTCCTGCCCGAACATCCCACGGGTCGGGCCGTCGTCGCCTGCCCCGGCGGCGGCTACAGCCACTTGGCCATGGCCCACGAAGGCACCGACTGGGCTCCTTATTTCAACGAACAGGGCATTGCGCTCTTCGTTTTGAAATATCGCATGCCCAAGGGCGACCGCAACATTCCGCTGAGCGACGCTCGTCAGGCCCTGCGCACCGTGCGCGACTCATCCTTGCAGTGGGGCATCAACCCGCTCGACGTGGGCATCATGGGCTCCTCGGCCGGCGGACATCTGGCGTCGGCAGTGAGCACCCACAGCGAGTTCGACAGCCGTCCCAACTTCAGCATCCTGTTCTATCCCGTCATCTCCATGAACCAGCGCGACAGCCATCGTGGCTCGTGCGTGAACTTCCTGGGCGACGAGGGCGCCAAGGACGAGCGGCTGGTGAAGGAATGGTCGAGTCAGAACGCGGTGGTGAGCCATCTGACGCCCCCCGCCATCATCCTTACCGCCAACGACGATGGCACCGTGCCGCCCGTGACCAATGGCATTGCCTACTACTCGGCCATGCGCCGCGCCGGCAACCATTGTTCGCTCTACGTCTATCCCTCGGGCGGCCATGGCTTCGGTTTCCGTCCCAGTTATACTTATCATGACCAGATGCTCAGCGACCTCACCAATTGGTTGAAGTCGCTGCCCCAGCATCCGCGTGGTGCCAAGCGCGTGGCCTGCATTGGCAACAGCATCACCCATGGCTCGGGCATTGACATGCAGGAGTCGAAGGGCTATCCTGCCCAGTTGCAGCAGCTGCTGGGCCGCAATTTCGTGGTGAAGAACTTTGGTGTGGGTGCCCGCTGCATGATGAGCACCAGCGACCATCCCTACATGAAGGAGCAGGCATGGCGCGACGCTAAGGCCTTCCAGCCTGACATCGTGCTCATCAAGCTGGGCACCAACGACTCGAAAGACTATCAGTGGAACCAGCAGCAGTATGAGCAGGACTATCAAGCCATGATCGACACGCTTCAGTCGCTGCCCAGCAAGCCTACCATCTATCTTTGTACGCCCATCCGTGCCTTCAAGGACCGCTGGGGCATCACTGAGAAGGTCATTACCGAGGGCGTCATCCCTTCCATTCAGAAGCTGGCTGAGCGGAATCATCTCCAGGTCATCGATCTCCATCCCGTGGTGAACGATGCGAAGCTGATGACCAGCGACGGCATTCACCCCAACGCCAATGGTGCCCGCAAGATGGCCGAGGCCATCCGCAACGTGCTGAAACCGCAAAAGCAGGTGTATATTCCTGATGATTTGAAGAAGATGAATCTTGAGAGCGACACCTCGCTGTGGAGCTTCAAGCGCAGCATTCAGACCGACGACCTGATCCTGATGTGGCAGCGGGGCTTTGGCAACGACCTCAGCAATCCTCCCGCCCTGGAGGGCAAGCCCATGAAGTTCGACTTGCAGCAGCTCACCAGCCGCGTACAGGATTTCTACGATTACTTCCGTGATACCTTGCAGTTTGTCAAGCCCGGTTCGAATGCCGAGCGCTATAAGATGATGGTCATGGTGAACTACTCGCTCGACGGCACTGCCTATGGCGGCACCTACGACGATTTCATCGGCGCCCTGTGGGTGGCTCCCAACCGCATCCAGGATCGCACGATGAACTGCATGGCCCATGAGCTGGGCCACTGCTTCCAGCTGCAGAACATGGCCGACAAGGTGAGCGACTGCTGGGGAGGTAGCGGATTCTTCGAGATGACTTCGCAGTGGATGCTCTGGCAGGTGAACCCAAACTGGCTGCGCGACGAGAACTACCACTTCGAGGCTTTCAAGAAGCTCACTCACAAGGCTTACCTGGCTGGCGAGAACATCTATCATTCGCCCTACGTCATCCAGTGGTGGAGCGACCTCCACGGCAAGCCCTCCATCGGCAACCTCTACCACAACGGCAAGCGTGGCGAGGACCCGGTCATCACCTACAAGCGCATCTACGGACTTTCGCAGAAGGCTTTCAACGACGAGATGTTCCTGGGCTATCAGCACCTGTTGAACTTTGACTTCCAGCACGCACGCCGCGAGACCCGCCCCTACGCCTGCACTTTCTCCTCCGAGGTGAGCGAGTTGGCGGGCGGTTGGCAGGAGCCGAAGGACACACTGGAAGAATATGGCTTCAGCGCCATCCGCCTGGACCAGCTGCTGCAAGCAGAAAAGCCCTTGAAGAAAGTCAGCCTGACGGTCAAGGGCAAGCAGTTGCGCTATGGCTTCGTGGCCGTCACGACCTCTGGCAAGAGCATCTACAGCCCTGCGGGCGCAAAATCCTTCGTCCTGCCCAAGGACGAGCCGCTCAGCCACCTCTATCTGCTGGTGATGGGCGCTCCCGACGAGCACGAGCAACTATCTTGGAAGGGCAAGCCTCGCCAGTTCCCCTATCAGTATAAGTTAGCGGCCCACTATTAAGATGAAGAAGCTACCTCTCCTCTTGCTCGCCTGTCTCCTATGCTGTGACAGTGTCACAGCCCAGACCAACAACCCCAGCGACCGCGCCCTTTGGGCCTCTGTCAATGGCAAGAAGGACGCCTCGCTGGGCAACTACCAACAGCACACAGGCAAGGTGCTCGTCAGCTGGCGCATGCTGCCTGGCGATGGCGCCGACACAGGCTTCGACCTTTACCGCATCATTGGCTCGGGAACGGAGAAGCGCATTGCCACAAACATCAAGAATCGCACTTGCTTCCAAGATGGTTCAGCCAGCAAGACCAGCGACAACCACTATCGGCTGACCTATGCCGACAGCGACTCCACGCTTGCTGCCTTCACCCTCACCCGCCAGCAGGTCAGTGGCGGACTTCCCTACATCAGCATACCCCTTAAGGACACGAAAGATGTCTATGAGAATACCGACAAGATTGTCTACACGGCCAACGACGTGAGTGTGGGCGACCTTGACGGCGATGGTGAATTTGAGATTGTGGTGAAGCGCCTCCAGAGTGTGAAGGATGCCAGCGGCAACATCGTCAGCGACGGCTCGGGGGCCAGCTATTCCCAGCAGGACTGCCTATGGGCCGTCATCTGGGATGCCTACAAGCTCGACGGCACCTTCCTTTGGCGTGTCAAGGGCGGCCCGGGCATCATCCTTGGCAACAGCTCGGCGTTCGCAGTGGCCGATTTCGATGGCGATGGCTGTGCCGAGATGATTATCCGCACCTGCGAAGGCACCGTCTTTGGCGACGGACAGGAAATAGCCGATACCGATGGCGACGGTCGCATAGACTATCGCACTTGGGGTAACCTCAACAGCAAAAGTCCGGGCTGGATTGACCACTACAACTCCGCCGGCCCTGAGTTTATCTCCGTCGTCGACGGAAAGACGGGCCGCGAGCTGGCTCGCGACGAGTTCATCCACCGCGAGACCTCAGCCTCCTGGGGCGACGACTACTGGAAGCGGGCCTGCTCCTTCCGCGTTGGCGTGGGCTGTTTCGACGATACGGGCCTGCCTTCCGTCGTGCTGGGCCGAGGCGTCTATGCCCGCTCCGTCATCGAGGCGTGGGACTATCGCCATGGCAAGCTCACCCGCAAATGGCGCTTCGACACCAACGACGGCAAGACCGGCCGCGACGGCAAGCGTCATAGCACCTACGCCGCCCAGGGCAACCACTCGCTGAATGTGGCCGATCTCGACGGCGACGGGCTGGACGAGGTGATGTATGGCTCCATGGCGGTAGACCACGACGGCATCGGCCTGTGGAACACCCGGCTGGGCCATGGCGATGCCAACCACGTGGGCAAATTCCTGCCCGGCCGCGAGGGGCTGCAGATGTTCCACTGCTTAGAGACGGGCCGCACGATGGTGGCGCTGCACGACGCCCGCGACGGTTCCGTCATCTGGAAGAAAGATGCCGCCACCGCCAACGACATGGGCCGCTGCCTCGTGGGCGACTTCCTGCCCCAGTTCAGCGGCTGCGAGTTCTTCTACTATCAGGGCAACTACATCCAGCAGGACGGCACCGAGACCACCATCAACACCAAGGGGCAGAAGGGCGGCTGCGGCATGGCCATCTGGTTCGACGGCACGCTGTCGCGCCAGCTCATCGAGGACAACATCATCCACTCGCCCGCCAACGGACGCACCTTCACCATGTATCGCTACAGCGAGACCTTCATCAATGGAACCAAGTCGAACCCCGCGTGGTATGGCGACCTGGTGGGCGACTGGCGCGAGGAGGTCATCCTGCCCGATGCCACCCGCCTGCACGACCTGAAGATCTTTTCTACCTGGTATCCCACGACCCACAAGTTCCCTTGGCTCATGACCGACCACTGCTACTGGCTGAGCTGTCTGAACGAGAACATTGGCTACAACCAGCCCACCAATCTGAGCTACTATCTGGGTACCGACCTGAAAAGCGACCTGGAGGCCTGGCTTGCCGCCGGCTGCGTGCCAACGGGCATTGGCTCCGTTCCTGCTGTTGCCCAGCCTTCCACCGCCGTCTTCGATCTTATGGGCCGGCGCGTGAAGCAACCTGCCAAGGGCCTGTTCATTCAGAATGGGAAAAAGTTTTTCAAGAATTAAGTGATGACAATGAAACACCTGTTGACGCTCATCTTTGTTTGCATGTTCGGCAGCGGCGTGAAGGCAGCCGGTGTGTATAACGTCCGCGACTTCGGCGCCAAGGGCGACGGCCAGACGCTCGACTCGCCCGCCATCAATGCGGCCATCGAGGCCGCCGTCAAAGACGGGGGAGGCCAGGTGCTGCTGCCCGCCGGCACCTACCTCTCGGGCAGCATCCGCCTGAAGTCGAACATCGACCTCCATCTCTCCGCCGGCTGCACCATCCTGGCTGCGCCGGCCCAGATGAACGCCTACGACGCCAGCGAGTCGTTTGGCGGATTCCCTGAATACCAGGATGGCGGCCACACCTATTTCCACAACTCGCTCATCTGGGCCGAGGGGCAGACCAACGTCAGCATCACCGGCCACGGCATGATCGACGGCAAGGGGTTGACGCGCCGTGACACCGAGCGAGCCGGCAACCTGCAGGGCGGCAGCATTGGCACGGGCGACAAGGCCATTGCCCTGAAGCTCTGCCGACAGACCACCATCCGCGACATCACCATCTATCGCGGCGGTCATTTCGCCATCATCATGACCGGCTGCGACCTCTCGACCATCGACAACGTCACCATCGACACCAATCGCGACGGCTTCGACATCGACTGCTGCAAGTATATGACCATTACCAACTGCCGCATCAACACACCCAGCGACGACGCCCTGGTGCTGAAGTCGAGCTACGCCCTGAAGCGGCCCGTACTCTGCGAGCACATCGCCATCAGCAACTGCAACATCACGGGCTTCAAGTGCGGCACCCTGCTCGACGGCACCTATGTGCCCGAGCCCGTGGGGTGGGTGTGTGGCCGCTTCAAGCTGGGCACCGAGTCGAACGGCGGCTATCGCAACATCTCGCTCACCAACTGCACCTTTATGTACAGCAGCGGCCTGGCCTTTGAGGAGGTTGATCAGGGCCGCATGGAAAACATCGTCGTGTCGAACATCACCATGAGCCACGTCCATCATTACCCCATCTACATCACCACCGGCTGCCGCAATCGTGGTCCGAAGGAGGTGACGCGCCAGTCGAGCGCCCGCGACATCATGATCAGCAACGTGCTGGCCGACGACTGCGACTCGCTTTGCTCCATCATCGTCACGGGCATGAAGGACGAGCCCGTGCGCAACGTGTGGCTCAGCAACATCCGCCTGCAGTTCCGTGGCGGAGGCACGAAAGACCTGGTGAACAAGGACTATCGCGAGCAGGGTACCAACTATCCCGAGCCGAAGTTTGCCGGCTGGACGCCCGCCTACGGACTCTATGCCCGTCATGCCGAGGGGCTGCACGTCAGCGATGTGACCTTCAGCTACGAGCGGCCCGACTTCAGACCGGCCGTGGTGCTCGACGATGTGCATGGCGCCACGCTCAGAAACATCGATGCCCAGCTGGAGCCGGGCATCGAGAAGGTAGTAACGTTCCGCAGTAAGGACATCAGCGTACAATAAACTTTTTATTGCCCTTAATGTAAATGCCTTTGTGGGGAGTCGTGGTCAGCAGCTGCCCATGAAGGTTGAACAGGCTGGAAGCCGGGCGACGGACGTCGGCAGTGGGTGCGCTCACTGCCGACGTCTGTTGCCATCCTTCCGCATGGTCTTCAAGGGTGATGACGCGCTCATCGTTCATACATTTCTTCCACTCATCCTTGCTCGTCTTGTTCACGAAGTTGCCGCCCCACGTCTGGTACCACGGCATCCACCACGACCATACGGCCTCGTCCTCAAACTCCTTGTCAATGTCGGGCAGGGGGCCGTTCTCCGACAGGGCAATCAGCTTCTTGCCACGGGTCAGCGCCTTCAGGTTGTCGAAGCTCACGTAGTTGCTCGAATAGTCGAAGTCGGCATTGTAGATGTCGGCCGACACCACGTCGAAGTAGTTGTCGCCCGGGTTCCAGTCGCTGTCGTGGTCGCCGGCGTTCCACACCCAGATGACGTTGTGGACACCCTTCACCATGGTCATCTCGTCGACGACCAGCCGGAAGAGCTTCACGCATTTCTCTGCCCCTTCGCATCCCCACCAGAACCATCCGCCGCTGGCCTCGTGCAGCGGGCGGAAGATGCAGGCCACGCCCTCGCGCTGCAGTTCCAGCAGGTAGTCGGCCACGGTGTGGATGTCCTTGATGATGTTTTTATAGAGCGTCGAGCCCGTGTTCCACGAGCCGTCGGCATTCAGCGCCTGCGAGATGCGCCCCTTGCAGTCGGCCGTGTAGAATTCGCCCGACAGCCGGCTGGGGTCGCGCCAGTGCCAGGTGAAGGCTGGCAGCCCGCCTCGCCGCCACGTGTCCTTGGCCAGGTCCACGGCCTCGCGGGTGTAGCTGCGCATCCAGCCGTTGGCCTCGTCGCGGCCCGTGGCGTTCATGAAGTCGAAGCCCACCAGCGCCGGGTACTTGCCCGAGGCCTGGTAGACGGCCCTCATGTCAGCATGCTGGGTGATGTTGCCGTTGGCCGATCCCATCTCGCCCGTCATCATGCCCGAGATGGTCTTCCGCCCGAAGTTCTCCAGCAGGAAGGTGTACAGCTCGCGGGCGCTGGGCGTGGCCTGCGGGTCCACGGGCGCCGGTGCAATGTCGAAGGGCAGCGTGCCGGTGCTCTCCTCCAAGCGGATGTAGTCAATGCGGAACCACGTCCAGCTGGGCGTGATGACGATGGTGTTCTGGCCCTCCTTCATGATGTGTGTGCCGGTGGCCGTCTCGCCGTGGCCCTTCATCTGAAACGAGCTGGCGCTGCCGTTCACACTCAGGTTGGCCACCTTGTCGCCGTAGGGGGTGTCGTGGCCCACGTAGATGGTGTACTTGGCGCGTTTGGCCGCGTTGAAGGTAAAGGTGATGCGGGCGTTCTCCAAGGTCAGCTCCAGTGCCTTCCCGCCCGAATACTTGCTGTCGTTAATCAGCTGGCAGGCCGAGTAGCGGGCTTGCTCAGCCTCCAGCTTCTGGGCCTGTGCCATGCAGGGCAGCAGCCAGCCCAGCAGCAGTAGCAGCAGCGAATGTCGTGTGGTCATTGTTCTATGGTTTTTGGTTTCGGCCACAAAATTAGTCAATTATCATCACACCTCCAAGGCCCCGCCGCCTCTTTTTCTGATACTATCTTTGCAATTGTTGAGCAGAATAATTTTCCCTCCGCCATCGCTCCTGTTTCTGCGGAGCCTTCCCAGAAAAATTTCTCACGTGAGATTTTTTCACGGGAGGCCTTCCCAGAAAAATTTCTCACGTGAGATTTTTTCACGAGAGGCCTTCCCAGAAAAAAATCTCGGCCCCGCAGCATCGTGGCCCCATGCGGCAGCAGTTCCTCAACAGCCTTTTATGATTTTTCCCACTGATTTGGGCGGTATTTCGAAAACTTTTAGTAAATTTGCACGCGAAAGCGTGCGAAGATGGGCCGCATCCCTGCCGTTTGCCATCTCAAACCTCAAAATGCTACATAAAACAGCCGCTCCGCCCCTTCCGATACTGGCAGTCGGTGCTCTGTTCCTAAGTAACCGTAAAAAAAGTTGGTACAATGATGATGAATTAAACACAGAGACACAGAGACACAGAGCCTTTTTCTTTTATAAGAAAAACTCTGTACCTCTGTGTCTCTGTGTTTCAAAACCGTCCCACGTTATTTTTTTATTATCACTAAATCGTAATAATGTCTAAATGCGAACAATGATGATATACAAGATTAGAAAGCAACTCTGGCTATTGGCCCTGGTGCTGGCCCTGTACAGTCCTGCGGTGCTGGCCTCGTGTACAAATAGCGACCATCCGGCAACGGATGTTCCCGCAGACGGGAAGGTGGCCGAGATTGTGGAGCGCGGGACGCTGATGGTAGGCACCACCGGCGACTACCGCCCGCTATCCTTCGTCGAGGCCGACGGCACCTACTGGGGCTTTGGCATTGAGGTGGCGCAGCAGATTGCCGGCTACTTAGGCGTAGCGACCGCCTTCGTGCCCACCTCGTGGCCCACGCTGACGGCCGATGTGCTGGCCGAGCCTCAGGCCTTCGACCTGGCCATCGGGGGAATTACCATCACTGACGCCCGCAAGGAAACCATGCTCATGAGCGAGGGCTACCTGGCCAATGGCAAGACCATCCTGTGCAGGGCTGAGGATGCCGACCGCTTCCAGTCATTGGCCGACATCGACAAGCCTGAGGTGAGCGTGATGGTGAACCCGGGCGGACTGAACGAGAAGTTTGCCAATGAGCATCTGACGCAGGCCACCATCATTGTCCACCCTAAGAACGAGGAAATTCCTGCGCTCGTTGCCGAGGGAGCGGCCGACGTGATGATAACAGAGATTACCGAGGCCCCCTATTATGTGAAGACCGACACCCGACTGGCTGCGCCGCTGCTGAACGAGCCTTTTACTCACGGCGAGATAGGGGTGCTGATGCGGAAGGGACAGGAGGACCTGCTGCAGGTGGTGAACAACGCCATCAGGCAGATGAAGGCTGACGGCACCCTTCGCCTGCTTCACGAGAAGTACGGGCTGGTGTATGCTTATGACGACTGACGCCGCAGGGACTGAAGTCAGTCCTTGCAACGCTCCTCAAACCGTTTCATGAGCCACTCGTTCTGCTCGGCAATGGTCATGTGGCTGTTGTCGAGCAGCAGGGCATCGTCGGCCTGGCGCAGCGGCGACACCTCGCGGTGGGAGTCAATGTAGTCGCGCTCCTGAACGTTCTTCAGAATGTCAGCATAGTCGGCGGGCATGCCCTTTTGTTGCAGCTCGTCGTAGCGGCGCTGGGCACGCACCTCGGCCGAGGCGGTGACGAAGACTTTCAGCTCGGCATGGGGGAAGACCACGGTGCCGATGTCGCGCCCGTCCATGACCACGCCGCCACCCTGGCCCATCTGCTGCTGCTGGGTCACCATGGCCGTGCGTACGAAGGGTAGGGCGGCGATGGGGCTGACGTGGTTGCTCACTTCGAGCGAGCGGATCTGCTGTTCCACACATTCGCCGTTGAGGTAGGTGTCGGGCCGTCCCGTCTCAGCGTTCAGCTGGAAGGTGATGTGAATCTGGGGCATCTGGGCCTCCAGTTGGTCGGTGAGGATGGTGCCGTCCTCGCGAAAGAGCTTGTTGCGCAGGGCATAGAGGGTGACGCTGCGATACATGGCACCCGTGTCAACATAGATATAGCCCACGCGGCGGGCCAGTTCCTTGGCCATGGTGCTCTTCCCACAGGAGGAGTGGCCGTCGATGGCAATGGTGATTTGCTTCATGAGGTTTTTGAGTTTATGAGTTTTTTCGAGTTTTTGAGTTAATGAGTTTATGAGTTTTTGAGTTAATGAGTTTACCGGCTAAAAGTCTAATCATAATTACTAATTACTCATTACTAATTACTCATTACAGATTGAGTGAAAGGTTGACCAAAAGCGAGGGTGAGCTGACGTGCAGCTTGGCGTAGGCCACGTGCAGCTTCAGCCGTTGCAGCTGCATGCCTCCTCCCAGCGAGAGGGCTGCTCCGTGGCTGCTCTCGTCCTCGCCGGCGGTGATGCTCATTTCCTTGGCTCGCAGGGGGTTGTAGCCGGCGGCCAGGTAGAACTGCTCGCCCAGCAGCAGGTCGGCGCCCAGCACCAGGTGGCGGCCCAGGCCGTACTCCCAGTCGTTGAGGCGTACCAGCGTGGCCGAGAAGCGCAGCGGCGATCCCATGAGGCGTTTCGACACGCCCAGCTGCAGGTCGAGCGGCATGCGCTCAAAGTCGTCCTCATAGGCCGTGAGCTGTCCGCCCAGGTTGCGGGCCACGGCCGAGATGCTCCATCCGTGATCAGCGTCGTGATAGTTCAGGCCCAGGTCTACGGCGGCGGCCAGCGAGTTGTACTGGCCAATGTAGGAGGTGACGATGCGGGCGGTGATGCCTCCGTCAATGCGGTCGCTCAGGGCGTAGGCAAAGGTGCCGCCCACGGCAATGTCCTTGGCACTGAAGGTGCCCGTCTGCTGTCCCGTCAGGGTGGTCTCCTTCATCTCGCCGTAGTTGACGAAGCGACCCTGGACGCCCCATGTGGCCCGTTCGCCCACATACTGATGGTAGCTGGCAGCGGCCGTGAGCGAGCCTTGCATATAGGTCATCATGCCGAGCGACAGCTGACGGTCGCTGGCTGCATTGATTAGGGCAGGGTTGTGGAACACCAGTGTGCCGTCGTCGTCGCCAATAGTGATATTGTCGCCGCCCAGTGCTGCCACATGGGCACTGACCGGCAGCCGCAGGAAGTTGAGCACGGTGCGGCTGTCTTGCGCCCGCAAAACGAGAACAAAGGCAGACAGGAAAACGGCAAAAAAGACCTTTTTCATCTAAATAATCATAAATATGCTGCAAAGATACGGCTTTTTTCAAATATCCGTGCTAAATTTGCATGCTGATTTCGTAATATTAACGAATAAACAGGCAGATTATTGCTTCCACAGCTGCGGAGATGATGCCTGGAGCGCACTGACAGATGGAAATAAAGAAGAGCAAGACAGCCGATTTGGAAGGCCGCCGTACCCAGCGTTTGCTGTTGGGACTGGTGGTGGCGCTGGCCTGTCTGTTTGTGGGCTTGGAATATTCTATCGAACCCGACGACCCGCTGGACGACCCAGAGCTGCTGGCCATGCTCGACAGCGAGATGGAACTGCCCCCCCTGCTGCAACAGGAGGATGAGCAGATGCTGGCCCCGAAGGCCGAACCCGAGCCTACCACCAAGCTGGTGGTGGTGGACGAGGCTGAGACCACCGACGAGCCGCAGCAGGACGAGGAACCCGTGGAGACCGACATGGACGACGATATGAACGCCAGCGATGAGCTGATAGACGAGATAGAGCCGCCCGCACCAGAGGACGACGAGGTGGTGAGCTTCCGCGTGGTGGAGGAGCTGCCCCAGTTTCCAGGCGGCCCCGTGGAATTTATGAAATGGCTGACGCGCAACCTGAAGTATCCCAAGCAGCTGGAGCAGCAGAAGGTGCAGGGCAAGGTGGTGGCCGAGTTCATCGTCAACAAGGACGGGTCGGTGACCGACGTGCAGATCGTGAGTTCGCTCCATCCGCAATGCGACCAGGAGGTGCTGCGGGTGCTGAGGATGATGCCCCGCTGGACGGCAGGCGTTGAGAACGACCAGCCCTGCCGCACCAAGGTGTGCATCCCCGTGGTGTTCCGCATCTGAGGCGGCCTTCGGCCTAAATGATAAATGATAAATGATAAATAAAAAATAGTAAATATAATATGTTGTACAACGCAGACGAGATTTTGAACAAAGTGAACCAGGCACTCGACGACCTGGCCTACGACCGCAAGCCGGCGTCGCTCTATGAGCCAGTGAAGTATGTACTCTCCATCGGCGGCAAGCGCATACGCCCCGTGCTGATGCTTCTGGGCTACAACCTCTTCAAGGACAATCCCTTCGACATCATGATGCAGGCGCTGGGACTGGAGACCTATCATAACTACACCCTGCTGCACGACGACCTCATGGACAATGCCGACCTGAGACGCGGACAGCAGACCGTGCACAAGCGATGGGATGCCAACACTGCCATCCTCTCGGGCGACTCCATGCTGGTGCTGGCCTATCAGCGCATGCTCCAGTGCGACCCCCGCCACCTGCCCCAGGTGATGGCGCTGTTCACCGAGACGGCACTGGAGATAGGCGAGGGACAGCAGTATGACATGGACTTCGAGACCCGCAACGACGTCACCGAAGACGAGTATATCGAGATGATACGCCTGAAGACCAGCGTGCTGCTGGCCTGTGCGCTGAAGATTGGCGCCATCATGGGCGACGCCTCTGAGCAGGATGCCGACCTGCTCTACAGGTTCGGCGAGCAGATAGGACTCGCCTTCCAGCTGCAGGACGACCTGCTCGACGTCTATGGCGACCCGAAGGTCTTTGGCAAGGCCATTGGCGGCGACATCCTCTCAAACAAAAAGACCTATATGCTCATTAATGCCGTGAACCGCGCCAATGCCGGGCAGCGCGACGAGCTGATGAAATGGATAGAGGCCAAGGATTTCGACCGCCAGGAGAAGATAGCCGCCGTCACCCGCCTCTACGACGAGATAGGCATCCGCCAGCTCTGCGAGGAAAAAATTCATTTCTACTTCCAGCGGGGCAAAGCCCTGCTTGAGCAGGTCAGCGTGGAGTCCTGCCGTAAGGACCAGCTGAGACGCTACACCGCCGAAATGATGAATCGGCAATACTGATGAGTTAAGAGTTAAGAATTAAGAGTTAAGAGTTAAGAGGTATTCAGTATTCAAACAAGAGCGAGTGATGATAAGCTTTGTAGACACACATGCCCATTTGGACGAAGAAGCGTTTGCCCAGGATAGGGAAGAGGTCATACAGCGGGCACAAGAGGCAGGCTGCAAGGCCATCTTCCTGCCAGCCATAGACCTGGCCACCTCGCACAGCATCCTCCAGCTGTGCCGCCGCCACCCGGGCTACCTCTTCCCCATGGCGGGCCTCCATCCCGAGGAGGTGCGTGCCGACTGGCCCGAGCAGCTCAGCCTGCTCAAGCCCCTTCTGGCGCCAAGCCCCACGCCCCTGGTGGCCATTGGCGAGGTAGGGCTCGACTATTACTGGAGTCGCGAGTACGAGCACGAGCAGCTTGCCGCCTTCGAGCAGCAGGTGCAGTGGTCCATAGAGACACGGCTGCCCCTGATGATTCACTGCCGGAAGGCCCAGAACGAGATGGTGCGCCTGCTGCGCCACTACGAGCAGAAGCTGCCCGGCGGCGTGTTCCACTGCTTCACGGGCAACGAGCACGAGGCCGCCGAGCTGCTGCAGTTCCCCCGCTTCGTGCTGGGCGTAGGCGGCGTGCTCACCTTCAAGAAGAGCCCCCTGCCCCAGGTGCTGCCTAAGGCGGTGCCCCTCAGTCGGCTGGTGCTTGAGACCGACGCCCCCTACATGGCCCCCGTGCCTCATCGCGGCCAGCGCAACGAGAGCGCCTTCGTGGCCCAGGCCATAGCCCGCCTGTCCGAGGCCTATCAGGTCAGCCCCGACGCCATCTGCGCCGCTACCAACCAGAATGTGGAGCGCGTTTTCGGCGTGAAATTATAAAGAAAATTAAAAATCACGTCCTTTTTTGCGTTTTACCAAATAAAAAGACTAATTTTGCACCCGCTTAGCGCAAGGAGAGATGCTCGAGTGGCTGAAGAGGCACGCCTGGAAAGCGTGTGACCGGCAAAACCGGTTCGCGAGTTCGAATCTCGCTCTCTCCGCTTCTAATATGCTGTAGGTCAGTATTTTATAATCAAAATCTTTGTTTTTGCAGGACATTAAAAAAAACGTCGGCAGTGCACAATTTGGCACATTTTGCAACATTTTTGCACATTTCGGCCCAAAAAATCCTGCAAATTTCCTGCAAATTTTTTGCCCCTAATATATTGCGCCAAGGTGCTGCCTATCATAAACTAATTTTTAATGTAGCAACATGGCAACACTAATATCCCTGCCCCGTCTGCGTCAGCTCGACATTGAGACGCCTGCCAACGTGCACACCCTCTACTCGTCGGAGCACAACATCCGCAAGCAGTTGCCAACGGTCGACATTGTGGTGGGCAGCGTACTCGTGCCGGGCGATAAGACTCCGCACCTCATCACCAAGGAGATGCTGAAACTGATGGAGCCCGGAACGGTGCTCGTCGACGTGGCCATCGACCAGGGCGGCTGCTTCGAGACATCGCATCCCACGACTTACAGCGACCCCGTCTACATCGAAGACGGTATTGTGCACTACTGTGTGGCCAATATCCCAGGAGCCGTGCCCAGCACCTCGACGATGGCGCTCACCAACGCCACCCTGCGCTATGCCGTGGCACTGGCCGACAAAGGCTGGCAGCAGGCCTGCAGGGACGACTCGTCACTGGCAAAGGGACTCAACATTGTTGAGGGTAAGGTGACCTTCAAGGCCGTGGCCGATGTCTTTGGACTGCCTTACCACCAACTCTGCTGATACTTCTGAGTTTACCTTCAGCCTTCGATGAGGCGTGGCTTTTAGTCTCCAGCAATGACGATGGTCGATGTATCGTAGAACGGGCGGTTCTTGATGATGTCGTCCATCTTTTTCCTCACTTTCTCTGGCCATGCGGCTGTTGTCTTTCCCCGGAGAACGCGCTGGCGGCTGTCGCTAAAGTCGAATCCATCGGTCCATTCTCCATAGATTCGGAGCGTGTTCATCTGCAGGACATCAGAAACCTCCCTTTCACCGTCCTCTTTTGTTTTCCATAGTACATAGTCCCCATGCATGGTGGTATCGATAACCTTCTTCTTTGTCAACACGTAGAAAGTCACAGGCTGGTCGTTGGTCTCTGTCACTTTGCTATTCCGAAAGTCACTCTGTACCATTTCAGCATTCTCAAAAGGCCGGAAGAATAATCCCCACCTGCAGACTTTTGCAGCTCCCCGCACCGAGACGTGGCCAGTGATTTCAAAACCGTGATACCCCGCATCTGCCAATGAAGGGTCGCTAGGATAATAGGGCGTGACGTCAACCGATTTGAGGGTGACATCAACCGATTTTGACGTGACGGTCTGTGGAGTGTCAAACATAAAAGGTTCATCGTCGCTAAATCTGAGCGCTAGGGCGGGGTAGGCCTGGTAGGTCTTGTCGGGTGTCAGCTGCGATACCTTGACGGTCACGTTGACATTTTCTATCTCGGTCTCGTCGTTGATGACTGGGTGGTCCTTGGGGAAATAGAGCCCCGTGGCTTTGTCATCTTTGCCACCGTCAATGTATATGCAGGGCAGGAGTGGTCGGAAACCAGCCCAAGCCAGAAGACCTAATTCATTGTATTTCCACTGAAATTCCCAGGTGTCGCCGCTTTCACTGAAGCTCACAGGTCTTTGTTTGTACTTTTTGAAGTTAACCGATGGGAACCAAGGAAGATTAAAAATAGGTATATGCCAGGTCTTCAAAGTGAAATCTTTATTGAAATCCAGATTCTTCTCTTTTAATATGTCTTCAACTGTAGTGGTCTGTTTTTTAAGTGTATTTTCCATACATTCCCAAAACCGTTCTGCTTCTGCAGCAGACATAAGTGATTGGTGATGAATGTCATTAAGACCATAATCATTCGCTATTGATGCGATTTCTATCATGAGAGTTTTATAAAAATCGCTGTAGAAGGACTTGCCTATGGAGATGGCATCTTGCTGGATGCCTTTGATGACCTCGTAAATATTGAGCGTTAAGCCAAGTGACACGCCGACGTCTATTTTGTCCTTCAGCTCAAATCCTGGCTTCTTGGAAATGCTCAGTCCCCACGCTGATCCATTGATGTCCTTGAACATGCTTGGGGACTTGAGAATGGCTTGCAACGTGTTGTTGGCAAAAACGCTGACCGAAATCTTCTCTGTCCATATTGCACCTCCGACAGAAAGTTTGACGTTGAAGCTGATATTACCCTCAACGCTGCCATCAACCCTCCACCTCCTGCTGTAGTTCTTAGCCTCGGCCTCCTTGATGGCCTCGGAAAGAGCTTCCTCTTTGAATGCATCGGTGCCCATTGCTTGTAATATGGATACTGGGTTGAAGTACTTTGAAGCCCCTATCATATCTATCTTGGTGTTCACGTAGCTGCTGTCCTTGACGTTAACGGAACAATCTGCGAATATGCCAGCACTTATGCCTACGGAAGCGCCAATGAGAAGTTTCAGACTAAGAATTCCTTGTAACTTCAGTTGAGGAAAGACGTCAGTCCGGCTCCACGATTTACTGATTTCAAATCCATTCTTGACGTGCAGGGTTGCATCGGTTACTACCGTATCCTTTACTTCCAGGATAGGGCACACGGAGCCGTCAAGAAGATACACCTTCACTCTCAGCCTGTGCTTCATGAAGCTTTCTGTGGGGAGAATCTCCAGATAACCCGTCCCGCCGCGTTTTACTACATCTGTGTATCGGCTTTCTTCATCGGCCATGTGTACTTGTCCGTTTTTGTCAACGACATGGACTGTTTTCCATTTTGTGTCTTCGTTTTTATCTTCAGGCAGTTTGATGGTTGATATCTTGGCCTTCATCGGAAGTTTGAACTGGAAATACTTTCCGTCATCACCTTTTTCTTCATGCAGCTTGACACCGTCGGTCTCCACGGTAAAAATGTCTTCTCCATCGTCAGCACGGGTTGTGGCGTTGTTTGATTCTATACTGGGGTTAGCCTCCACGTCGCCGATGTCGGCAAGGCTGAGGTCATACTCGCCGTCAAGCTTCTTGAAAATCTTGTCGAGCGTCACGGCGCATGTGCAGACACGATAGACTCCATCGATAAAACCTGCCCATATCACCTCTGCACCCAGTCCATCGGGCATCAGTTTCGTATTGCGGCTGGTCACCATCTCACCGATGCGGGGCAGGAACTGCTCAGGCGTGTCCTCGCGGAAGTCGATGATGCCAAGTGCTCCATACATTGCATCGACTTCAAACGACACGATGTAGCTTTGGATCTCTTCAGTCAGTAACTTGACGTTGTCCTGATACTGATAGGTGATATTATAGCAGTCGCCCACTTCGGTGACGGGCTCTGACCATCCGTCGCCTGTGTAGACCGTCTTTTTGTTCAGGTCGATACCCCTGCTCAGATCATCTTCTTCATCTTCAATAAAGAGGTTGCACGATGCCAGCGTCAACGATGCCAGGAGTGCCAAAAGCGATATGTTGGTTTTCATAAACAAACAGAGTGTTATTTTGATTAATCGTCGATGATGATGGTATCCGAAGGCTCGGCTGGTCTGTCAATGTTGTCCCAGGGGAAGTATTCCAGCGCATTGTCGTCGAGATACAGCTTAACCTTATTCGACAGCGTGCCATGGGCATTGCCGTCAAAGGGGAAGTATTCTGGGAACACCTCTGCGAGTCCCTTTCCCATGTAGTAGCATCTTATTTCAGCGATGTCATAAACGTCGATGTCGTCGTTCCAGATGCGTATCTCCATGTAGTCCTTACCGTCCCACTGCCGCATCTTGCCGATGCCCCGAAGCTCATCGTGGATGAAAGCTCCGATGATGAGTGAGCCCTCATCCTCGGCCGTGTAGTGGTGGCCGTGGATGTCAACATCGGCATAGATAACCATGTCGTAGGGGTATTGCCTCGGGTTGATAAACATGGGCGGCAGCACGTTCACCCAACATGAGTCCGTCTGGTGGTCGCTGACGCTCAGGGCGTAGGCTAGCGTCAGGCCCTCGCTGAGGGCTACGACGGTGTTCTCCTCCATGACGGCAATCCGGCTGTTCTCCGTCTGCCACCACACCGAGCGGTTTGAGAGCGTGTCGGGCTCGAAGATGACGGGTATCTCGTAGCGGTCACCCACCATCAGGTTCATCACCTTGCGCCCCAGCGTCATCTTGCGGGCAGCCACGGGGGCGCCGCCGTCCCAGTATTCGCCGCAGGCGGTTAACAATGCACTTATCGCTATCAGGCTGAGTGACGATGCCCAGCGCTTCTGAAGCCAAAACATTCTCTTTTTCATATCCTTTTGCGTTTTTTCAGCGGAAGCAGATTATATTCACTTTTCACTTCTCTTCACGGTGATGGTGTTCGACAGTGTGCTCTGCCGTCCGTCGCGCCACTGTATCATCACATAGTACTCAGCCTGCTCGCCCGGATTCAGGCGCTGGTCGGTGAACTCCAGCGTGTCAGCCGGCACGTTGCCCATGTATTCATAGCGCTCCTCGCCAGCGGCTCGCCGGTAGATGCAGTAGTAGTAGGGGGCATCGAAGGGCAGCTTGCCCGTGTCCCACACCAGCCGCGTCTGCTTCGTCTTCTCGTCGTAGTCGCCGATGAGCTTCAGGCTGACGTCCCATATCTTCGGGCCCTGGAAGAGGAAGCTCACGGCGAGGCTCTTCGAGGTGAAGGGCGACGAGTTGAACGACTCAACATAGTAGTAGTAGCGTTGCTGGCGGTTGTACGTGGGACGGTCGTCGATGACGATGGTGTAGTTATGGGCGGTCAGCGAGTCGTGGTCGTAGCGGCCTATCAGCTCCCAGTCGCCGTCCTCGCCCAGTCGGCGGTAGGCGTTGTGATAGTCCATGTCGGCATCCGTACCGACAATCCACTCCATGTGGATGCCCTCCTCGTCTTTGCTTGTCGAGCGCTCCAGATGGGGCTGTGTGGGCGGTGTGATATGCGGACGCTTCACCTGAATCCAGGGGCTCCACTCGCCCTCGTTCGTCGAGTAGTCGGTGGCGCGCACCTTATAGTAAATGTACTTCTGGTTGACGTCGAGGGCCAGCGAGTCAATGAACCATGTCTCATTGATGGCCAGCTCGTTCAAGCGCTGGAATGTGTGCGTGGTATCGTTGGCGAAGGCTATGTCGTAGTGCATGATGTCATCGTCGGTGGGGTCGGGCTTCCAGCGCAGGATGACGTAGGCCCGTTTCATGTCCTCCCTGGCCAGAGGCGTCAGCTGTGGCACTATTACCTGTGCACTCAGCGAGTCGGGGGCTGCAGGGGCCTTGAAGTCGTGTAGCTCGATGAGCTGCGAGAACGAGACTGCCTCGTTGCCCGAACGGTCGTATGCCGCCACTTGCAGCATGCCCGTGCGCAGGCCGGTGACGTCGGCCACGAACATGGTGTCCGCCGGTGGAATAATCTGGTCGTTCAGCTCCATCCACGTCTCGCCGCTAATCTTTGCGTTGTAGTATCTCACAATGTAGCCCTGCAGGTCGCGCTCCAGCGTGTCCTTCTCCCAGATGATGCGGGCTCGCGTGCGACCCCTTATGTCATTGTCGGGATAGTCCACAACGATGGTCTTCAGCTGCGGAGCTGTGGGCGGCTCGTTGTCGTAGACGTTCACCCTCAGCTGGTGGGCCGACGGGATGACGTCACCGAAAGCATCGTGGCCGGCCACGACATACTCGTAGACACCGAAGCTGGGCACGGAGTCGGAGTAGGCCTTGTAGTCCTCGCCCTGCGGCAGCTCGATGACCGAGAGGTAGGGCTTCGGGTTGATGTGCACCCACTCGCCGTCGGTGGCGTTGCCGTCGCCGTCGCTCACCTGGCGGCGGTAGAGCTCGTAGGTGGAGTACTCGTGGTCCCACCAGCCCAGCACGTGGCGGCGTGGGCTGGAGAGCGAATCGACCATCTGCGGGTCAAAAATGCCAGGCCAGTATTCATTATTCCTCACGCGCTCCACCACGCCGGGCTCGAAGATGAGGCGGCCGTCGGTCTCCCAGCGGGTGGGCTGGATGTAGTAGTCGTAGGTCTTGCCGGGCTGTGCCGTGCGGTCGAGGAAGCCCACTGCCATGTCGCGTGCCAGGTCGGGGCGCCAGTCGGCCACGAGCATGGCGAATGCAAACGACAGGTCCTGCTCGTTGTTGTGCTCCATGCTGGCGCCAAGCGTGCCAGGCATGTTCTGCGTCTGGTTCAATCCCATGCGCCCCTCACCGTAGAGCACGCCCAGGGCCACGAGGGCATTGCTGTCATTGAGTGCATACTTTGCCCGGAAGCCCTCTTCGCTGAGGGGCTTCAGCGCGTAGGCCAGCGTGTCGATGGCGAAGTTCTCGGCGTTGGTCTCTGTGCGAAGGACGTTGACACCCGTCTGGCAGAGGTATTTCCACGACACGTAGTCCTCGGGCACCCAGCGCAGGGCTATGCTGTCACCATAGGTGCGGGCTTGGGCATGAATCTTCGTGGTGATGAGCGTCGGCTCCTGATAGATGATGGTGTCGCCACTCATTGGGGGCTGGCCGGCGGCGATGCTGTCGGAGGGAGACTGGGCCATGGCCGTGGCAGTGCTCATGAGCAGCATGGCCCCAAGGAGGATATTCTTATTGCTTACCATATTATTCCATATTTATGTGAGATGATGTCTTTGAAGAACAGTAGCTGGAAGGTGGGTTCTGTCTCGGGGAAGGTGGCGGGCTTGCCCAGTGCCTTGTTTACCGAGTTCGACATTTTCCAGGTTTTGATGAGTGCTGGGTCGTTTTTCCATATCAGCACCCACCAGAGGCCTTTGTTTTGCTTCGATGCCCAGTCCGTCAGCGTCGGGTCGTTGGCAGCGGCCCATGCCTGCAGCATCCCGATTTTCTTGGTGTTGCTGCTCTCCTTGTAGATGGCATAGAGGTCGGGCTCGTGGTCCTGCATCCAGGGAGCAATGATGCTTGTTATGAACATCTGGTTCATGGCTTCTCCTCCCATCATCAAGCCTTCAAGGGTGGACGTGTCTACGAAGGGCACGGGGATAAGACCATTGATGTAGACCGCAGGCGTGCCTATGGTTGACATCGCTTTGTCCATGCTGGCGTAGGTGCCCGGATTCTTGCTGTCTTTGGTGTTGACGAGCGTTCCCGTGAAGTTGGTGTTGGGGTAGGTGCTGCCGTACCGACCGTTGTTGCCGATGCCTTCGGAGTACTCATAGCGGTTCGTCGACAGGTTGTAGGTGTTGGTGCGATAGGCACGATAGTCGAACTTCGTCACCATCTTGAGCGCCGATGCAGCGCTGAACCAGTCTTGGTTCACGTTGCCACTGCTGTTGTAGATGCCGGGGTAGGTCCTCGGGTCGTACTTCGCCAGTGGCGTGCCGCCCATCAGACGGAAAAAGTACAGGTTGGAAGTCCTTCGGTCGTTGCGGTCGGTAGTGATAATATCGTTGACTTTGCTCACTATAGACTTCTTGAAGGCGCGGTCGTCATCGTCGAAGCAGTCGCCCAAGATGAGCGGGAACTGGTAGTAGGGCACCTGCACCTCGAAGCCCATGCTCGACACCCTCAGATACTGTCCACGGTGCAGGTTCTGCCAGTCAATCATCGCCTTGTTCACTTCGCTGTCGCTTGTCGAACTCTTCGTGATGTTGTAGACCTGCGTGGCTATCTTCTTCATTTGGTCGCTCAGTGCTTGGGCAATGTAGTAGGGGGCAGTGAACTGCTGTGCCAGGTACTTTGCGGCATAGCCCTTCGTGCTGAAGTCGGACTGGCTGAAGGGGGTATTGCCCACGTAGTAGCTGTCGGACTTAATGTTGAACTTGTTGTAGGGCTGCGAGATGAACGTCTGGTTGTTGGCCGTCAGTCCCAGGTCTTCGTCGGCATAGAGCGGCAGCGGCCATTTCAGGTCGGAGTAATAACCGTAGTTGGTATAGTACCAGGCGTTCTTCCACGTGCTGTACATCTCGTTGCGCAGCGTGTAGAGCTTCTTGTTGCGGTAGTTATCGCCAGGGATGAGCGAGCCGGAGATGCCGTGGCCGTTGAAGCTGAAGGTGAGCGACTCGCTGGCATGCGGCACGTTGACGTCGTCGAAGTCGTAATTGTCGAGGGCCACGTCGTTGATGAACACATACTTCGACAGGTAGGCGAAGTAGAGGTAGGGGTCGGCAAGCCTCATCAACAGGCCGTCTTGCTTCGTCTCGAGCTTGGTGTAGTTGTTGTCGTCGCTGCTCAGACTGAAGGCAAAGGTGGGCAGATTTTCCGGGCGGATGCCCACGAACTGCTTCTCGTAGCTCGTCAGCGGCCTTCGGCCCAGGTGCCAGGAAGGCTCTTCGTTGCAGCGGAACCACATGTTGGCCAGATTGACTGTTGCGTCTTCATAGATGTCCTTATCCACCATGGACAAGCCCAACTTGCTGGCCATGTACTGTGTGAAATCGTCGGAAATGGTGCAGTCAGAGGTGTTTTCCCCAGTAATTAAACCAAGCATATAATAAGTTACATCACCTTTTTCCTGCTCACTCTTTGCGTTGTCGATTTCACCGATGAGGGCTTCTTTGTCGACGTCGATTACCTCCCAGCCGTCGTATTGACGTGCCCAGGTGAAGAGGGCATCCCAGGTGGCTTCCATCCCCTTTGTGTAGGCGTATACCATGGCGATGCCGAATGCACCATCGGCACCCTCGTAGCCTTTCACCACTTTCGCCGTCCTCTTGTAGACTGGATAGGTGTACTTCAGGAGAATCTGGTAGTCGTTGTCCTCGGTGTTAGATTCCTGTATCTTCGAGAGGTCGAAGGCTTCCTTGGGCTGCATGTTGACGCCACCGTTCTTTCTCACGAATTCATTCTCAATCTTTTGTGTGGCGATGGCTTTCGTGCCTTTCATGCCAGTGGAGTATCCCTGCAGAATCCATTCCAGCTTGCCTTTCGAGAACGACGAACTGATGTCGGTGTTCAGGGCGATGGTAGGCCGCTGGATGTCCACGATGTTGGCCTTGTACGTCGCGCCGTCCTCCTTATCCTGGAAGAGCTTGTTGCCGGGCGCGGAGGGGTAGGCCAGGGCCACATAGGGCTGGATGTCAGTCAGGTTCTCGGGGATGGCCTCCTGCTCCTCCTCTTCGGTCTTCGTGCGGAAGAACACCAGGCGCTTCTGCTCCCAGCGCACGTATTCATCGTGCTTTTCTTCTTCTCCTGACTTCTTGTGGGTTGTCACGGTCATATTCGTCCACACACGTTTGCCGTTGAGCACCTCAAAGGCTTGGCCGTTGAGTTCCAGGATGTAGAGCTTACCGGGCTTGAGGCCTGACAGGGTCAAGTGGAAATTGCGCCCGGTGCTTTCATTAATCTTGGCACCGCCAGGAACCAGGTAGGGCTTGATTATCTCTCCCACGCCATCCTCATGTTCAATCCAAGAGCTACTTTCTTTTTCCCTTTTAAGGTCGTATCCCTCCCACCTGATTACGTTCAACAATGCCTGGTCTAACTTCTTGAAATCCTCGGACTTCTTGAACTCCTCGGGGAATGCCTTCTCTCTGCTGGTCAGGTCTTTCTCTTCCATCCATCTGCTCATGATGGCATTGTTCCACGAAAGTCCTGAACCGTCAGCCTTCTTGTAGAAATTCCTCAGAAATTTGTCATCAAACGGTTTCGCTTTGTAAGAGGTGGTGCCAGTTAATATTCCTTCAGATACCAGTTTATACATGTAATTGTCGACAATGATGGTGGCGTCTGTCGGTATCTCGTAGAGCTTAGCTCCGAGGTCGATGTTTGTTGTCGCACCACTGTTCTCTGTCAATACACGGTCCTTGTTGATGTCGAAGATGTAGGTGCGCGAAGCATAGAGGCTCATCTGCTCTTCGCTGTAGCCAGTTTCCTTGCTGAGGTCGCCGCCCGTGGTGGGGTCGTAGAGTCGGTAGCGCTCGCCGAGGTTGGCGTAGGTGCTGAACTGGATGTTCTTGGCATCCTTCAGGCTGATGGCATTGGCCTCGTCCCATCCCTCCAGGATGCTGTCGCTGGCTACGGTGACATCGCCAAAGAGCGAGAAATCATCGAGAGCATTCCCCTTGAAGGGCACGCACTTGCTGCCGGCGGAGAAGTTGAAGCCCTTGTCCACCTTCACCAGTCCCCCCAGGAGGTTCACCTTCACGCGTGCCTGGCCCTCAATCCAGGTGGGCTTGGGCAGACCTAGGGAGAGCAGTCCGCCGATGCCGGCATCCACCAGGTCGACCTTCTCGTCAATGAGGCTGCCCAACTTGATGTGGAGGCCGAGCTTCGCGGCGAGGTAGGCGTAGAGCTGCCCCATGGCATACCAGCCTTTGTAACCCATGTAGTCACCGTAGTTGGAGCAATACTGCGGAGAGTCGTACTTCACCAATGAGACGTCGAAGCCACCCAGGGCCTTCATGTAGCCATAGAAGATTCCGAGGTCGACGTTGATGAAGCCGCCGGAGGAGGCTCCCACCATGATGCCGCCCTTGGTTCCAGCGTTCTGCAGCATTTTCTTGACGACCTGCGAACGGGCGTTGTTCACCTTCTCCATGTCGCCGCCAGTGGAGACTGCAGAATTCTTGTGTCCGTTGAGGAACTCGGTAATCTCCGACGGGATGGCGGGCAGCTGGCCGTTGCCGGGCAGCTCGTTGCCGATGCAGAGGTAGGCGTCGGACTCAATTTTCACCGAGAGGATGTCTAAATCGTCCTTGTAATCGATGGTGGTGAACTTGCAGCGCTTGTCTTTCTGCGGCTCGCCGAGATAGAGGTGCCACTTGGTTGGTGACTTGTCAGTGCCTTTTTCCCGGTAGGTTACCTTGAACTCCACATAGATGTCGGTGGTGCCATAGGTTGTTTTGGCCTTCTTGGCACCGTCGCTGACCTCTTTTTCGGACTTCTCCTTGTCTTCTTCTGATGTCGTCTTCTCGTATTCACTTTGCATCTTGTCCATGTTGGCCTTCATCTCGTCGACCCTTGGCTTCTTCATGACAAAGTCGTCGACCTGGCTTTGGAATTCGTTCAGCTCCTCCTGTATCGCCTTTAGCTCGTTGCTGAATGCTGTCAGGTTGTTGGCCAGCTCGTCGCTGTCCAGTCCAGCGTGCACCGTGAGGTTCATGCAGAGGTAGCGGTCGGCATCGTTATTCTCGTAGATGAGGCTGGCTTTGGAGTGGATGATGCCGCCCACGGCCTCCAGCTCGCCGTTGAGCTCAAGATGGCTCATGCGCGAGTTCTTCTTGTCGTAGATGACCACCATGTCCAAGTCGCCCTTGATGGTCTCTTCGCCGCCGGAGGTGGTGATGCCCAGTCCGAAGACCACACCGATGGTGCCGTAGGCAGCCGTGGGCTTCGCCTCGCCCAGCTCGTAGTGGCCGTCCTTGTCCTTCTTGCCGGGGGCTGGGCGGCAGTTGTAGTAGAAGCCACCCGTGATGCGGTTGATGACGATGGGGTCAATGCGGAGGCCCTGCCCACCAACGGTGGCTAGGAAGTAGCCCCATGAGTAGAAGTCCTCGTCGGGATTATAGTATTTCTTGTATTTCGCTTCGCTGCCGTCCTCGTTCTTGGCCCGCAACTTGGCATCGGCAATTTTCTTGGTCTTCTCCTCCTCGCTGATGCCCTTGTGGTTGTAGTAGCCGCCGGCGACGTCGAGTTTGAAGAGGTCTTTAATCTCCAGGTTGATGTTGCCACCATAGCCTTTGTCAGTGCTGGAGTCTTCGAGTTCAAGGCGGCCCTTGAACTTGAACACCTCCCAGTCTACATTCAGTTCGAAGCTCTTGAAATTCACCTTGCCATCGTCGACGTACCAGTCGGAGATGGAGCCTTGGGTGTGGGCCTGGGCCGAGAGCCTGATGCCGGCTCCCACGGCAAACTTCCCGTCCATGAGGCCTATCTGCCCTTCCACGTCGAGGCTGATGGTGTCACCCTTCATGTCGGGTTTGAATTCCTTCAGAGTGAAGGTGAAGGGGCCCAGCTTCTTTTCGGCCGAAGCCAGCGACCATTCGCCGTAGTTGAAATAGCATTCCTTGCCCAATTCTATCTCTTTACCTTCGGTGAAGGTGTAGAGGACCTTGTTCTTCACCAACCAGGCATCCTGGCTGGCTAAGCCTACGTCGTGGTGATTCTTTTGGTCTACGCCTAAGTTCTTCCAGTCATCCAGCGCCCTGTTCGACAGGCGCATCTTGGCAAAGTGGATGCCGGGCAGCACCAGCGGCAGGGGCAGGCTGTTGTTGATTTCCTCCACGCGTTTGGCGAAACTGCTCTTCTCGGTGTCGCTCTTCACGCCCCTTGTGTTGTCGATACCGGCTATTGTGATGTCGCCGGCCAGACAGAGCTCTACCTGTGTGTAGACGTCTTCCTCGCCATCTTTCTCAGTGTCGATGGCCTCTACCAGGAAGTAGGTCTGTCCTGGCAGCAGCGTCATGTCGGCAATGAAGAAGTTAAGCCCCAGCTTGGCGTTGCTAGCATTCTCGGTGGTGAAGACATAGCCGTAGCGAGCCTTGTCATTATAGTATTTCTTGCGCTCGTGCTCAATCTTGTTGAACTGGCCCTCAATGGGGTTGCCCGCCCCATCATACTTCTGCTCATAGGTGTAGTACT
Source organism: Prevotella sp. (assembly GCA_017400455.1). Taxonomy (GTDB): domain Bacteria; phylum Bacteroidota; class Bacteroidia; order Bacteroidales; family Bacteroidaceae; genus Prevotella. Next base: position 7,680 of record JAFPTC010000089.1, on the reverse strand, counting down.
TCTCCGTCAGTTCGGGGTCGGTCATGTTTCGAATCTGGCAGAAGTAGTCTATGTCGCTTTCCTGGCGGCTCTCCTCATCAGTCTTATCGCCAGCACCCTTGCCGCCGTCCTTACCGCCGTCCTTGCCGCCGGTCTTACCGTTGCTACCACTCTTGCCGCCGTCCTTAGAGCCGCTGCCGCCCTTGCCGTCGCCTTTCTTCGAAGAGTTGTCACCGGCCTTTTCCTGTGCTACCTTTCCGAGCAAGGGTACCCCGATGCCGCCCTTGAAGGTGCAGTTGTCGAAGTTGTTCTGCACAATCTGCACGTTGGCCTCCTCGATGGAGAACTTCCAGCCGCCGCACCTGCCGGTCTCGGCGTCGAGCACATCCTTGGCGAAGAACTTGGCAGTGGCGCCGGAAGCGTCGAAAATCATGTTTTGGCCTCCAACGGTGATGCCCTGCTCGCCGTTGCCAATGACGGCCCATTTGGGGAACTGCACGCTGACCTCGTCGATGAAGACGCCTTGCCAGGCTTCCCAGCTATTGTAGTTGGTCACCTTCTTGAGGTCGTAGACGTTGTTGGTCCATCCCTCCACGGTCTTCAGGTCGGGCATGTTCTTGCCGTTACGGTCCAGATGGTGGTCGAAGACAATTTTCTTGCCCGCGGTGAAAGTCCAGTCGGGCAGATCGTTCACCTGGAAGGAGGTCATCGTGCCTTCGGCTATGAAGTCGCATGCGCTGCCTCCGGCCTCAATGGTGGTCCAGAGGTCGAGCAGGGCGGGTACGTCCTTCTGTGGCTTACCGTCCACGACGCGCGTGGTGTTGGGGATGGTCATGGCAATCTCCATGCCGAGGGCGTCGAACTCGTCATTCTCCCACCTGATGAAGCATCCATCCCTCAGGGTTGGGTTGAGGGGCTCGGAGGGTGCCTTGAAGACGAGCTTGAAGTCACTCGACGGGTCGTTGATGACGAAGTTGCTCAGTAAGGCCAGCACGCCGTCCTCAGGGAAGAAACGGTCGGGTGAGATGCATAGGCGTGGTGCGCCGAAGACGAGCACATTCTGGTCTTCAAAGATGTCGCTGTTGGGCAGCGTGATGGCACCGATGAGGTTCATCACGGCATTGGATGGTGAGAACGTTATGTTGCCTATCTGCAGGCTGAAGTCCTTGGGCAGGTATTTCTTAATCTCGTCGGGGGCCTCGAAGGGGAAGTAGAGGTCGCCGAGGTCACCCTTTTGCCAGTTCTCCCAGGTGTTCTCTGCCTTCTTGTACTGGGTGTAGTATTTGCCCAGGTTGTAGCTCTTGGCCAGATTGGTGGCCTCATCCTTGGCATAGCCGGTGACGGCATTGCGCACGTTCTCAGGCACAGAGAGGGCCCCGAAGATGTTGTCGAGGCTGGCACTGGAGAACAGCGAGTCAATGACTTGCTCTTCGGTGTACTCGGTGCCTTCCACCTTTTGGCTGCTTTTGGAGTAGGTCTTGCAGACACCGTCGAAGACCACACCATCGGTATTGACTTTCAGACTGTCGAACTTCACGGCGATGTAGGCCTTGGGTTTCATGACGCTCCATTCGATGCGTCCGAAGCCTTTCAGCGTCTTCTTGTCCTTGTCGAACTCCAGCGGGCGCGATGCGTCGTCGATGAGCTCCAGGTTCCACTGGCCTATCTTGTACCTCGTGCCGGCTTTGGGCTTCTCATTGATGAGTTCCTTATTACCCACCGTGGCTGTGTTGCGTCCGCACTGGTAGGTCTCGTCGAAATGTCGGGTGAGGGCGAAGTCTGTGTAGTTGAGCGAGTCGGACTTGAACTTGACAATGGAGTCAGGGTTGTTGGTGCACTTGGCAGTGACACGTAGCAGCAGGTAGTCACCCTGACTCACTTTATCCTGCAGGTCGACCCATTTGATGGTATACTCTTCCTTTTCTCCGACGTCTTTGGTGAAAACAGGTTTAGAAGTCTTGAAGATTGTTTTGACATTGTCTGCTGCATTGCCAATGTAGAGGGCCAGGTTATATTTGAATTTGACGGTGTCTTGTTTCTCACCCCAGCCGCCGGCAATAGCCGGATGGCGCCATTCTGCCTTGATACTGTCGCCAGAGTAGATGAACCGCCCTAACATGTCGCTGAAGACGGGGTGTGTCAGGATGGGCTGCTCGTAGATGTAGGGTTCACCCCTCTCGTCTTTTGAGATTTCATTATCGCCTAAGGAAGCGATGACCTTGTCTTCTTTCTCCGGGTCATAGAGCTGGAAGAGGAAGATGTCGCTCTTGCCCTCATTCTTGACAAGGGCGACATTGAGCGAGTTGCTGTTCTGGTAGGGCGTATAGGCCGTTACCTGCATGGCGTAGACCTTGCCGTGGGCAGCGGTGTCGGCTATCATCTGTGTGACGTAGGAAGTGGGAATCGTGTAGCTGTTGGTCAGCAGTTCGTGCTTCTCTAGGAACGTCGGGGTGTTTTCCTCCATGGCCTCATCGGGCATCATCGAGCCCAGCTCGACGAAACGGATGCGATAGCGGAAGTTCACCATCGTGGCGTTGCAGTTCAGCGTGGGCTGTGTCCACTCGAAGCGAATCTGTGCCTGCTTCTTGTCAATCTTGGTGATGGCCAAGTCGCTCAAACCGTCAGTCACCACAGGACGGATGGGGAAGGTGAACATGGGCGGCTCGGCTTCGTAGCAGATGTTGAACGTGGCCACGCCGTCCAGCGGGCTAGTCAGTACCACGGGCGAGGTCAGCTGGGTGTTCCATTCGTAGGCAGTGAGCTGCAGCTCATACTGGCCTTCGTCGAGCAGTCCGAACTCCGAGTCGAGGATGTTCTTGTAACGGCCCTCGCGGATGAATATGTCGTGTGAGCCGAAGTGATCGAAGAGGTGTTTCAGCTCGATGCTGTTCAGCGTCTTGTGCTGGTTGGGGGCTAGTACGATGGGCTGTTGCGGTATGTGCATCGTCTCCACGTTGGTCGACATCCATAGCACGTCAGACGGGAACTTCTGCTGAATCTGCACGCCGAAATAGAGGCTTTGCGACACGCTGGTGTTGTTGATGACGGTCACCCGGAAGTAGCGTCCCAGGTTGTCGATGTACTTACCGGCCTGCGGTGGTAGCACGCTCTGCACGGGTGTCACCTGGAGGGTGACGTCCTGTGCCTTTACAGGGCTAAATGATAAATGAATGATGAGCAGTGACAGGGTTATCACCATCATCCATCGGCTGTTCTTCATCATTAGGCAGAGATTCTTTATGTTTGTCATCTTGTTCATAGCCATATATCATTTTTCATTTCTCATTTAGGCCATCGGCCTTCCTCTTCAGCTGGAGCAGAGAGAAGGTATAGTTGTAGTTGAGCGAGAGGCTGATTTCGGTGGTTCCCATTGAAGTGCGGTCGGTCGAGATGTTGATGTCGTTGTATTTGTTGAAGCCGGCCGAGAAGGAGAACTGATGCACCTTGGCCAGTGTGTAGCCAGCAGAGATGTCGGCACCCATGGAGAGGTTGCGCTGCTGGTTGCGTATGTCGTTGTAGCATAGCGACAGAGTGGCCGAGGTATATAGGTTTTTCTCTTTCAGGAACGAGCGCCCCGTGGAGAAGCTGAGAATGTCGGAGGTGTAGCGGGTCTGATAGCCCTTCGACTGCTGGTGTGATAGCGACGTTGAGAACGACGTCTCCCAGGGCTTCACCGTGATGGAGTGGCTGAGCCCCGCCGAAAGTGTCGTTACGTCGCTGATGCCCGTGGCAAAGCGGTTCAGGTCCTTGTTCTGCGTGTAGCTGGCTGATAGCGAAAAAGCGTTCTCGGTTGTCTCGCCGTCGATGACGTAGGAGGGCGTCAGGTAGATGGAGTGCATGACGCGGTTCACGCGTGTGGTGTCGTTGACGTGCGCCTTGCAGTCCGACTGCAGCTGGCGGTAACCACTATATCCGGCGGTGATGCTCAGGTTCTCGCTGAGCGAGGTGGAGGCCGACGCGTTGTAGACGAAGCCTCGCGTGGTATAGAGCTGGCGGCGCGTTATGTTGTCCTCCTGGCCGCTGAACGAGGCCGAGAGGGTGATTTTCTTGAATAGGGTAGTCGAGGCATTGATGCCCAGTGACTGGTAGTTGTTCGAGGTGTAGTAGAGGCCTAGCGTGGTGTAGTCGGGCTGCACCATGCGGTAGAACAGGGTGGTGCTGAGGCCCTTCAGGTTGAGCGTGGCTGAGATGTCGCCGGCAATGCGCATCAGCGACGTGTAGCGGGCATCGAACACCTTGTCCCAGCGGTCGGTGAGGTCGGTGTGCAGCCGCCCGGCGCGCTTGTCCGACGTGAAGGCGCTCCATGCCAGGTTGCCACGGAGCGATAGCCAGCGGGTGATGCCGAGGCCGCCCTTGACGGCCACGGCAATGTTGTCCTGAGGATTAATCTTGTCACGCCAGCGCACATCCACAGAGTTGATGCGGTCGTAGGCACGCAGGAAGTACAGGTCCAGATAGTTGCGCTGGCTGCCATAGCCAGCCTTCAGTCCCCAGCCCAGGCGCGAATATTGTGGCTGGCGGGCAGTGGGGTTTTCTGGGTCGTCGTTGATGGCATTGCGCAGCTCGCCGTAGAAGGCGCCGAAGCGCACTTTCTTAGCGTTGTACTCCAGGCCCACGCCGTTGAACGACATGCTCATCAGATAGGGGTGCATGCCCATGCTGGAGCGTCCGAAGTGGCCGCGCCAGTTCTTGTACGTGGGGTCTATGTGGAACGAGATGTGGGGGAAGCTCCACGACGAGTTGTTGTTGCTGTAGTAGAACGCAAAGGGCATGGAGATGCCATAGAGCGAGATGTTCAGGTTGGCATAGAACGAGTTCGACCACGGCGAGCGGTATCCACCGCCTATGGAGGAGTGGTAGTAGGTGTTCTGTGTGCCGATGGCGCCAGTGATGATGAGCGGGTCGCTCTTGGCTATGTTTGAGATGGTGTTCTGTCCCAGCGTCACCGACTGGGCCGAGGCCTCCCCCTGCCCCCTCCAAAGCCAGGGGGGCAGCATTGCGGCGATACATAAAACATATTTAATGTACGCGCGAACCTTATAATGTTTCCTGCTCATCATGAGTTCCATTTGAGTTTATTTCAGATTCAGGTCTCCCCTTGCCCCCTCCCATGGAGAGAGAGGGGTAGGGGAGAAGAGACTTTTGTATTTAGCGGACCACCTTGCGGAAGGTGCCGTTGGCCATGCGTTCAATGGTCATACCCTTCCGGTCGGCGTTCACGGTGCGACCGTTCAGGTCGTAACGTTCAGCGTGCTGCGGTGTGCGTTCAATGTTGCTAATGCCCGTGACGACGAGCTGGCCTGTCAGCTGCACGGGAGCCTTCAGCGAGCCGAGGCGCATGCTGCCCGAGTTGACGGTCTGGTCGATGCCGATGTACTCGTTGGTGAGCTCGTTGTGCAGCTGGAAGCTCACCTGCTCACCGCCGTCGGTGTGGACGGTGATGAAGGCGAGGCCATGCTCGAAGATGCCCTCACCGCGGCACTCGTCGCCCACGAAAGCACCGATGGTGTACTGCTCAGGATGTTCAAGGTTGCTCACCTCAGCCACCATGGTCATGTTGTTGGCAAAGCGGGAGTGGTCGTAGCTCCACACGCTCTGGCTCATCATGCGGGCGCCGGCGGGTGTGTCGTCGCCCTGCGCCATGCCGTTCACCTCGCTGTTCAGTTCGAACTCTCCCGTCTGAGGTGTTGCCGGCAGGTAGACATAGTAGCCCTGCTGGGGGTCGATGGTCTTCAGGTCGCCGCTCCAGGCGTTGCCGCTATACTCAGCCGAGCCGGTCTTGCCCACGATGACCATACCTTCAACGGGCTCACTGACGGCATTTACCAGCGTGCGCTGGTAGAAGTAGGGAGAGCCAATCCAGTTCCAGCCCTGGGCTACTGCGTAGGCGTTCTTCGTTGCCTTCTGACCCTCAGAGAGCCAGGTCAGATGCTCGGCACTCATCTTCACCTTATACATCTGAGCCTGAGCGATGGCAGTTTCGCTGCTCTCGTAAAGCGAGCCCCAGTAGCCCCATTCAGGATCGTTGAAGAGCAGCTTGTCGTAGGTGCGCGCTTCAGCCAGGTCATCGCCAAAGTAATTGTAGAGGTTCTTGTTCGACCTCATTTTGCCGTAAGGATTACTCTTCCACTGCCATCCGCTTTCAAAGGTCACCCTGGCGGGAACCTCGAATTCCACGGTTTCGTTTTGTCCGCAGGTGGCAGAGAACAGTCCAGGCAGAATAGCCATGTAGCTGTAGCTGCCCTCACCGGCGTACTTCATGTCGAAGGTATGCCAGGAGTTGTCGTAGTTCTGACTAGTGACGGAGAGGATGTTAGCATAGTCAGCCCAGTTGAAGTCGGCATCTGCGGGAACGGGGGTCAGGGTGATGGTGCCGGTGGTGGGATAATTGTTGTCGGGGGTGACGGTGATGACAAAGTGGTCGAGCTCCTTCGTAATCTTCACCGTGAAGCTCTGGCCGTTGTTCCATGTCTTGGCGATGGAGCCATCAGTACCGACGTAGTTGCTGTAGTCATTCCATCCCAGGGTGACGGTGACGGTGCTCTCACCCTTGGGCAGCTCGGTGTTGGTCAGGGTCAGCATGGGGCCGTTGGGGCCTATGGTACCAGAACCGGTGAGAACACCCTCAATGGTGATGGCTCCGTCCTGAAGCGTCTTGCCCGTCTGTTGCCACACGATGTTCTGGCGGATGCCAGCATTGACAACATCGAGTGTCGTGTTGGCTCCCGAGGAGAAGAGCAGGGGATTCTGGGTGAAGCTTACCTCCTTGAGGGGGTCGAATACCTCAATGTTGATGTAGACGGGGTGGTTTTCGCCGCCGGTGCCACTAGGCTGAATCTTCACCCTGCCAATGCCCGCCTGGAGGGCACTGATGTTCTTGTTGCTCTCGTCAACGCTGATAATGCCTTGGCTTTGGCTGACATTCTCCATGGTGAAAGTCTTGTTGGTAGCTTCTTCAGGCGTGATGATCACGAAACTGGCCAGACGCTGATAGATATTCTGGTCGCCCACGTTCACCTTGAAGGTGACATACTCTTGAGTCTGGCCGTCAATAGGCCAGTTGAGCTGAGCTCCACTGACAGGCACGATGATGGTGACCGTAATCCACTTGTTGCCCTCAGGGTAGAGGTTGCCCTCAGTGCGCTCAACATAGGGACGGATGCGGGTGGTGCCGCCCTTAATGGGAGTCCAAGTGCCCTGTCCTTCCTGAATGTAGGAGGCATCTTCAATTTCCCACTTTACCTTGTCGGTAGTCTCCGCCGGGGCAGTGCTGTAGGCCTTGGTGGTGTTATTGTTGAGCATGAAGGCGGTCAGCACATCAGTTTGGTTCACCTGCACCTCGAATGCCTCGGTGACGATGGTCAGGGTCTTGACAGGCCGTTCGATGTAGAAAGTTGCGTTTTGAACAGGGTTGCCATTGACGAGTAGTGGCGAGTTGTTGCCACCATTGATGACAAATCCATAAGGAATCGGCAGGTTTTCGCCATTGCTCAGGTTGGGCTTTACGGCGGTCAGTGTGCTGCCACTGATGGTGGCAAACTGCCCGTAGTTACCTGGCTGATTGTAGCTGTCGCCAACGTACCAGAGGAGATTATCAGGTATCTGGGAATTAGCAGGACTGACGTTCAAGAAGTCTTTCAGGTCCACGCTGTTGCCTTCATCGATTCTGAAGCCACTAAGGGTGACTGAGGTAGGAAGGGT
>JAFPTC010000088.1 GCA_017400455.1 Prevotella sp. | reverse complement strand
CTTGGCATACGTCCTTTGGCAACGCTTACGCAGCTCACCAAGAACTCCATGCTCGAGGCCCTCTCGCAGGATTATATACGTACCGCGCGTGCCAAAGGGTTGAGCTATCGCCGTGTGGTGGTAAAACATGCATTGCGCAACGCTCTCAACCCGGTGGTGACATCTGCCAGTGGATGGCTCGCCGGTCTGCTGGCAGGTGCAGTCTTCGTGGAATATGTCTTCGACTGGAAGGGCATGGGTGTCGTCATTGTCGATGGTCTGGAGAAGTACGACTTCCCCGTTGTTATGGGCACTATCCTCTTTATCTGCATCCTGCTGGTGGTTATCAACATCCTCACAGATATCCTCTACGCCGTCCTCGACCCGCGTGTGCGGCTCTCATAAAAAAAGCCGGCCACATTGACCGGCTTTTCTTTTCCGTTGTTTATTGCTTATTTCTTCACAGGTATTGCTTCCAGTGTGGCAAGCAGGTACTCGTAGAACTTCTTGGTGCTCGGAATGTAGCAGCGTTCGTCGGGACTGTGTGGGCTCTGCAGCGTCGGGCCGAAGCTGATCATCTCCATGTCGGGATATTTGCCACCGAGCAGGCCGCACTCAAGACCGGCGTGGATGGCCACGACGGCGGGCTCTTTCTTGTAGAGTTTCTTGTAGGTGGCCTTCATGGTCTTCAGCAGCTGGCTCTCCATGTTGGGCTTCCATCCGGGATAAGCGCCGCTGAGCTGGCATTTGCCACCGGCCAGTTCGGCCAGGCACACCAGACGCTCGGCAAGAGCCTCCTTGGCGGTGTCAACGCTGCTGCGCAGCAGAGCGTACACGACGAACTTCTTGCTGGCGGTGGTCTTGGCTATGGCCAGGTTCAGCGAAGTCTCCACCAAGCCTTCCATGTCCTTGCTCATGCGGATGACTCCGTTCGGGGCAACCATCATCAGGTTGATGATAGTCTGGGTGCCCTTCTCATCGATGACGGTGGGGTTCATGCGAACCTTCTCATATTTCATGAAGAAGTCGGGCTCCACGTTGGCGAGCTCTTTCTTCACCCATCCGGCCACTTTGTCGAATTCCTTGAGGATGCACTCCTCGTGCTCCTTGGGCATTGCGATGACGGCTTCGGCATCACGCGGTATGGCGTTGCGCATGTTGCCGCCCTCGAGGCTGATGAGGCGGATGCCGCATTCGGCAACCCAGCGCAGGTGACGGAACAGCAGTTTGTTGGCGTTGGCGCGGCCAGTGTTGATTTCCATGCCGCTGTGACCGCCCTTCAGGCCGCCGATGGTGAGTTTGTATGCCACCACGCCTTTGGGGGCTTTCTCAGTCTTGTAGGGGATGCTTATGGCAGCGTCGATACCGCCGGCGCAGCCAACATAGAGCTCTCCCTCGGTCTCGCTGTCCAGGTTCAGCAGGTAGTCGCCGTGCAGCTCGCCTTTCTTCAGGCCGAAAGCACCGGTCATTCCCGTCTCTTCGTCGGTGGTGATGAGGGCCTCCAGCGGTCCGTGCTTTGCGGTCTTGCTGGCAAATACAGCCATGATGGCGGCCACGCCCATGCCGTCGTCGGCACCCAGTGTGGTGTCGCAGGCATACACCCAGTCGCCTACAATCTTGGTCTCGATGGGATCTTTTTCGAAGTCGTGCTT
>JAFPTC010000087.1 GCA_017400455.1 Prevotella sp. | reverse complement strand
GTAGTTCAGGAGTTCTGGAGTTGCTGGAGTTCAGACGTTAGTCCTTTCTCTACACTTTTCAGGTAGTTATTATTGAAGTGCCATCGTAGCAGAACTATTGTCTGCACTCCGGAACTTCTGTAACTCCAGAACTCCTATAACTTGAGAAAGTTGAATAATTTGATTTATCATCATACGGATGGCACTATCCCATTCTTTTCCGGGGAAAGCACGATGCAAAATTACAAAACATTCTCATCATTTGCAAGGGCAACGCCGATGAAATGGCCGATTATTGCAAATTCTGAAACCTTTTTTGCAAATTCTGAAAGTCGTTCCTTTCTAAAACAGTCCTTGCTCAGTCAGAGGCCTCGCGCATCCATGTCGTGACGTTCTGGCCCATGCGCTGCTTGAAGGCTGCGCTGAAGGTGCTATAGCTATGGAAGCCGCACTCGTGGGCCAGCTGCTGGGCCGTGAAGGGACGCTGGGTGGCCACGGCCTCATGGTAGAGGTTCACGAAATGCTGGATGCGCAGGCCGTTGATGTAGGCATTGTAAGTGGTGCCGTTGCGCGAGAAGTGCTGGCTCAGGTAGCTGCGGTTGGTGCCAATGGCCTCGGCCAGCTGCACCAGGCTGATGTCGTGGTGCAGATAGAGCTGCGTGGCCTCACAGTGCTGCTCCAGGAGCTGACCTATGTTGGAAAGGAACGAGGGCGAGGGGGCAGCATGCGGCTCCTCGGCCGCTACCACGGGCTGTGCTGCCACAGCGTCCAGCGTCTGTAGCGTCTCCACTCGCCAAAGCAGAAGGGCCAGCAGCATGGTGTCGTTAATCTGAACGATATAGTCAAAGCCTGCCACCGTGCTGCCGCTCATGTAGAAACTCATCACCAGCAGACATACGAAGATGGCTATGAGGCTCTGCCACAGCTCCTTGTGCTCCAGGTCGGCATAGTTATCGCGCAGCCACTGGCCATATTGCCTGACGGCATAGACCATATAGAGGGTAAAGGCAATGCCCGATAGCAGGAAATAGACGCGCAGCCACGACAGAATCCCTTCGTCGCGCAGGGCGATGACAACCCCCAAGATGACCGTCACTGGCACCATTGCCACCGCGAGGGGCCACAGCGGGCGCCGTCGGTCCTGCAACATGGCCAGCTGCATGGCCAGCATCACGGGCACCAGTGTCAGGCAGTCGAGCGTCACGGCCACGGCGGTGCTCATCCACAAGTCGCCCAGGATGTTGTAATAAGACAGCAGCAGCCACCACACATGCCCCACGGCCATCAGTGCAAAGAAGGCGCCCACCCAGCGGCGCAGGCGCAAGGGGGACTTCACCTCGGGCGCAATGGCATTGGCTCGGCGGAAGAGCAGATAGATGCATGCCACGACGGCCATCATCGTCACCCCTCCGTAGAACATGATGTAGAGCGCATCCATGTATAACTCTCGATTCTCGTTCATTTCGGTCGGCTCTGATCGCTTTTCAGCTTTTTGCTGTTGCAAAAGTACACATTATTTTTAACATAGCCAAGCGAGATCGGAAAAAATCTCAGAGAGTTTTTTGTCCTGTGCACAAAACCAAAATGGTTCTACAGATTATGTGTTGGTTTAGTAACCGTTAAATAATAAGTTGGTACAATGATGATGAATTAAACACAGAGATACAGAGACACAGAGCCTTATTCTTTTATAAGAAATAAACTCTGTACCTCTGTGTCTCTGTGTTTCAAAACCGTCCCAAGTTATTTTTTATTATCACTTAGTTACAGAATTATCAACACAAAGTCTTGCAAAACCAACAAAATGAAGTATGCCACGACGGAATAAAACTCGGAGTTCAGCGCCCGCCCACACTAATAAGCCCGCCCGCTCGGATTAATAAGGGCGGCCGCCCTTATTAATGAGGGCGGGCGCCCGAATCGGGAAACTCGGTACCTTTTTCCCTGTTACTCAGTGCCTTTTCCCTTTTTCTCACGTGTCTTTTCCCCTTTATCCAGCACCCCCGTTTCAGCGGGCAGGAGTTTATGAGTAAAAAGCATGGCAGGGTGCGCATTTCTCCCCGCCCCCTGTTTTTCCCTCCTTGCCGAAAGGCGGCGGGGCGCCTTGGCGTTTCATTCTCTTTTCAGTTTGTTGCATTGCCCAGCCCACAAAAGGAAATGGGAGGTTTTCCTTTGGAAAAAAGCGCGAAAAGCAGTAATTTTGCAGCACATAAAAAAACGGAGAACATGCTGACAAGTGTACTATCTGCCATTCTGGTAATCAACGAGGTGATGGCCTCTAACGCGGGCGTGGTGCTCAGCCCCGCCATCAACTTCGACAGCTGGATCGAGCTATACAACCCCACCGACGCGGCCGTCAGCCTCGACGGCATGACGCTCAGCGACGGCGAGGGCCACAGCTGGCAACTGCCTAAAGGCATGGGCAGCGTGCCCGCAGGAGGCTTCAAGGTGGTGTGGATGGGGTCTGACGACATCAAGGACACGCAGGCTCCCTTCAAGCTCAACTGCGACGGCGGCACCATCACCCTTACCGCCCGCGACGGCTCGCTGGTGGCCCAGCAGAGCTATCCCGAGGCGCTGAGCCGCACGGCCTGGGCACGCACCACCGACGGCGGCGACCAGTGGGCATGGACTTCCACCCCCACGCCCGAGGCCACCAACGCCACGGCCCGCTATGCCTCCGAGCGGCTGGCACCACCGGTGGTCAGCCAGGGCAGCCAGCTCTTTCCCGGAGTGCTCAACGTGGTAGTCGACATTCCTGAAGGGGCCACGCTGATGTACACCACCGACGGCAGCCTGCCCCAGGCTCCGAAGAAGGAGGATGAGGACACGTCGCCATGGAACAACCACGTGAGCAACAGCGACTGCGAGGGCGATGACGATACCTGCCTGCGCGGCAAGGATGGTGACGGCGACGGCAGCATGAACCCGAACTTCGTCGACGGCGCCGGACACGACGGCTCACGCGGCATCAAGGTACACGCCGTGGCCAACGCGCAGGAGGACTGGACCACGCAGTTCTTTGTCTACACCCCCGACCACTATTGGAACGCCGGCGACAAGTATCGCTTCCACATGTGGGTGCGCGCCGACAAGCCCGCCCACGTCAGCGTGCAGTCGCATCGCACGCCCGGCAGCTATATCCACTGGCAGATGCTGAAGGAGGGCGGCTACAACATCACCACCGAGTGGCAGGAAATCGTGTACGAAGGAACCGTCACCGCCGAGCAGGCCGGCGTCAGCAGCGGCGGATGGTGGCAGCCCGCCAACCCGTCGGAGCTGCAGACCATCGCCTTCAACCTGAACGAGAGCCGGCAGGAGAACAACTTCTATTTCGACGACATCACCTGGGAGTCCTACGAGGACGAGGGCCGGAACACCGACAGCAGCCAGCGGAGCAAGGACGGCAAGTTCAGGGTGACGGCCACCACCGCCTACACCTTCCGCCTGTTCCAGGACGGCTATCTGCCCAGCCCGCCCGTCACACGCAGCTATATCCACACCGACAACGAGTTCACCTTCCCCGTAATCAGCATCGTGGGCGACAAGCGCTACTTCACCGACCCGAAGATTGGCATCGACTGCGATGGCGACGGCACCAACGGCCGCGCGGGCAACGGCCAGGACAGGCCGAGGAACTACAACATGCCGTGGGACCGCCCCGTGAACTTCAGCTTCATTGGCACCGACGGACAGATGGCCTTCAACCAGGACGTGAACATCAGCGTTTCGGGCGGATGGACCCGCTCGCAGCCAGAACGCTCGTTCAAGCTGAAAGCCAACAAGGTGTTCGACGGACAGAACCGCTTCGACTACTCGTTCTTCCCCCAGAAACCCTTCATTCGCAACAAGGCATTGCTGGTGCGCAACGGCGGCAACGACGTGTGGACCCACCACGCCCGATTTATCGACCCCGCGCTGCAAACCATCATCCAGCGCTCGGAAATCGACGTCGACGTGCAGAGCTATGTGCCCATCATAGAATATGTGAACGGCCAGTGCCGGGGCGTGCTCAACCTGCGCGAAACGAATAACGACAAGTTTGCATACGCTAACTTCGGCTACGACGACGAGGAGCTGGACATGTTCGAGAACTTCCAGTTCAAGCTGGGCACGCCCGACGCCCTGAACCGCATCTACGAGCTGGGGCGCCACATCAACGACGCCGGCGCCTACGACGAGCTGCTGACACTGCTCGACATCGACGAGTTCACCAACTGGATGGCCGTGGAGCTCTACTTAGGCAACCAGGACTGGCCCGACAACAACATCAAGGCTTATCGCAGCCAGAAGGACGGACGCTACCGCTTCGTGTGCTTCGACCTGGACTATGTGTTCGGCCTGCGCTATAACACCAACAACGACAATCCCTTCACCTTCTTCACGGGATTCAGCCACATGGAGTTCGTCAGCTTCTTCCTCAACCTGCTGGAGCACGACGGTTTCAGACGTAAGTTCATCGACACCTTCTGCATCATGGGCGGCAGCGTGTTCGAGCGCAAGCGGGCCGAAGCCATCGTCGACGAGCTGGCCAACCGGCTATACCCCATGCTGCAACTCACAGGCGACAGCCACTCGCCGCAGAGTTGCGTGGCCACCATCAAGCGGAAACTGCAGAACCGGCTGAGCCGCATGATAACCTGCATTCGCGAGTTTCAGCCCATGCAGCTGGCGACCGCCAAGCGCACCGCCCTCACCCTGAAAGCCGACACCGAGGGTGCCCGGCTGATGGTGAACGACACGGAGGTGCCCTACGCCGACTTCAACGGCACACTGTTCCAGCCCGTCAGCCTCAAGGCCATTGCGCCGGCGGGCTATCGGTTTGCCGGCTGGGAGCAGAACGGGCTGCTCATCGACGGTGAAGAGACCATCAGCCTGCCCGATGCCACCAGCGTGAACCTCGTGGCCACCTTCGAGCCGCTGTCCGACGAGGAGCGCATGGCCCAGGGCTTCACGCCCGTGCGCATCAACGAGGTCAGCGCAGCCAACGGCATCTACGTGAACGAGCATTTCAAGCGCAACGACTGGGTGGAGCTTTACAACACCACCGACCAGCCCATCGACGTGGAGGGAATGTTCCTCAGCGACAACGCCAAGAAACCCCAGAAGTATCAGATTAGCAAGGGCGAGGGCCTGGCGTCGACCGTCATCCCCGCCCACGGCCACCTGGTGGTGTGGTGCGACGGCCTGCAGCCCCTGTCGCAGCTGCACGCCTCGTTCAAGCTGGCTGCCGAGGGCGGCGACGTGCTGCTGACGGACGCCGACGGGTTGTGGACCGACCGCTTTGCCTACACCGCCATGAACAGCGACCAGACGGCCGCCCGCTATCCCGACGGCGGCAGCCAGGTGCTGCTGATGAATGTGCCGACGATAGCCAAGGCCAACCATCCGTCGAGCTACGCCACCGACATTGAACAGCCTGTCCCATCGGCCATCGACGACCTGCTGGCCACGACGCAGCAGCAGCTCAGCGTGCGCTTTGTCGCCGGCCGACTGGCCATCCACGGCAACAGGAGCCGTGGCGGCGACGTCGCCATCAGCATCGTGAACCTGTCGGGGCAGACCGTCGGAAGGCTTCAGGCCACGCTCAGCGCAGGCTATGCCGACGCCTCGATGGGTCACCTGCCCGCCGGCGTGTACGTAGCCACCGTGAGCGATGGGCAGGGAAACACCTCGACTTGCAAGTTTGCTATAAATAATTAATTAAAAATATGTTACTTAAACCATTTTCCAAGCATATCACGCTTTCGGCTGCCGTCATGGCAGCCGCCCTCAACGCCACGGCCCAGACCGTGGCCACCAGCTACAAGGACGCCAACAACGGCAATCCCATCAGTGCCAGTGTGTTCTGCGCCGACCCCACGGCCCTGGAGTATGATGGCCGCGTCTATGTCTACGGCTCTAACGACCATCAGCAGTTTATCAAGAACGGCAAAAAAGGCAACAACGACTACGGCGCCATCAAGTCGCTGGTGGTCTTCTCGACCGACGACATGGCCAACTGGACGTTCCACGGCACCATCGACGTGGCCAAGCTCTGCTCGTCGTGGGGATGGCGCTTCGCCGCCTCATGGGCACCATCGGTGACGTGGCGAATGGGGGCCAACGGCCTGCCGGAGTTCTTCCTCTACTTCGCCAACAGCGGCGGAAGCATAGGCGTGCTGAAGGCGTCGTCGCCAACAGGCCCCTGGAAGTCGCCACTGTCGAAGCCCATGATCGACGGCGACACGCCGGGCGTGAAACCCTGCAACTGGATCTTCGACCCGGGCGTGGTGATTGACGACGAGGGCACCGGCTGGATAGCCTTCGGTGGCGGCGACCCACAACCCACGGGCTCGAAACTCATGCCCGGCAACTCGCGCATAGCCCGCCTGAAGAGCAGCATGACAGGCCTCGACGGAAAGGCCGTCAACCTGCCCGCACCCTACCTGTTCGAGGCCAGCGAGCTGAATATGATGAACGGACGCTTCGTCTACACCTACAACACGTCGTGGAGCGACCGCAACGACTGGTCGTCCTACGCCAAGCGCGGCTCGCAGCCCTCGCCCTCGACATGCAGCATGTGCTACATGGTCACCGACACGCCCCTGGACCCCGACTCGTGGGAGTATCGCGGCGAGTATGTGGCCAACCCGGGCAGCTTCGGCTTCGGATGGGGAAACAACCACACCCACCTGCAGAAGTTCGGCACCGGCTACTATCTGTTCTATCATTGCAGCATGCTGGAACAGGCCATGAACACCGGGGCTTCGGGGTTCCGCTCCATTTGCGTGAACAAAGCCACGGTGAACGAGACGCAGCAGAAGATTGGCAAGGTGACGATGAGCAAGACGGGCGTCACACCCACGCAGAACCTCGACCCCTACCGCCTGCAACAGGCCGAGACCATGGCCACGGCGGGCGGCGTGAGCTATGAGGACTTCAGCAACATTACGAAGGCCACCTCGGTGAGCACGCTGGGCAACGACGCCTCGCAGAACATGCAGGTGAGGATGAAGGCCGGCGCCTGGACCATGCTGCGCAAGGTGGACTTCGGCAAGACGGGTGCCACAGCGTTCACCGTCCGCGCCAAGGGCAGCGGCGCGCTGGAGATTCGCCTGGCCAGCCGCACCGCCAAGGCATCAGCAAGGGTGGAATTTTCGTCGACGGGCTTTGAAGACCACACGATAGAACTCGACCCCGCCGTCTTCAATGGGCTGCGCTCGGTTTACCTTGTTTTCACCGAGGCCACGAACGTCTATTTCGACGCATGGCAGTTCTCTAACGCCGAGACCAAGGGCATTAACAGCCTGCCAGCCATGGGCAGCGCACGGACCAGGCTGTTCCGCATGGACGGACGGCCTGCCGAGGCCGGCGCCCACGGCCTCTTCATTGAGCAGACCACCGACGGCCAAGGCACCCGCAGCAGAAAAGTCATAAGATGAAGGGGTGGAAAAACAACAAGAGAAAGGGCATGCTAAGCAGATCATAACAAGATGAATAAAAGCTTCCTCTATTTCATTTGCGCCGTGTCGGCCATGGGCGGGCTGCTCTTCGGCTATGACTGGGTAGTTATTGGCGGCGCCAAGCCATTCTACGAAGTGTTCTTCGACATCACCCACGACCCGCTGATGCAGGGTGTGGCCATGTCGACGGCGCTGGTGGGATGCCTGGTGGGTGCGATGGTGGCCGGAGCAGCTGCCGACCGCTGGGGGCGCAAGCCGCTGCTCATGCTATCGGCGGTGCTGTTCACCGTGTCGGCAGTGATGACGGGCTGGGTGTCCCACTTCACCTTATTCAATATAGCACGCTTCATCGGCGGCATCGGCATCGGCGTGGCTTCGGCACTGGCACCAATGTACATTGCCGAGGTGAGTCCTACGGAGATTCGCGGACGCATGGTCAGCCTGAACCAGATGACCATCGTACTGGGCATCCTGGCAGCACAGATAGTAAACATGCTATTGGCCCGCAACACCAGCGTGGCGGCCGACCAGGCATGGAACATTGAATGGGGCTGGCGCTGGATGTTCTGGGCTGAGACGCTGCCGGCTGCGCTCTTCCTGCTGATGAGCTTCTTCATACCCGAAAGTCCTGTGTTCTTAAAACTAAAGAAAGGGACGGCCCCCCTTTCGTCCCCCGAGGGGGACACGATAGTTTCTGCAGACAGAACTAAAGAAGCCCCCTTGGGGGCCGTATGGGGAGCCAGTTACCGGCGAGTGCTGCTTCTGGGCCTCGTCATTGCCGTGTTCCAGCAGTGGTGCGGCACGAATGTCATCTTCAATTACGCTCAGGAGATATTCCTGGGGGCTGGCTACGACGTCGATGGGATGTTCATCAACATCGTCATTACGGGCGTGGCCAACGTCGTCTTCACCATCGTGGCCCTCTACACCATCGAGAAGTGGGGGCGCCGCACACTCATCCTCATTGGTGCCGGCGGACTGGGACTCATCTACCTAACGCTGGGCACCTGTTATTTCCTCGGCGTGACAGGCATGGGCATGGTGATGCTCGTCGTGGCAGCCATCTCGGTCTATGCCATGACCCTCGGCCCCGTGACGTGGACGCTACTGGCAGAGATATTCCCCAACCGCATCCGTGGCGTGGCCATGGCCACCTGCACCTTTGCCCTGTGGATGGGGTGCTGCACACTGACGTTCTCGTTCCCATCAATGAACGCCGCCCTGGGCAGCAGCGGCACCTTCTGGGTGTATAGTGCCATCTGCGCCTGTGCCTTCATCTTCCTCTGGCGTCGCTGCCCTGAGACGAAAGGAAAGAGCCTGGAGGAGTTGGAGAAGGAACTGGTGAAATGAACAACAAATCATAAATGACTAATAACCGAAATGGTAAAAGCTTGGCAAGAAACCGTGAGCATCCCCACCTACGAGGAGGGGAAGCCTGAGAAGAACCCCATTTTCCTGGAGAAGCGTGTTTATCAGGGATCGAGTGGCGTGGTATACCCCTACCCCGTCATCGAGCGCATCTCCGATGAGAAAACCGACAAGGACTGGCAAGCCGTCTTTCTGGAGAACGAGTATATTAAGGTGATGATCCTGCCCCAGCTGGGCGGTCGCATACAGATGGCTTACGACAAGGTGAAAGAGCGCCACTTCGTCTACTACAATCACGTCATCAAGCCCGCCCTGGTGGGACTGACAGGGCCCTGGATCAGCGGTGGCATCGAGTTCAACTGGCCCCAGCACCACCGCCCCTCGACCTATCTGCCCGTCGACTGCGACATTGAGGAGAATGCCGACGGCAGTGTCACCGTGTGGTTGAACGAGATGGAACGCATGTTCCACCAAAAAGGCATGGCCGGCTTCACCCTGCGCCCCGGCTGCGCTTATCTGGAGATACAAGGCCGCGTGAGCAACCGCACCCCGCTGCCACAGACCTTCCTCTGGTGGGCCAATCCTGCCGTGGAGGTAAACGATGCCTACCAAAGCGTGTTCCCGCCCGATGTGAATGCCGTCTTCGACCACGGCAAGCGCGCCGTTTCCTCGTTCCCCATCGCCACGGGATCTTATTACAAAATGGACTACTCCGCCGGTGTTGACATTTCCAACTACAAGAATATCAAGGTGCCCACGAGCTATATGGCCGTGAACTCGAAGTACGACTTTGAAGGCGGCTACGAGAACGACACCCACGGCGGCATGCTCCATGTGGCCAGTCACCATTTCTCCCCTGGCAAGAAGCAGTGGACCTGGGGCAACGGCGACTTCGGCCGCGCCTGGGACAGGAACCTGACGGATGATCTGGCCCCATCGGGCTTCCGCCCTTACATCGAGCTGATGGCAGGTGTTTACACTGAGAACCAGCCCGACTTCACCTGGCTGATGCCCTACGAGGAGAAACTGTTCACACAGTATTTCATGCCCTATCGCGAGCTGGGGGTGGTGAAGCAGGCCACGAAGGACTTTATTTTCAACATTGAAGAGATAAAAGACGAGTGCCCAGAGACAAAAGGAAAGCATGTGCGCATCATGGTGTTGGCCACATCGCGGCAGGAGGTGCGCCTGGCGCTCAGCAGCGACCAGGGCAAGGAGTTTTTAAACAAAAAAGTGACCCTCTCGCCCGAAGAAGTGCTGGAAGAAACGGTCGACGTTGAATGTACTCCGCTGAATGAGCTTTCCTTCACCATCAGCCGGGCGGAAGGAGCATCTTCAAAGGCATCGGAAGAGAACGCCTCACGTTCCGTTCTGCACGCCCCACTCCTCCACTGGCACGCCGAGCCCGACGACATTCGCCCCATCCCCGATGCCGCCGAGGCTGCCCTGCCGCCAAAGGACACGAAGACCAACGACCAGCTCTACTTGACGGGACTCCATCTGGAGCAGTACCGCCACGCCACGTGGTCGGCCCTTGACTATTATGAGGAGGCCCTGCGCCGCGACCCCGACGACGTGCGCTGTCTGAACCAGATAGGATTGTGGTATCTGCGCCGAGGCCGCTTCGACAAAGCCGAGCCATACCTGCGCCACGCCGTGAAGATTTGGCAAAAGCGCAATCCCAACCCCTACGACAGCGAGCCCATCTTCAACCTTGCACTCACGCTGAAGTATCTGTCACGCCCGCAAGAGGCATACGAACTGTTCTGGAAATCCACATGGAGCAAGGCATGGGCTGACGCCGGCTACTTCGAGGCGGCCTGCATCAGCACCAGTCAGGGCCGCTATGACGATGCACTCGACGAACTGGACCGCTGTCTCATGGCCAACAGCCACAACCACAAGGCCCGCGCACTGAAGGCAGCCGTGCTGCGCAAGCTCAGTGAGCGCAGCCGGAAAGGCGATTTGCAGATGGGAAGTTCAAAGGAACTGAACGACCGACTGCAACTCATCAAGGAGTCGCTGCTGATTGACCGCTTCAACTATGGCATCCGCTACGAGCAATACCTGCTGACCAATGACAATGAGTTGCTAAGCGACATGAAACGGCTGCTTCGCCACAGCAGCCAAAACTACGACGAGCTGGCACTCGACTACATGCAGGCGGGTCTCTACCATGAGGCCATCGACATTTGGCAGATGGCCGAAAACGCGCAGGCTGCCTCGCCCATGACCTATTATTATATGGGCTACGCACAATCCATGCTGGGACGGGTCAGCCAGGCACAATCCTGCTTTGCCAAGGCTGAACAGACGGACTCCTATTGCTGTTTCCCCAACCGTCTGGAGGATGTGATGGCACTGGAGGCCGCCAAGACGGCCTGCCCCAGTAGTGCCCGGGCCCCCTACTACCTCGGCTGTCTCTACTACGACAAGCGGCAGTACGATCTCGCGGTAGAGAACTGGGAGCAGTCGGCCCGTCTCGACCCCTCCTTCCCCACCGTGTGGCGCAATCTGGCACTCGCCTGCTTCAACAAGAATCTTCCCTCAGCCCCCGCTGAAGAGCGGGAGAAGCGTGCCCAGGATTATATGGAGCGCGCCTTCAGCCTGGACGAGAGCGACAGCCGTATGCTCATGGAGCTGGACCAGCTCTACAAGCGGCTACAGAAGCCCCACGCCCAGCGGCTGGCCTTCTTGCAGCAATACCCGCAGCTGGTCAGCCAGCGCGACGACCTCATACTCGAAGAAATCACCCTGCTCAATCAGCTGGGCCGCTACAAGGAAGCCATGCAGAAGCTCGATGCCCATCAGTTCCACCCGTGGGAGGGAGGCGAAGGCAAGGTGCCCAGCCAGTATCAGTTCTGCCGTGTGGAACTGGCCAAACAGGCCATCGGCTCGCATCACTACGACCAAGCCATCAAGCTGCTGAATGAATGTATGGAGTATCCTCCCCATCTGGGCGAGGGGAAGCTCTACGGAGCACAGGAGAACGACTTCTACTATTACCTTGGACTGGCCTACGAGGCCAAGGGACAGGCAGAGAAGGCAAAAGACTGCTGGGAGCAGGCCGTGAAAGGGCCGCAGGACCCCGTTCCCGCCATGTACTACAACGACGCCAAACCCGACAAAATCTACTATCAGGGCATGGCACTCCTGAAGCTTGGCCGCAGGGACGAGGCCAACGGCCGCTTCTACAAACTGGTGAACTATGGCAAGCAGCACCTGTTTGAACACCAGACGATGGACTACTTTGCCGTCTCCCTGCCCGACTTGCTCATCTGGGAGGACAGTCTCGACACCAAGAACCGCATCCACTGCCTCTACATGCTCGCCCTGGGCTACCAAGGGCTGGGCGACGGCCAGCACGCGGCTCGCTACCAGCAGGAAGCTGCCGCACTGGACATCAACCACCAAGGGCTGCAAGTCCTGGGTTGAATCTGCCTCTGACTTTTATAACCACCACAAAAGACAAAGATGACACAGATTCTAATCAATCCGTGTCATCTTTGTTAACTGTAGTAGAAAAGGCTTGATGGGCCATCAGGGACGGGCCATGATAACCCTCGAGCCGCCATAGGTGCTCTTCTCGATGCACAGCCCGTGGGGGCGGTCCAGCCGCCGACCGCGCAGGTCGTAGTAGGTCTTCTGCTCGTCGTCCTGGGGGGCTGGCAACTCTTCAATGGCCGTGCTGCCCTGGTCGATGAGGAAGATATAGGTGTTCAGGCTGCGGGCGGGCATGGACACCATCAAATCCTGCGTGGACTCGCTGATGTCGATGGCCTGCTCCTGACAGAGGTTCTCGGTTTCGTTGCCCGTGGAGAGCAGGTGCGTGCCGCTCTTCACGGCAAAGGGCAGCTTCAAGCGCAGATCATAGCCCACCTTGGTCGTATCGATGGCCATGACGATGAGCGAGTCGCCCTTGACATAGGCCGAGAACTCCAGCGGATCCTCCTGGCCGGAGGTCATGTCGCGAGAAGTCGTCAGGCGGGTGGAGCCGGTGACGTGCTTGGAGAAATGGGACATCACGAAGGCGCGGGGCAGCAGCTTGTTCTTCGTGTTTCCGGGATTATACTGCGACTCGCCCGTGCCCACGAAGGCCCAATGTGCGCGCATGTACCAATATATATATCCTGTGCAGCCAGCCAGCATACACTCGTTCAGCTCCTCGGCAAAGAGCAGTTGCTCGTGCCAGTTGGGCAGACGCTTGATCTGGTCGGTCGACGAATGCTCCGTCATCCACACCTCCTTACCGTATCTCTCGGCCAGCACGGCAGCGCTCTTCAGGTTGCCAAGGGGCGCGTGGCCGTAGATGTGGCCTGCCACGATGTCAATCTGCTTGCGGGCCACGGAGTTGTTGAGCAGCGTGTTGGAATAGACGGGGTCGAAGCCCAAGGGCTCGGCGCTGATGAGGCGCACGCCGGGATAGGTCTCGCGGTCGAGCATGTGGGCATAGTCCCTCACCAGGTTCAGCTGCTGCTCGGGGGTGTAGAGACAGCCGGAATAGTCCACCCACCAGTCGGGCTCGTTCTGCACGCTCACGGCATCGACGTTCACGCCGTTCTTCTTCATGTAGGCTAGGAACGAGTTCAGCCAGGGGAAGAACTTCTCATAGCAGTCGGCCCTCAGCTCGCCGCGCTTGCGGCCCTGAGCGTCACTGTTGCCACCCTGCGCCGTGCCGTTGGTCTTATATTCGCCGGGAGGCGACCAGGGGGTGCCGAAGACGATGCCGCCGCGCTGCTTCACCAGCTTGGCCGAGGGCAGCGAGCCCTTCCAGTCGTAGGGGGTGTCCCATCCCACGTCGGCCGCAGTGATGTCGCCCTTGAAGTTGGGCGATATTTCCATACGCATGATGTTCAGCCCAATCTGCGACGTTGGGCCATAGAGCAGCTTCACGGGGTTGGTGTCGCTGCCGAAGGGGCACATGGCTCCGTCGCAGCAGGCGGCGCCGAAGCCCGTGATGGTCTGCTTGCGGGTCTTGTTCACCGTCAGCGTGACCGTTGCCGCCTGCAGGCCCACAGCGGCTGCCAGCAGGAGGACAGAAGTTAGCATTCTTTTCATTGTTCGTGTCATTAGGTATTTACAGGCTGCGAAATTACAAAATAATTCCGAACTGACAAAAAAATCACGCGTTTTTCCACGCCGCGCCGCCTACATTTTCCTGCGGGGCCGCCGCGTGAAAAAATCTCACGTGAGATTTTTTTCTGGGAAGGCCTCCCGTGAAAAAATCTCACGTGAGAAATTTTTCTGGGAAGGCCTCCGTGCTTTTTTTGATGAGACGCCACAAAAAAATGGGGGTGCTGCGAGGAGCAAAAATAGTAGTGCAAAAAGTGCGTGCAACTACTTTCGCCAGAAGCGGGCGGTGATGTCGTCCATGCGGCCGTCGGGCAGGATGTGGTAGAGGCGCTGGTTGGTGGTGGGCGACTTCAGGGGACCGAGGTGGCGCAGGAAGGGACCGAGCTTGATATAGTCGAAATCGGTGACGGTGACGACGGCGGGAATGCGGATGCGACCGCTGTACCAGGCCACGTGGAACTGGGGATGCTCCTCGCGGATGTACTGGGCCAGCAGGTTCACGCTCTTCGGGTCGGCATCGCCGCCCATGAAGGCAATGCAGGTGATGTCGGTGCCATACTGGTCGATGAAGTCGTCGAGGGCGGCGGCGTCGAGGGGCATGCCCACGTCTTCCCAAAGATAACGGCTGTGGCATCCCGGACAGCGACATGGGCAACCAGAAATGTTGATTGCCAATGTCACTTCGTCGGGAATTTCCTGAAAGACGATGCCTGTGTTTACGTACTTCAGCATAAGTTACGCGGTGGCGTAGTAGCGGCGCGATGCCTCCTCCTGGCGGGCCTGCGAGAAGTTGCTGACACGCTTGAGGTAGCCGATGATGCGGGTCATGTAGTCCACATTCTTCGAATGGCAGTGGGGGCACTCCTTGAGGTAGCGCTTGTCGATGTGGCCGCAGTCGTTGCACACGGTGTTGGGGATGTTGAACGTGAAGTAGTTGCATCCTTCCTTTGCGGCTACCTTCAGCAGGTGCTGGTACTGCTCCTTCGAGAGGTGCTCCTCCAGGTTCATGTGCAGGGCTGAGCCGCCCGTGAGGTGCTCGATGTAGGGACGTCCGTGGAGCTTGAACTTGTCGATGACGGAGAGCGAGTCGTCCTCAACGACGTAGAAGTAGCTGTTGTAGCAGTCGCGGGGCACGAAATAGCCGTCCTCACGGTCCCACTTGGCGTGCTTCACGCCTACGTTCTCGGCGGGTATCATCTCGCAGTTGAACATCACGTCCTTCGTGCGGTACTGCTTGTTGTATTTCTCAATGAGTCCGAGGATGCCCTGCACGAAGTGCATGTAGTCGTCGTTGGGCGTGATCTTCAGGCCCATGAACTCGGCAGCCTCGACCAGTCCATTAATGCCGATGGTGAGGTACTGGCGGGCGATGTTGATGTAGCCAGCATCGAAAAGGGGCAGCATGCCGTGAGCCTGCAGCTCCTTGAGGTTCTCGTTGTAGGCCAGCTGCACCTTGTGGCAGAGGTCGATGACGCCGCCCAGGTAGTCGAGGTAGTCGAGCTTGTGGTTAACGGCATACTGGATGCAGCGGTTGAGGTTGATGGTGAGGACAGACTTCGAGCCGGTGCTGACGCCGCCGGCACCGAGGGTATAGCTGAAGCCGTTGTCGGTGATTTCGTTGCGCAGGCGGCAGCAGGAGCTGAGCGAGTCGGCATTGTCGCTCATGTAGGTGAAGAAGGAGTGGCCTTCGCTGTACATCTCGGCCGTGAAGTCGCCCCACTCCTTGTCCTTGCACTCGCCGTTCTCGTCGACCAGCAGGGCCATGGTCTCGACGGGGAAGGTGAGCAGGGTCTTGGTGCGCTCGCGGTTGAACCACTTCATGAAGCGCTTCTGCAACCAAGAGAGTCCTTCCCAGTCGGGCTGAGTGCCATCGGGGAAGTAGAACTCACCGAAGATGCTCTGGAAATAATACTTGTCGTAGTAGGCCACATTCCAGAACACGGCCTGATAGTTGCGTGCGCCGGTGGGCTGGTTGAGCGTATAGACAATCTGC
>JAFPTC010000086.1 GCA_017400455.1 Prevotella sp. | reverse complement strand
CAGCGGACCTGTCACCGCACCGCCCGAGAGCATCCACACCATTCCCGGCACCCATGTGCAGTCCGACGAGAGGCCCGAATTCGACGCCATCCTCCACCGGCAGAAACCAGACTGTGTATTATATATATAGTAAATTATTTTTACCAAAAAAAACGGCAGATAAGCATAGCTGCCCATATGAAAACTGTATTCTGTATAACTGTATTCAGGAACGAAGGGTCGTACCACAAAAAAAGCACATTCAGAGAGCAACAAAGGGTTAAAAATTGCTTAAACGCTTTCTCGTTTCGAGAAAAAAGTGTACCTTTGCAGAC
Source organism: Prevotella sp. (assembly GCA_017400455.1). GTDB lineage: Bacteria > Bacteroidota > Bacteroidia > Bacteroidales > Bacteroidaceae > Prevotella. Next base: position 78,368 of record JAFPTC010000086.1, on the reverse strand, counting down.
AAATAGGAAAACAGGAAAACGCGCCAGACGGCCTTAAAAACGCTTCTACGGCGATTTTGCCTGAAAACGGTTAACATTAAAACACTCAACGAAACAGTGGAACAAACGTTCGACAACGACAGAATCTTAAAAATCAACATTGAGGAGGAGATGAAAAGCTCCTACATCGACTATTCCATGTCGGTGATTGTGGCTCGCGCCCTCCCCGATGTGCGTGATGGATTTAAACCCGTCCACCGCCGTATATTATATGGTATGATGGGCATCGGAAACACCAGCGACAAGCCGCACAAGAAGTGCGCCCGCGTGGTGGGCGAGGTGCTGGGTAAGTACCACCCCCACGGCGACAGCTCGGTCTACGGTGCCCTCGTACGCATGGGACAGGAGTGGAACATGCGCTACACGCTGGTCGACGGCCAGGGAAACTTCGGCAGCGTGGACGGCGATTCGCCGGCTGCCATGCGTTATACCGAGTGCCGCCTCTCAAAGATGGGCGAGCACATCATGGACGACCTGGAGAAGGACACGGTGGACATGGATCCAAACTTCGACAACACCCTGCTGGAACCCAGCGTGATGCCGACAAAGGTGCCCAACCTGCTGGTGAACGGCGGCAACGGCATTGCTGTGGGTATGGCCACCAACATGCCTACCCACAACCTGGGCGAGGTCATCGACGGCTGCTGCGCCTTCATCGACAACCCCGACATCGACTGCGAGGGACTGATGAAGTATATTCCCGGCCCCGATTTCCCAACAGGAGCCTATATCTATGGCCTGCAGGGCGTGCGCGACGCCTATGAAACAGGACGCGGACGCATTGTGATGCGCGCCAAGGCAGAAATTGAAGCCGGCGAGACCCACGACAAGATTGTGGTGACGGAGATTCCCTACGGCGTGAACAAGGCCGACTTGGTGGCCTACATTGCCGAGCTGGCCAACCAGCACAAGCTGGAGGGCATTCACAACGTGAACGACGAGTCGGGCCGTCAGGGCATGCGTATCGTTGTGGACGTGAAGCGCGATGCCAACGCTAACGTCATCCTGAACAAACTCTTCAAGATGACGGCCCTACAAAGCTCATTCTCAGTGAATAGCATTGCCTTGGTGCCCATTCCCGGAACCCATGGAAAACTGCGCCCGAAGCTGCTCACGCTGAAGGAGTGCATCAAATATTTCGTGGACCATCGTCACGATGTGACCATCAGGCGCACCCGCTTCGACCTGAAGAAGGCTCAGGAGCGCGCCCACATCCTGGAAGGACTAATCATCGCCGTGAACAACATCGACGAGGTGGTACACATTATTAGAAATAGTAAGACGCCCACCGACGCCCAGCGCAACCTGGAAGCCCGCTTCAATTTGGATGAGCCGCAGTCGAAAGCCATCGTCGATATGCGCCTGAGCCAGCTCACTGGCCTGCGCGTGGACCAGCTCCACCAGGAATATGACGACCTGATGAAGCTCATTGCCGACCTGCAGGAGATTCTCGACAACCCCGAGCGTTGCAAGGAGGTGATGAAGCAGGAACTGCAAGAGGTGAAGGAGAAATATGGCGACGAGCGCAAGACGGAGATCATCCCCTTCGACCACGAGTTCAACGCCGAAGACTTCTACCCCGACGACCCCGTGGTCATCACCATCTCGCACATGGGTTACATCAAGCGCACCCCGCTGGCCGAGTTCCACGCTCAAGGACGCGGTGGAATGGGCAGCAAGGGCGCACGCCATCGCGACAACGACTTCACGGAGTACATCTATCCCGCCACCATGCACAACACGTTGCTCTTCTTCACCCAGAAGGGACGCTGCTATTGGCAGAAGTGCTACGAAATACCCGAGGGCGACAAGAACTCGAAGGGCCGAGCCATTCAGAACATGCTGAACATTGAGCCCGACGACCAGATCAACGCCGTGCTGCGCATTAAGAAGTTCGACGACAGCGAGTTCCTCAACTCTCACTATGTGGTCTTCGCCACGAAGGACGGCCTGGTGAAGAAGACCTGCCTGGAAGCCTATTCGCGTCCTCGTGCCAACGGCGTGATTGCCATCAACATCAACGAGGGCGACAAGGTGGTGAGCGTACGACTGACCAACGGCCACAACGAACTGATACTGGCCAACAGAAACGGCCGCGCCGTGAGATTCAACGAAGACCAAGTTCGCACCATGGGCCGCGTCTCAACGGGTGTGATTGGCATGCGTCTGGACGATGGCGACGACGAAGTGGTAGGCATGGTTTGCGTGAACGAGCCGCAGACAGAGACCATCATGGTGGTATCAGAGAACGGCTACGGCAAGCGCTCGGACATTGAAGATTATCGCAAGACGGCACGCGGCACCAAGGGCGTGAAGACGCTGGCCATCACCGAGAAGACGGGCCGACTGGTGAGCATCAAGGTGGTGACCGACGAGAACGACCTGATGATCATCAACAAGAGCGGCGTGCTCATCCGTCTGAACGTAAGCGAAGTGCGCGTCATGGGTCGAGCCACACAGGGTGTGCGTCTCATCAACCTGACGAAGAAGAACGATGTCATTGCCAGCGTCTGCAAGGTTCAGAAAGCCACCGAGGAGGAGTTGGCCGAGGAGGCAGAGGTAGAATCAGAGGCAGACTCTACCGAACCTACTCCACCTACCGAATAAAAAACAGTACAAACCCTTTAATAACTCAACAACATGAAAAAGATTATGATGATGGCCATGATGGCAGCAGCTGCCACCACAGCCTTTGCCCAGGATGCCCTGGTGAAAGAAGCTAAGAAGCAATTCTCGGCTGGCGAGCTCGACAAGGCCGCTGCCACACTGGCTCCCGCTCTGAACTCTGCCGAGACGACCGACAAGGCCGCCGCTTGGAACCTGCTGAACGACATCAAGTACAAAGCCTATACCGATGAGTATCAGAAACTGGCCCTGCAGCAGGGCTATGATGTCGACCGCATGGTGAATGCGCTCATCGATGGCTTCAATGCCGCTCAGGAATGTGAGAAATACGACGTACAGCCCAATGCAAAGGGTAAGGTGAAGATTCGCTTCCGCAAGAACAATGCTACCCGCTATTTGAGCGAGCGTCAGTGGCTCTACAACGGTGGCGTGCTGCAGTATCAGAACAAGAACATGAAGGGCGCCATCAAAGCCTGGGGTGCATACATCGAGTCCTCGAAGTCGCCCCTCTTCCAGGAGATGACGATGCCTCAGGACACGCTGCTGGCTGATGCTGCCTACAACACCGCCCTGCTGGCTTATCAGGAGAAAGACTACGAGACCGCCAAGAAGTTTGCCGACGTAGCTGTAACCTTCCCCGACAAGGAGGACGACGCTATGAACATGAAGCTCTTCATCCAGAAAGAGACGGCACAGACCAAGGCCGACTCGCTGGCCTACCTGGCCGAGCTGAAGAAGCAGCACGCTGCCAAGCCCGACAAGGAGCAGTATTTCAACCTGCTGCAGGAATACTATTCTCGCGCTAACGACAATGAAGCCATGAAGGCATGGGCTAAGGAAGAGACCGTCATCAACGCCAACAACAAGATGGCTTGGGCCCTGCTGGGTGAGGCCGAGATGAACGAAGAGCACTGGGATCCTGCCATCGAGGCTTTCAAAAAGGCTGCCGAGCTTGACCCATCGTGGACACCTGTCGTCTTCAACACCGGTGTGTGCCTGAACTCTAAGGCCATTGCTCTTCAGGACGAACTGATGGACAAGAAGACCATGAACATTTCCAAGGAGAACAAAGAGAAGGTGACACAAGTGCTGCGCCAGGCTCAGGTTTACTTGGAGAAGACCCGCGAACTCGATCCTAACCGCGAGACCACCAACTGGTCGTACCCGCTCTATCGCATCTACTACGCTATTGGCGACAAGGCCAAGATGGCTGAGCTGGAGGCTGTTGACCCCTCGCTCAAGATGGACTAAAACAATTATAGAATAGCTTGAAGCACATTATTATTACACTGCTGCTTCTTGCTGTAATGCCGTGCCTGACTTTTGCTCAGAAGACGAAGGTGAGCAACATTCGTAAAGAGCTGAGTCAGGCACGGACTTATATCAAGAGCCGCTACAAAAAGTATACGCAGGCCGAGCAACTGATGAACAATCTGCTCAAAGACTCGGCCAACCACGACAACAAGGACATCTATCAGGTGCTGCTTGAAGCCGTGAAGGGTCAATATGACCAAGCCAACGAACGCATGTACCTGAAACAAAATCAGGACACCACGGCTTTCTTCAAACTGGCCCGCCGCATGTTCACTATTGGCTTCACATTGGACAGCCTGGACATGCGTCCCGACAAGAAAGGGCGCGTCAACCCGCAATACAGGCAGCGATATGCCACGATGCTCAGTCACTATCGGCCCAACATCTTCAATGGGGGTAGCTACTTCATCAGGAAAGGAAAATGGCAAGAAGCTTTTGACTTCATGGATACCTATATCGACTGCGCTCGTCAGCCGATCTTTCATGAATACAACTATATTAATAAAGACCAGCGCCTTCCCGAGGCCGCCTATTGGGCCACATACAGCGGATATAAGCTAAATGCTCCACAAAAGACCCTCCAACATAAGGAGTTGGCCTTGAAAGACTCGGTTCACATTAGTTTTAGTCTGCAATTCCTGGCGGAAGCCTATAGGTGGCAGCACGACTCCACGTCCTATGTGGCCACATTGGAACAGGGCTTTAACGCCGACCCTACCTTTGCATACTTCTTTCCCCGGCTGATGGACTGTCTTACCAATAGCAGGCAATATGAAAAGGCACTCAAGCTGGCAGACAAAGCGCTGGAAGCCTGCGACACCTGTCAACTGTTTCTCTTTGCAAAATCATCGGTGCTGCTCAGACTGGAGCAGTGGGAAGAGAGCGTACGCTACAGCCGCATGGCTATGGCCCAGAACGATTCGCTGCCAGAGCCCTATTTCAACGCAGGCCTGGCCTACGTAAATATGGCCGACAAGCTATCGCCCACTGAGGATAAGAAGAAATATACCGATTACTATCAGCGGGCGCGTACATATATGGAATACTATCGATTGCTGATGCCTAAGGAAGAAGAAAAGTGGGCACCTGTGCTCTATCGCATTTACCTCAACCTGAACCTGGGCAAGCAGTTTGACGAGATAGACCGACTATTAAAAAGAAAGAAATGAGAAGATGAAGAAAATATGTGTTGTTGTTGGGGCACGTCCCAATTTCGTAAAAGTAGCCCCCCTCATCAGGGCTATCAATCGCGACGAAAAGACTACTTACAATTTAGTTTACGCCGGACGGGAAGATGACCCGACACTGGAGGCCTCGCTTTTCGACGACTTGCAAATGCCGCGCCCCGACGAGTTCCTCGGTGTAGACGGCACAAGCCTGAACGAGATTACCAGCCGCGTGATGGCCACCTTCGACGAGTACCTGAACCAACATCCAACAGACATCGTCATCGTGGTTGATGACTTGGCCTCGACTATGGCGGCCGCCATCGTGACAAAGAAGCGCGGACTGAAACTGGCCCACCTGGTGGCAGGCACACGCTCGTTTGACATGAACATGCCCAAGGAGGTGAACCGCTTGGTCATTGATGCACTTAGCGACTACCTCTTTACGGCAGGAGTGAAAAGCAACAGCGTGGCCACACGCGAACAGGCCGAAGGCTCGAACACATACATGGTGGGAAACATTCTCATGGACACTTTGCGCTTCAACCACCAGCGATTGCGCAAGCCCCCAATAGACGTAGAAGAAAAACAATATCTTGTATTCACGCTAAACAGGAAAGCATTGCTGGCTAACGAGGAGAAACTGAAGCAAATGCTGGAAGCCATAGCGAAGACGGTTGGCGACTTACCGGTCATAGCCCCATTGCGAGGGTTGGCCCAACAAGAGATTAGTAGGCTGATACCCGCCGACTCTTCCTTCCAGATTCAAGACTCGCTCAACTACTTAGAGTTCGGATGGTTGACAGCACATGCAAAAGGAATTATTACCGACAGCGGCAATGTAGCAGAAGAAGCCACCTTCAACGGCGTGCCCTGCATCACGCTGAATAGCTATACAGAGCATCAAGAAACGGTCAGCGTTGGCTCTAACGTACTAGTAGGCGAGAGTCCCGAAAAGCTATCGGAAGAACTGGACAAAATGCTTCACGGGCAATGGAAGAAATGCGCACTTCCCGACCGTTGGGATGGAAGGACTGCTGAACGAATCGTCAAAATTCTTTCTGATTGACCTATGAAAAGAATCTTCTTCTCACTGTTCCTCTTTCTCGCCACTTTCCTGACTGGCTATGCACAAGTGGCCGACAGCACCATGTTCAAAGGATACTTGCAGAACAAGGAGTATAATGTATATATGCAAATCAATTTCTATGACCAGGACGTGGTCATCAGTTGGGAGGATATGTACGGTTCGCTTCCAGGATTCTTAGCAAAAGAAGGAGGAAACTTCTGCTGGATCATCACGGATGTCAGCATGGAAGGCAGGCAAGCCCAGCTGGAAATGGTCAACGACTATGGCAGCGAGGACTTGACGGCTACGCTAACCCAAGTAAATGATTCCACCTATACCCTGCGCCAGCGCACAGGCTCCACCATTAAAGTTCCAAATAATGGAAAATGGCAAAAACTTCCCTCAACACTGAGCTTCACCAAAAGAAAAACGAAGAAATAGTTTGCCATCTCATTGAAAAGTAGTAACTTTGCAGTCCAAAATCATATAGATAATAGTAATATCGTAAATATCAAATTCCAAAGATGTTAACACTAAAACTCATCACCGAGGAAACCGAGCGCGTTATCAAAGGCTTGGAGAAGAAGCACTTCAAGGGTGCAAAAGAAGCAATTGACCAGGTGCTGGCCGTTGACCGCCAGCGTCGTGAAGCACAACAACAGTTGGATAAGAACCTGAGCGAGGCCAAGAAAATGGCATCACAGATTGGGGCTCTGATGAAAGATGGAAAGAAGGACGAGGCAGAAACCATCAAGGCTAACGTAGCACAAATGAAAGAGACCAACAAGCAGTTGGAAGAGGCTATGAACAAGGCCCAAGAGGAGATGACTCGTCTGCTTTGCCAGATTCCAAACATTCCTTACGATGAAGTGCCCGAAGGTGTGGCAGCTGAAGACAACCACGTGGTGAAGTCGAACCTGAAGGAGTGTACAGCTGAAGACACCGTAGGCAACTGGTCTGTGAACCCCACACTGGGAATCGAGAATCCCCTGCCCCATTGGGAGCTGGCAAAGAAATACAATCTGATAGACTTTGACCTGGGTGTAAAGATTACCGGTGCTGGTTTCCCCGTCTACATCGGGAAGGGAGCTCAGCTGCAACGCGCCCTGATAAACTTCTTCCTCGACGAGGCTCGCGCCAGTGGCTATACTGAGGTGATGCCTCCCACGGTGGTAAACGCTGCCTCGGGCTATGGCACAGGCCAGCTGCCCGACAAGGAAGGGCAGATGTATCACTGCGAGGTGGACGATTTTTACCTCATTCCTACAGCCGAAGTGCCCGTAACGAACATCTATCGCGATGTCATCCTCGACGAAGCTCAGCTGCCCGTCAAGAACTGTGCTTACACCGAGTGTTTCCGTCGTGAGGCAGGCAGCTATGGCAAGGACGTACGTGGTCTGAACCGTCTGCACGAGTTCTCGAAAATTGAAATCGTTCGCATCGACAAGCCTGAGCATTCAAAAGAGAGCCACAAGGAAATGCTGGCTCATGTGGAGGGATTGCTGAAGAAGCTGGAACTGCCCTATCGCATTCTGCTGCTCTGTGGTGGTGACCAGAGCTTCACGTCGGCTATCTGTTACGACTTTGAAGTATACAGCGAGGCTCAGGGCCGTTGGCTGGAGGTCTCGTCAGTAAGTAACTTCGACACCTATCAGGCCAACCGTCTGAAGTGTCGCTACCGTCGGTCTGACAACAAGAAGACCGAGCTCTGCCACACCCTTAACGGCTCAGCTCTGGCTCTGCCCCGCATCGTGGCTGCACTGCTGGAGAACAACCAGACGCCAGAGGGCATCCGCATTCCGAAGGCACTGCAAAAGTATACAGGATTTGACATCATCGACTAATCGCTATGAATATATTAGAGTTATCAGAACAAGAGATATTGCGCCGCCAGTCGCTTGATGAGCTGCGCAAGATGGACATCAATCCCTACCCTGCTGCTGAATACCCCACCAATGCTTTCTCTACAGAGATTATCGCCTCGTTCAAGGACGAAGAGGAAGCGCGTGAGGTGTGCATCGCCGGCCGTATGATGAGTCGTCGTGTCATGGGCAAGGCCTCGTTCGTGGAGCTGCAAGACTCGAAGGGACGCATACAGGTGTATGTTACCCGTGACGACATCTGCCCAGGGGAAAACAAAGACATGTACAACGTAGTGTTTAAGAAGCTGCTTGATATTGGCGACTTCATAGGCGTGAAAGGATTTGTCTTCCGCACTCAGACGGGCGAAATCAGCATACATGCCAAGGAGCTAACGCTGCTGTCGAAGAGCCTGAAGCCACTGCCCATCGTAAAATACAAGGATGGTGTGGCCTACGACAAATTCGACGATCCTGAGCTGCGCTATCGTCAGCGCTACGTGGACCTGGTGGTGAACGACGGTGTGAAGGATACCTTCCTACAGCGTGCTACCGTCATTCGTACCATCAGAAAGGTGCTTGACGAGGCTGGCTATACCGAAGTTGAGACCCCCACCCTGCAATCTATTGCAGGAGGAGCAAGTGCCCGCCCCTTCATGACGCACTTCAATGCCCTTGATCAGGATATGTTTATGCGCATCGCTACCGAGCTTTATCTGAAGCGTCTCATTGTTGGTGGTTTCGAGGGCGTGTATGAGATTGGCAAGAACTTCCGCAACGAGGGCATGGACCGCAACCACAACCCCGAGTTCACTTGCATGGAACTTTACGTGCAATACAAGGACTACAACTGGATGATGTCGTTTACAGAGAAGCTGCTTGAAACGGTATGCATAGCTGTCAATGGCAAGCCAGAGCGCGAAATCGACGGCAACATTGTGTCGTTCAAAGCACCTTATCGACGTCTGCCTATTCTCGATGCCATCAAGGAGAAAACTGGCTTCGACTGCGACGGGAAGTCAGAAGAGGAGATTCGCAACTTCTGTGTTTCCAAAGGCATGGAAGTGGACGAGACCATGGGTAAGGGCAAACTCATTGACGAACTGTTTGGCGAGTTCTGCGAAGGGACATTCATCCAGCCTACGTTCATCACCGACTATCCTGTTGAGATGTCTCCCCTTACAAAAATGCATCGTTCAAAGCCTGGCCTGACCGAGCGTTTTGAGCTGATGGTAAACGGCAAGGAACTGGCCAATGCCTATTCAGAGCTGAACGACCCCATCGATCAGGAAGAACGTTTCAAGGAGCAGATGCGGTTGGCAGACAAAGGCGACGACGAGGCTATGATCATCGATCAGGACTTCCTGCGTGCACTGCAGTACGGCATGCCTCCTACCAGCGGCATCGGCATCGGCATCGATCGCCTTGTCATGCTGATGACGGGTAAGACTTTCATTCAGGAAGTGCTTTTCTTCCCGCAAATGAAACCCGAAAAGAAAGCCCCGCAAAGTTCCATCAAAGAATGGGCAGAAATTGGTGTGGCTGAAGATTGGGTCTACGTGCTCCGCAAGGCTGGATTCCATCTCATACAAGACATCAAGGAAGAGAAGGCACAAGGTCTACAGCAAAAGATCGGTGACATTATCAAAAAGTTCAAGCTTGGCTACGAGAAACCGTCATTAGACGAAGTTCAGGCATGGATAGATGCGGCAAAATAGCAATCATTGGAGGTGGCTCATGGGCAACAGCCATTGCCAAGATTGTGGTGAGTCACACTCACCACATTGGATGGTACATGCGGCGAGAAGACCAGATTGAAGACTTCCGCCGCATGGGCCATAACCCCAGCTATCTGACCAGCGTACATTTCGACACTCATGAGATATGCTTCGACAACGACCTAAACCGTATCGTTGCCAACTATGACACCTTGGTTTTCGTTGTTCCCTCGCCCTATCTCAAGAACCATCTGCGCAAGCTGAAGACTCGTCTCAAAGATAAATTTATTGTAACGGCCATCAAGGGCATTGTCCCAGACGAGAATCTCATCTGCTCAGAATATTTCCATCTGGTATTCGATGTCCCTCATGACCAGTTAGCTTGTTTAGGTGGGCCTTCACATGCAGAAGAAGTTGCCCTGGAGCGATTAAGCTATCTTACCGTAGGATGTTCTGATCTTGAGAAGGCACAGTCATTTGCAGACATATTATCAAGTCCCTTTATCAAGACCAAGACATCAACCGATGTGATCGGCATCGAATATTCATCAGTGCTTAAGAATGTTTATGCCATTGCGGCAGGCATTTGCGGCGGCTTAAAGTTCGGCGATAATTTCCAAGCCGTTCTTATGTCGAACGCCGTGCAAGAGATGTCCCGTTTCCTACAGGCCGTCCATCCCATTGAGCGAAACGTCTACGATTCAGTCTATCTGGGCGACCTGCTCGTCACGGGGTACAGTAATTTTTCCAGGAACCGAGTTTTTGGAACCATGATTGGCAAAGGCTATAGTGTGAAGTCTGCACAGATGGAGATGGAAATGATAGCTGAAGGTTATTTCGGAACAAAATGCATGAAAGAAATCAACCGCCACTGGCACGTCAACATGCCTATTCTTGATGCAGTCTATAACATACTCTACGAACGCATCACCCCACAAATAGAAATAAAACTTCTTACAGACTCCTTCAGATAATTGCGAAAAAAACAGAAAATATGGAGCATAGATGTCTGTATATGAATTAATTTATGTAACTTTGCAACAATTTAAACAAAACAATATCTTACAGATGAAACAAAAGACGCTGAAAGGAAGCTTTACGCTTTGCGGTAAGGGCCTTCACACGGGACTAAGTTTAACCGTTACCTTTAATCCCGCACCAGAGAATCATGGATACAAGATTCAACGTATCGACCTGGATGACATGCCCACCATCGATGCCGTAGCCGAGAACGTGGTTGACACCCAGCGCGGCACCGTTTTAGGCAAAGGCGACATGCGAATCTCCACTGTTGAACATGGTCTGTCGGCTCTTTATGCGCTTGGCATTGACAATTGCCTGATTCAGGTCAGCGGTCCCGAGTTTCCTATTCTCGACGGTTCTGCCGCCCAGTATGTTGAGAAGATTCAAGAAATAGGTATAGAGGAGCAAAACGCTCCGAAGGACTACTACATCATTCGGAAGAAGATTGAAGTGAAAGACGAAGAAAGCGGATCCTGTATCACCATTCTCCCCGATGACGAGTTCTCGTTGACAACGATGTGCTCTTTCGAGTCGAAGTTCATCAACAGCCAGTTCGCCACACTTGACAACATCCATCAGTATGCTGAGGAAATAGCACCGGCTCGAACTTTTGTCTTCGTGCGCGACATTGAGCCTCTGCTGCAAGCCAACCTCATCAAGGGAGGCGACATGGACAATGCCATCGTTATCTATGAGCGTCAAACGACCCAAGAGCGGCTTGACATGCTGGCCGACCTGCTGCATGTGGAGCATCGCGATGCCAAGGAACTGGGCTATATTCAGCACAAGCCTTTGCAGTGGGAAAACGAATGCACACGTCACAAACTGCTCGACGTCATTGGCGACATGGCCCTCATTGGCCGTCCCATCAAGGGCCGCATCGTAGCCACACGTCCTGGCCATACCATCAACAACAAGTTCGCCCGTGAGATGCGCAAGGAAATTCGCAAGCACGAAATCCAAGCACCCTTCTACGATCCTAACGAAGCACCAGTGATGGACGTGAACCGTATCCGCGAACTCCTCCCCCACCGCTATCCCATGCAGCTGGTCGACAAGGTCATTGCTATCGGCCCCACAAGCATCGTTGGCGTGAAGAACATCACCTCAAACGAGCCTTTCTTCACCGGCCATTTCCCTCAGGAGCCCGTCATGCCTGGCGTCCTGCAAATCGAGGCTATGGCTCAAGTAGGCGGTCTGCTCGTTCTGAACAGCGTGGAAGAGCCTGAGCGCTGGAGCACCTACTTCATGAAGATCGACGGCGTAAAATTCCGTCAGAAGGTTGTACCTGGCGATACGCTTCTCTTCAAAGTCGAGCTTTTGGCCCCGCTACGTCATGGCATCAGTTCCATGCGCGGCTATGCTTTCGTGGGCGACCATGTGGTATCAGAAGCAACATTCACCGCACAAATCGTTAAGAACAAATAAAAGAGACCATGAATCAGATACATCCCTTAGCCGTCGTTTCCCCCGACGCTCAATTAGGCGACAACAACATCATCGGCCCCTTCTGTGTGATTGATGCCAACGTTGTCATGGGCGACAACAATCACCTGCTTAACGGAGTCACGTTGCACACTGGCGCCCGCATTGGCTCGGGCAATGAGTTCTTCCCTGGTGCCAGCATTTCCACCAAGCCGCAAGATCTTAAGTTCAAAGGCGAAGAGACCACCTGTGAAATAGGAGACAACAACAGCATTCGCGAGAATGTCACAATCAGTCGCGGAACTGCTTCACGCGGCAAGACCGTTGTCGGCAGTGGAAACTTGCTCATGGAAAACATGCACATAGCCCACGATTGTGTCATTGGCAATGGATGCATCATCGGCAACTCCACAAAGTTTGCCGGCGAAGTAGAAGTGGACGACTATGCCATCATCTCTGCCGAGGTATTGTTCCACCAGTTCATACGCATAGGCAGCTATGTGATGATTCAAGGCGGCAGCCGCACCAGCCAGGACATCCCCCCCTTCATCATAGCCGGCAAGGAGCCCATCCGCTTTGCAGGGGTCAACTTGATTGGTCTTCGCCGTCGTGGTTTCTCCAATGAAACCATTGAAATGATTCACGACACCTATCGCACCATCTATGCCCAAGGCATTCTCAAGGATGGCATATCCGAAGCCCGCACCAAATATCCCGATTCAAAGGAAGTGGACTACATCTGCTCATTCATCGAGACATCGAAGCGAGGCATAATCAGGTAATTGACAAATATTCAGAGTTGAAGTTTAAGAGTTGAAGACACTGATTGTCATCACTGGCCCTACTGCCGTTGGGAAGACGGCGTTGTGTCTGGAACTTGCAGAATATTTCGGCATACCTATTATAAATGCCGACAGCCGTCAGATTTTTCGCGAGCTGAAAATAGGCACCGCCGCACCCACCGAAGAACAGCTTCGGCGGGTGCGGCACTATTTTGTAGGAACGCTTGGGCTGGAAGACTACTATAGTGCCTCACTCTTTGAGCAGCAAGTCATGGAGTTGCTCGGCCAACTATTCCAGACATCCGATTATGCTTTAATGTCAGGCGGCTCGATGATGTACATCGATGCTGTGTGCAACGGCATTGACGACATCCCCACCGTGGACGATGACACCCGCTCCACCATGAAACGCCGTTTGGCAGAAGAAGGCCTGGAAGCCCTTTGTGAGGAACTGCGCCAGCTGGACCCTGAACACTATGCCATTGTTGACCGCCGGAATCCCCGTCGAGTTGTCCACGCCTTGGAAATATGCCACATGACGGGCCTACCCTATTCTTCCTTCCGCACTAGTGCCCACAAGCCGCGCCCTTTCAATATCAAGAAGATTGGTCTCACCCTTCCGCGTGAACAGTTGTACGAACGAATCAATATGCGTGTAGATCAAATGATGGCCCACGGACTGCTCGACGAAGCCCGCCAACTGTTGCCACATCGCCATCTGAACGCGCTGAATACCGTAGGCTACAAGGAGATGTTTGCCTATCTCGATGGCACGTGGACGCTACCAGAAGCCGTGGAGCGCATGAAAGGAAACACCCGACGCTATGCCCGCAAACAGCTAACATGGTTTAAGAAAGATACTCAAGTAAAATGGTTCTCTACCGATGATAAAGATAACATTATCAAATATATACAAGCAGTTGACTAAACCTTTTCACTGGTACGTTCACTTGTTCAAGGGCAGGCCTTGGTACATCAAGGTGCTTTCCGCCATTGCCTCGTTCATCGTCTTCGTTATCCTCTATTTGGGAGCTGTCGACATCAACCTGTTCGGGCTGTTTGGACGGTCGCCGAGCATGTCTACAGTCAGGAACACCCGTCCTGCCCAGGCATCTGAAATCTATAGTGCCGATGGCGAGCTCATTGGCAAGTTCTTCAGCGAAAACCGGACGCCCGTCAGCTATGAAGACGTGAATCCCGTTTTCTGGCAGGCGCTCATCGACACCGAGGACGAACGCTTCTACCACCATCCCGGCATTGATGTTCCTGCCTTTTTCGCAGCGCTGAAAGACTATGTCTTGCATAGCGATGCCCGTGGCGCTTCAACCATAACACAGCAATTAGCCAAGAACCTTTTCCGCGTACGCACCGAGTATTCCACTGGTTTGCTTGGGCAAATTCCTGGGCTGAAGATGCTGGTGATGAAGAGCAAGGAATGGGTGACGGCCCTCAAGCTGGAATGGAACTTCAGCAAGGAGGAAATCCTCACCATGTATGCCAACACGGTAGACTTCGGCTCCAACGCCTTTGGCATCAAGACGGCCTGCAAGACCTATTTTGGCATTGCCCCCAAGGATTTACGCCCCGAGCAGGCGGCCGTCCTCGTTGGCATGCTCAAGGCCACCACGACCTACAATCCCCGTCGGAATCCCGACAACAGTATGCGCCGCCGCAACATCGTTCTTGGCAACATGGTGAAGCACGGCCATCTGTCACAAGCCGAATACGATTCGCTGAGCGTACAGCCCATCCAGCTGAACTACAGTGTAGAGAACCTCTACGACGGACAGGCCCATTACTTCCGCCAGGCTTTGCTCGACGACATGCAGCAGTGGTGTGAAGAGCATCACATCGACCCCTTCACTGACGGTCTGAAAATCTACACCACGCTCGATTCGCGCATGCAGCAATATGCCGAGCAGGCCGCCAAAGAACAGATGCTCATCATCCAAGACAATTTCAACCAGCATTGGGCTGGCATGAACCCTTGGCAAGATGAGCAATATCGCGAAATTCCCCATTTCATTGAGAGCATTGCCCGCCGACTGCCCGTTTACAAGCAGCTCAGCGAGCGTTTCCCCGAGTCGCCAGACTCGGTATGGTTTTATCTGAACCAGCCTCACGACATGAAGCTGTTCAGCTACGACGGTCCCATCCAGGCCCAGATGAGCACACTCGACTCTCTGCGCTATATCACCCGCTTCATGCACTGCGGCTTTGTAGCCATGGAGCCTCACACTGGCCACATCAAGGCATGGGTGGGCGACATCGATTTCGACACATGGAAGTACGACAAAGTGACATCGCAACGCCAGCCAGGCTCTACCTTCAAGCTCTTTGTCTATACCGAGGCCATGAACCAAGGCATGACGCCCAACAAGACTTTTCTGGACACCTACTATCGCATTGGGGGCACCTGGACGCCTCATAATGCCAACGGCAGCGTGTCGGATGCCTACCTCACCCTACGTTCGGCCTTCGCCCAGAGCGTCAACACCATTGCGGCCAAGCTGGGCCAGGAAGTGGGAATCAGCAACGTGGCACGCACGGCCCATGCCATGGGCATCAAGAGCAAGCTGGAAGAAGTGCCTTCACTGGCCCTTGGTGCCAGCGACGTTTGCTTGCTTGAGCTGGTCGATGCCTACTGCACCGTTGCCAACGACGGCCAGATGCACGAGCCGGTTTTCATCACACGCATTCTTGACCGCGACGGCCACGAACTCTACAAGCAGGCCGATGAGTCCCACGAGGCCATCCCCTATCGCAGCGCCTTCTTCATGCAGCAGATGCTCATGGGCGGACTGAGCGGCACCAGCTGGGGGCTGCGCCAATATGTGGGGCAGCACACCGACACCGATTTCGGTGGTAAGACGGGCACCTCAAACAATCATAGCGACGCATGGTTTGTGGGCGTCAGCCCCAAGCTGGTTTGCGGAGCCTGGGTGGGCGGCGAATACCGTGCCATCCACTTCCGAACAGGTGCATTGGGCCAAGGAGGCAAGACCGCACTGCCCATCTGTGGCCGGTTCTTCAAAGCCGTGCTCGACGATCCGCAGTTCAGCCACTATCATGCCAAGTTCGAGCCTTGCAAAGACCCGAGCATTTTGGCCAGCCAGTATGAAGGCGGCTACGGCGTGAACCCCATCGACAGCATCATTGCCTTCGACGTAAACGATTTGCTGGAAGGGGGCGACGAGCTGATTATTAACGAGCTGGCTCCCGGCAACACCGAAGGCGACGAGCCTGTGACAATAGAACCTACCGAGAATGGAGAAGCCGAGCGTACAGAATAACAAGGAGCAGGCGTTAGACCTCGACAACAAAGAGTGGCAGGACGCCCTCCAGATAGTCGACTTCACCCGACGCTCGCTCTTTCTCACGGGAAAAGCGGGAACCGGCAAGAGCACCTTCCTGCGCTACGTGGTGGCTCACACCAAAAAGAAATGCGTTGTCTTGGCGCCCACTGGCATTGCTGCCATCAACGCGGGCGGCCAGACGCTTCACAGCTTCTTCAAGCTGCCCTTCCACCCGTTGCTGCCCAACGACAGCCGCTACGACCGACGTCACATCAAGGAAACGCTGAAATACACCAGTGCCCAGCGAAAGCTGTTGCGCGAGCTGGAACTGATCATCATCGACGAGATTTCAATGGTTCGCGCCGACATCATCGACTTCATCGACAAGGTGCTCCGTATCTACACCCGCAGCTACGAGCCCTTCGGCGGAAAACAGCTGCTGCTCGTGGGCGACATCTACCAGCTTGAGCCCGTGGTGAAGGAAGACGACCGCCAGCTGCTGCGGCCTTTCTATCAGAGTGCCTACTTCTTCAATGCCAAAGTATGGCAGCAGATGCAGCTGGTAAGCATCGAGCTTCACAAGGTCTACCGGCAGAACAATCCCGACTTCATTGCCCTACTCGACCGCATACGCCAGAACCAGGCCACCACGGCCGACCTGGCCGCCATCAACCAGCGCGTAGCAGGCGCCGACGCGCAGCATCTTTCGGCTCCTGGCCGCCTCAGAATCACCCTGGCCACCCGTCGCGACACCGTAGACTATATTAACGAGCAGCGACTAGCCGAGCTCGACGGCACGCCCACAACCTTTAAAGGATGGGTGAAGGGCGACTTCCCCGAAAGCTTCTTCCCCACCCCCATGGAGCTACAACTGAAGCTGGGGGCACAAATCATCTTCATCAAGAACGATAAAGACAAGCGGTGGGTGAACGGCACGCTGGGCATGATTACCGGCATTGACGAGGAGGAAGGCATCATCACCGTGCAGACCGAAGACAACCAAGACTACGACGTTGAGCGCGAGGTGTGGGAGAACATGCGTTACGTCTTCAACGAAAAAGAGCAGAAGATAGAGGAACAGCTATTAGGCACATACACCCAGTTCCCCCTGAGGCTGGCCTGGGCCATCACCGTGCACAAGAGCCAAGGCCTCACCTTCCAGCAGGTGAACATCGATTTCACTGGAGGCGCCTTTGCCGGCGGCCAGACCTATGTGGCCCTGTCGCGTTGCACATCGCTTGAGGGCATCTCGCTTGTTTCACCCATCCACCAGCAAGACATCTTCGTCAGGGGCGAGGTGGTGCAGTTTGCCCGTCACTACAACGACCCTTCCACCATCAACCAGGCCATGCAAGAAGGCAAGGCCGACCGACAGTACCGCGACGCCATACGGGCCTTCGACCAGGGCAACTTCCAGGCTTTCCTGGAAAACTTCTTCCTGGCCATCCACTCACGCTACGACATTGAAAAGCCCGTAGCAGCAAGATACATCCGTCGCAAGCTGCAAGTCATTAACACCCAGCGTTCGGAAATAGCCGCCCTGAAGCAGGAGAGGAAGGAAACGCAAGAAAAGTTGCGCCGGCTGGCTGCTGAATACACTTTGATGGGCAAGGAATGCGAGCGCGAGCACATGACCGACGCCGCCATTCGCAACTATGAGAAAGCGCTTGAAGTATATCCCGAAGCCGGCGATGCTAAAAAAAGACTGAAAAAACTAAAAAAGTAATCGTTTGCATCAATATTTAGCTTAAATCAAGAAATTGTGTACCCACACAACATTTTTTGCAAAAAAAACTTTAAGAAAAGTTTGCTGCATTAAGAAAAGTTTACTACCTTTGCAACGTTATCCTGAAAACAATCTTTTTACCTTAAAAGAACTAATACCTATTGAAGATAGAAGCGATCGACTGTGAAGCCCGTCGCTTTTTTTGTTTTCCTATTTTTAGCCAAACGCCAAAATCATGGACTCACCGCCTATCCGCATAATATCTTGTACACGAAAAAGTTGAATTGAAGGGCTTGGGCTTTCAATGAGCAGCTAAGCCTTTCTCATAGTTTGACACCACACAAACGGCCCGCATCATGAAAAAATCACGGGGAGCCTCCGCGTGAAAAAATCTCACGTGAGAAATTTTCATGGGAGGCCTTCCCAGAAAAAAATCTCACGTGAGAAATTTTCACGGGAAGCCTCCCCTTGAAAAAAGAATGACATCAGGCGCTGACAGCGACTGGGATTTTACTTAAAAACTCCTAATTAGTTTGGCTGAAAGAAACTTTTTGCGTACATTTGTAACCGCAAAAATAAGAAAACCATTACTAATAAATAAAAAACTAAGCAACAAGCATGAAAACTGTTTATGATTTCACTGTCAAGGACAGGAAAGGTAAAGATGTTTCACTGAAAGAGTATGCCAACGAAGTGCTGCTCATTGTGAACACGGCAACAAAGTGTGGATTCACCCCACAATACGAAGAACTGGAGAAGCTCTATGAGAAATTCCGCTCGCAGGAGTTCGTCATCCTCGATTTCCCCTGCAACCAGTTTGGCCAGCAGGCTCCCGGCACCGACGAGAGCATTCACGAGTTCTGCAAGCTGAACTTCGGCACGGAGTTCCCCCGCTTCAAGAAGGTGAAGGTGAACGGCCCCGACGCCGACCCGCTGTTTAAATACCTACAGGAGCAGAAAGGCTTTGCCGGTTGGGACATGGAGCACCCCATTGCCCACATCCTCGACGACATGCTGTCGAAGGAAGACCCCGACTACAAGCAGAAGGCCGACATTAAATGGAACTTCACCAAGTTCCTCGTCAACAAGAAGGGTCTGGTGGTGGCACGCTTCGAGCCTACCGAGAAAATAGAGAATATCGAGAAGCAAATTGAAGAGCTTCTGAAATAAAAAGAAATCGAACTTAATAAAGAAGACAACCACTACAACTAAGACAACCTTCATCTTCTCATCAGGAAAAAGTTGTCTTAGTTGTTTCAGTTATTATTAATACTTATAATAATGGAACAGACAAAATGCTTGATCATTGGCAGCGGTCCTGCTGGCTACACCGCAGCCATTTATGCCAGCCGCGCTAACCTGCAGCCCATTGAATACTGCGGACTGCAACCCGGAGGACAGCTGACGCAGACCACCGAGGTGGAGAACTTCCCTGGCTATCCTGAGGGAGTGGACGGCAACCAGATGATGATGGACCTGCGGCAGCAGGCCGAACGCTTCGGAACCGACATCCGCGACGGCGAGATCGTAGAGGTGGACTTCTCGGCCCGCCCCTATCGCGTGAAGGACGATGCCGGACAGGAGTTGCTCTGCGACACCGTCATCATAGCTACAGGAGCCTCAGCCAAATACTTGGGACTGCCCGACGAGCAGAAATATAACGGCATGGGCGTGTCGGCCTGTGCCACCTGCGACGGATTCTTCTACCGCAAGAAGACGGTGGCCGTGGTGGGCGGCGGCGACACGGCCTGCGAGGACGCCCTCTACCTGAGCGGGCTCTGCAAAAAAGTATATATGATTGTGCGCAAGCCCTTCCTGAGAGCCTCGAAGGTGATGCAGCAGCGCGTCATGGAGCGCGAGAACATCGAAATACTCTTCGAGCACAACACACTGGGCCTCTTCGGACAGGACGGCGTGGAGGGCGCCCACCTGGTGAAGCGCAAGGGCGAGGCCGACGAGCAACTGGTAGACATCGCCATCGACGGATTCTTCCTCGCAATAGGCCACAAGCCCAACACCGACATCTTCAAGCAGTGGCTCGACACCGATGAGGTGGGCTATCTGAAGAAAATCGATGGCACGCCACGCACCAAGCTTCCCGGCGTCTTCGTGGCTGGCGACTGCGCCGACCCCACCTACCGCCAAGCCATCAGCGCCGCCGGCACCGGTTGCCAGGCCGCCATCGAGGCCGAGCGCTTCCTCCTCGGCCAGTAAGACATCAAGATTCGTCGGACATCAAGACAACAAGACAAGACATCAAGACATCAAGACAACAAGACAATAAGACAATAAGACGAGACATCAAAACATATCATTTTATATAGAGAGCGCCAAGTAAGTAATGAGTACACAGCTCATCTCACATTATTGTCCCGAGCTGATTACCCCAACTAAAATATAAAAAATCAAGATGACAGGAACCAAAGTTCTCTTGTCATCTTGATTTTTATATAAACAACCAAATAGCCTTAATATTCTGTTGTCTTGTTATAATGTTGTCTTGATGTCCTGTTGTCTTGATGTCCTGTTGTCTTGATGTCCTGTTGTCTTGATGTCCTGTTGTCTTGATGTCCTGTTGTCTTGATGTCTTGATGTCCGACGAATCTTGATGTCCGACGAATCTTGATGTCTCAACAAGCTTTGAAGCTCATATCAAGGCCCTTCACGCTATGCGTCAGTGCCCCCACGGAGATGAAGTCCACGCCCTGCTCGGCATAGTCGCGGATGGTATCGAAGGTGATGCCGCCGCTCGACTCTGTCTCGTAGCGATGGTCAATCAGTTCGACGGCCTTACGGGTGTCGGCCACGCTGAAGTTATCGAGCATGATGCGGTCGACGCCGCCATGGTTCAGCACCTGCTGCAGCTCGTCGAAGTTGCGCACCTCAATCTCAATCTTCAGCTTCAGTCCCTTCTCCTCCAGATACTGATGACAGCGGTCGATAGCATTAGTAATGCCGCCGGCAAAGTCAACATGGTTGTCCTTCAGCAGGATCATGTCGAAGAGACCGATGCGGTGGTTGCATCCTCCGCCAATCTTCACGGCCTGCTTCTCCAGCATGCGCATGCCAGGAGTGGTCTTGCGGGTGTCGAGCACACGCGTGCCCGTACCCTCCAATCGCTGAACGTAGCGATGGGTCATGGTAGCAATGCCGCTCATGCGCTGCATAATGTTCAGCATCAGCCGCTCGGTCTGCAGAAGCGACCGCACGCGACCGCTCACCACCATGGCAATATCGCCTTTCTTCACGGGAGTGCCGTCGCCCATGAGCACTTCCACCTTCATGTCAGGGTCGAAGCGACGGAACACCTCCTTGGCAACCTCTACACCAGCCAGGATGCCATCCTCCTTGATGAGCAAGTGACTGCGTCCCATGGCATCTTCGGGGATGCAGCAGAGCGTAGTATGGTCGCCATCACCAATGTCTTCGGCAAACGACAGGTCAATCAGCCTGTCTACCAGTTCTTCCGTACTCAACATAGGCGCAGACTATTCAAAGTAAATACCAAGACCGATGCGGAAGCCAAAGCCGGAATAGTCGTTGTCCTTCAGACTCTGGTTGTAGTATATCTCAGGCTCAAGCGTAACGGTGCGGTTAAGGAAGAAGGAATAACCGGCCTGTACGGTGGGCTGGAAGTCGTCGAGCGTGTGCCACTTGTGAACATAGTTGCCACCGGCACCGACCCAAAGACCGTTCTGCTCGATGTAGTAACGCAGTCCTGCGCCAGCCTCCAGCTGGTTTGCCCCATGATTGCGGTAGTCATAGCCCACCTGGGCGGTGATCATCCAGTTGTCCATGAACAGATAGCCGCCTTTCAGCTGGGTATTCAGATGCCACTTCTCACACTGCGTCCATTTCAGGTCCAGCCCCGACATGGAAGCTGCCACATAATATTTTCCCTCGCCGAAGGGAGGACGGTCGAGCGTGGGCTGGGAGTAGCCCTGAGCATTACAAGCCAGTGCGGACACGGCGCACAGCAACGAAAGAATAGTTTTCTTCATAGTGAATTTCATTTAATTATGATTGATGAGTATATTTTCTGTACCAAAGGCAGAACCACACGGCCGAGATGGCCAGGGCTGCGCCTGAAACGATCCACGTCCACTGGCCACTGAGCGAGAACATCTGCTCGGTGACGAGATAAGTTGTGCAAACCACCGTCATGAACAATGCGGGAATGAGGGTGATGATGTAGGGTTTCTTTTGCTGAACGAGATAGACGGTGATAGCCCAAAGCATGAAGACGGCCAGCGTCTGATTGCTCCAGCCAAACCAGCTCCAAATCATGTTGAAGCCATCCTTGTCGCTCATCTGCCAGATGAGGAGAGCCATGACGGCAGCGAACAAGGGAATGCAGATATAGAGTCGCTTGCTGATGCTGCGCTGCTCTAAGTGAATGAAGTCGGCAATGATAAGCCGGCACGAACGCAGTGCCGTGTCGCCACTGGTAATGGGGGCTGCCACCACGCCTAAAAGGGCAAGGATGCTGCCAAAGGTGAGCAGCCAGTCTTTACTGACAATGGTCACAATTGAGGGAGCATCGCTAACGGCAGCGGCGCCACCGGCAATCTGCTCATAACCGGGCGTAGGCTGGTCGTAGAAGAAGAACATGGCCACGGTAGCCCAAATCAAGGCAACGATGCCCTCGGTAATCATAGCTCCATAAAAGATGGGGCGTCCCTGGCGCTCGCTCTTCATACAACGGGCCATGAGCGGGCTCTGGGTGGCATGGAAGCCGCTGATGGCTCCACAAGCAATGGTGATGAACAAACAAGGGAAAATGCTTTTTGGCGTCAAGGCCTCGCCAGGCAGTCCCTCCCACAGCTCGGGAATGGCTGGCCACTTCACAAACAACATCACCAGCAAGGCTGCTGCCATGAACAACAGAGAGAAGGCAAAAAGCGGATAAATCTTACCAATGATTTTGTCGATAGGCATCAGCGTGGCAATCAGATAATAGATGAAGATAACGGCAATCCAGAAGGTGTATTGACCAAGGTTCTCCGTGGCAATAGCCGGTTCCCACATGTCGCCCAGAATCTTAGCAGGGCTAAACACAAACACCGCTCCAACCATCATCAGCAAGAACACGGCAAACACCAGCATCACCTGCTTCGTGGTCTTGCCAAGATAACGGCCAATGATTTCCGGTTGGTTTGCTCCGCCAAGTCGTACAGAAAGCATGCCACTCAGATAGTCGTGAGTAGCACCGGCAAAGATGCAACCCAACACAATCCACAGATAAGCAGCCGGACCGAACTTGGCTCCCATGATGGCGCCAAAGATGGGGCCGGTACCCGCAATGTTGAGGAACTGAATCATGAAAATCTTCCACGAAGGAAGCACCATGAAGTCTACACCGTCAGCCTTGGCAATAGCTGGTGTGGGGCGATCGTCAGGGCCGAACACCCGCTCGACAAAGCGACCATAAAGAAAATAGCCTAACACAAGAGCCAACAGGCTCACAATAAATGTAATCATCTATCCTAATTATAATTATCGTTTTTGCGATGCAAAGTTACGAAATATTTATGATTTGAACGCAGAGAATTGTGAATTATTTTGTAACTTTGCACGCAAAATTAAAGATTCATGAGATATTTCTCGCTTTTTATACTTCTGGTGCTATCTGCTCTACGCACTTCAGCCCAGCCTGCACCCCTTTTGCCATGGAGCGACATTCCCTCGCCAAAGTACGAGGTCAGAGCCATGTGGCTGACCGTCATCATGGGACTCGACTGGCCCAAGACCACCGACCAAGAGGCTCAACGCAGGCATTTGATTCAAATTCTTGACAAGTTGCGCGATGCGGGTATTAACACCGTTCTGATACAGGCACGAGTGAGAGCCACCACCATCTACCCCTCGAAGCTGGAACCCTGGGAAGGGGGATTCAGCGGACGTCCAGGTGTGGCACCGGCCTATGATCCTTTGAAGTTCTGCATCGACGAATGCCACAAACGCGGCATGGAGTGTCACGCATGGGTGGTAACCTTACCCGTGGGCGACTGGAATAAGATTGGCGCTCAGCAACTGAGAAAAAAACGCTCCATACTGCTCAAGCGTATCGGCTCTGATACATTCATGAATCCCGAGAAGCCAGAGACTGCTACCTATCTGGCAGACATTTGCCGTGAGATTGTACATAATTACGATGTCGACGGAATACATCTTGACTACATCAGGTATCCAGAGCAGGAGAAGATAAAAGTGTCGCGGGCCAAAGGACGTGAAAACATCACCAACATCGTTCGAGCTATTCACAATGCAGTAAAGCAGGAAAAGCCTTGGGTGAAGCTGTCATGTGCTCCTATCGGAAAGCACGACGACCTCACTCGCTATCGCGCTGGTGGATGGAATGCCCGTACGGCCGTATGCCAAGACGCGCAAGAATGGCTAAGGCTGGGACTGATGGACCAGCTCTACCCCATGATGTATTTCCAAGGAAATAACTTCTACCCCTTCGCCATCGACTGGAAAGAGAAGTCCTATGGCCGCACCGTTTCATCTGGTCTGGGTATCTATTTCCTGGACCCTCGTGAAGGCACATGGACGCTGGACATGGTTGAACGCCAGATGTATGTGGCCCGACAGCTGGGGCTGGGGCACTGCTATTTCCGCTCACAGTTTTTCACCGACAACGTGAAAGGAGTATATGACTTCGCCAAGCGTTTCGATGCCACCCCAGCACTGGTACCCCCTATGACCTGGGAAGGGAAGCCTGCCCCCTCAGCCCCCACAACGATATCTTTACAAGGAAACAACCTTTCGTGGAGCGGAGCGGAGGATAACAGTGGCGCTCCATACCTATTATATAATGTATATGCTTCAGCGGATTATCCCGTAGACATTACCAAAGCAGAGAATCTGATGGCTACACGGCTCACCACGACTTCAATGCTGGTGCCGCAAGCCTCTGTCAACTATGCCGTTACGTCCATGAATCGCTACGGTCAAGAAAGTCCCGCTATCCAGCTGTTGCTGAATGCAGGCCCCGAGTATTCTGCTCAGCTCATTGCTAAAAGTGACGGAAAAGCCATTGTCCTGCCCAAAAAGGAATCGACCTTAGATGCCGACTTCGTCATCGTTGAAGACATGAAAGGGGCTGCAATAGGCATCTACCCTTACTCAGAAACGCTCGACATCCGCCATCTACCCGATGGCATGTACCAGCTTCGTTCACTCGGACGCAAAGGACGCACCCATCGCATTGGATTTTTTGCCAAGAAAAGCCCTGGATTATTAATAAAATAAAAAAAAACGCCGCTTGGACGTCATATCACCATAATTATATGTACCTTTGCAATAGCGTTACATGAACACTCATATTGAATAACCTATATCACTGTAAAGTATAAACAAATAAAAAAATGAAGAAATCAACGATTCTTGTTTTGTCGGCAACCGCCATGGTGCTGACATCATGCTCGGGAAAGCTTGGTGCTCTCTCGGCTGACAATTTCACTGTTACACCCAATCCTCTGGAATCACAGGCTGGACAGGTAGCTGCAACTATTAACGGTTCTTTCCCTGAAAAGTACATGAAGAAGAAGGCCGTTGTTACCGTCACTCCCGAACTCCGCTTCGATGGACAGACAGTCAAAGGCCAGAGCGCCACGTTCCAGGGCGAGAAGGTTCAAGGTAACGACCAGACCATATCCTATCAGGTGGGCGGTCGCTATGCCATGAAGAGCACCTTCGACTATCAGCCTGCCATGGAGCAGAGCGAGCTCTACCTGACCTTCGACGCCAAGATTGGCAAGAAGACGGTTAAGGTGCCCGACGTGAAGGTGGCCAATGGCGTGGTTTCCACCTCTGAGCTTTACAAGCGTACACTGGCAACCGCTCAGCCCGCCCTGGCTCAGGACGGCTTCCAGCGCATCATCAGCCAGAAGCAGGACGCCAATGTGAAGTTCCTCATCAACCAGGCCAACCTGCGCCGCTCGGAGCTTCAGAACAACTCTGTACAGGAGTTTGTTCGACTGCTCAACGACATTGCCGCCAACCAGGAGACACTGCGCATGAACAACATTGAGGTTTCGGCCTACGCTTCGCCCGATGGTGGCTACAACATCAACGAGCGTCTGGCTGGCAAGCGCGAAGACGTGGCTGCCAACTACGTAAAGCAGCAGATGAAGAAGGCCAAGGCCGACGCCCCCGTTGACACCAAGTACACCGCCGAGGACTGGGAAGGTTTCCAGGAACTGGTTGGCGTCTCAAACATTCAGGACAAGGACGTCATCCTGCGCGTACTCTCCATGTATCAGGATCCCGAGGAGCGCGAACAGCAGATCAAGAACATCAGCAGCGCCTTCCGTGAGCTGGCCGACGGCATTCTGCCCCAGCTGCGCCGCGCTCGCATGACCATCAACTACGATGTTGTTGGACGCGATGACCAACAAATCAAGGACCAGCTGACCAGCGACGCCCGTCAGCTTAGCGTCGAAGAGCTGCTCTATGCCGGCACGCTCTATGGAAACGACCTCAACAAGGTAGAGAACGCTTACAAGAAAGCAGCAGAAATCTATCCCAACGATGCTCGTGCATTCAACAACATCGCACTCGTTGAGTATGCCAAGGGCAACTACAGCGAAGCCGCTAACTGGCTGCAGAAGGCCAGCCGCATCGGCAAAGTGCTGCCCGAGACCAACGCCAACCTGGGTCTGCTGGCCCTTCAGAGCGGCGATGTGAAGGGTGCTGAAACCCTCATCGCAAAGGCTGCCGGTGCCAACGGACTGAACGAGGTGCTTGGTAACCTGCACCTGGCACAGGGCAAGTATGCCCAGGCCGAGCAAGACTTCGGTAAGCTTCAGACCAACTCGGCCGCTCTGGCTCAGCTGCTCAACAAGAACTATCAGGCAGCAGCTCAGACGCTGGCCAACGTGAAGAACGCCGACGCCACCACCGACTACCTGAAGGCTATCGTCAACGCCCGCACAGGCAACAACACGGCCGCTGCCCAGGCTCTGGCTGCCGCCGTGGCCAAGGATCCTTCACTGGCAGCCTATGCAGCCAAGGATTTGGAACTGGTAAACGTTAGCAAGTAATTACTATTCTATATTTTGAGGAAAAAAGGCAGAAACTATGCATACACACACATTGAAATATTTATCTCTCATAGCCTTCTGTCTTTTTTCCTCATTTCTTTTTAATGCTTGTAGCCAATCTTCCAGCCGTTTTCATCTGGAAGGAGAGTTCAAGAACTTAAATCAAGGAGAGTTCTACCTCTACAATCCCGACCAAGGGACGAAAGACACAATAGCCGTCAATGGCGGTCAATTTTCATACGACCGTGTGATTCACGACACCATCACTCTGGTACTCCTTTTCCCCAACTATTCAGAGTTGCCCGTGTTTGCGCAACCTGGCGCCGAGGTTACAATGAAAGGCGACGTCTCACATTTGCGAGACACGCAGGTGACCGGCACTGAGGACAACGATGCCATGACCGCCTTCCGCACGAAAACCAACGAAATGATGCCGCCAGAAGTTCAGAAAGCGGCCCAACAATTCATCAACGGTCATTTGACCTCGCCGGTGAGCAACTATCTGCTCAGGCGATATTTTCTCCAGAATGCCAATCCCGACTATGCCCTGGCCCACAAATTGTGTGAGGCACTACACCAAGCCCAGCCACAAAACCCGCAGCTGGCGCGTCTCTACACGCTGTTGGAAAGTCTGAAGAATCATCACGCCGACGGCCAACTGCCAGCCTTTAAGGCCGTCGACACTAAAGGAGATACCATCACGCAGAAGAATCTCAATGCCGAAGCCAATGTCATTGCCGTATGGGCATCGTGGAGTTTCGACTCGCAGAACATTCTTCGCCAGCTGGCCACTTTGCAGAAAGATCATCCACGCAAAATATCCGTCGTCACCATTAGCCTTGACGCCAGTCCTGCCGAAGGTAAGAACTTCCTTGAGCACGACAGCATCACCTGGCCCAACATTTGCGACAGCCTCATGTGGCAGTCGCCCGTCCTTGCCCAATTGGGCATAGGCACCCTCCCCTCGAACATTCTTACAGACAAGACAGGAAAGATCGTTGCCCGCGACGTGAGCAACGTCACCCTGAAAGAGAAAATCGAGTCTTTGCTGAAAGAAAAGGAATAGAACAGACCATCCTGCTACAATAACTAACAACTCATTAATAACATGAATAACAAAAACCACCTTTTGCTCGCATTGTCGTTATGCCTAAGCTTGTCAGTAACCACGCAAGTCGCAGCCATGACGACCTCTCATTCAGAGCTGAAGGCCGTTCAGGCCTATCGTACCATTGCATCCGTTGAGCCAGTCAACGTGAAAGTTCCCGTAGGCAACGCCCCTCGCCTGCCCTATCATGTATGGGTGAAATACACGAACGGTGAAGGCGAATACAGACAAGTGCGCTGGCAAAACAGTTCACTGGTGCGCGAACAAGCCGAGGCCAATCCCGACATCAATCCCGTGGGAACCGAGTACAAAGTGAAAGGCTACATCATTGGCGACAACACCACTCCCAATGGCTATCCCCTGACGGCTCAGGTCACCGTGGTCAGCCAGCCCTGGGACGTGCCCGCCAGCAAAGCCCTGGCCGAGACCCTTCCCCTTGACAAGGTTTCGGTGGATGGTGACAACCGCCTGACGTGGAACCGCGACCTCGACATCGACCAGCTCATCAGCCTTGACGTGAAGCAGCAGCTTTATAACTACCGCGACACCTACGACCTGCCCACTGACGGCTATCCCGTGGCCGATGGCTGGGACTCGCCCACCACCAAGCTGAAGGGTCACGGCTCGGGCCACTACATGTCGGCCATAGCCATGGCTTTTGCCAGCTGCCAGGACAAGGCGAAGAAAGACATCCTGCGCCGCAACATCAAGCTCATGGTCGACGAGCTGCGCAAATGCCAAGAGCGCACCTTTGTATGGAACGATGCCCTGGGCCGCTACTGGGAAGCCCGCGACTTTGCTCCCGAAGATGAGCTGAAGGCCATGAAGGGCACCTGGGCCGACTTCGACCGCTACAAGAAGGAATACCAGAAATATGGCTATGGGTACCTTAACGCCATTCCCGCCCAGCACTGCGCCCTCATTGAGATGTATCGGGCCTACAACAACGAAAGCTGGGTCTGGGCCCCCTACTACTCTGTCCACAAGCAACTGGCCGGACTCATCGACATTGCCACCTATATCGACGACAAGGATGTAGCCGCCAAGGCCTTGCTCATTGCCAAGGACATGGGACTCTGGGTGTGGAACAGGCTTCACTACCGCACCTTTGTCAAGAGCGACGGCAACCAGGAAGAGCGTCGTCAGCGCCCCGGCAACCGCTATGAAATGTGGAACATGTATATTGCCGGTGAGGTGGGCGGCATGGCCGAATCCTTATCACGTCTTTCAGAAATGGTCAGTAACTCCGAGGAGAAGGCCCACCTGCTGGAAGCTGCCAGCTATTTTGACAGCCCTGCCTTCTTCGATCCACTGGCCAAGAACATCGATGCCATCCGCACCCGCCATGCCAACCAGCACATTCCCATGGTGACCGGCGCCCTGCGCAGCTATCGAGGCAATGCCAACCCCTACTACTACAACCTGGCCCAGAACTTCTGGACCATGATCCAGGGCCGCTATCGCTATGCCATGGGCGGCGTAGGCAACGGCGAGATGTTCCGTCAGCCCTATTCACAAATCACCAGCATGTGCAACAATGTCACCAGCTGGGGAGGACGAGAACTGCACCCCGAGCCCACCATCAACGAGACCTGCTGCGCCTACAACCTGGCCAAGCTCACCAAGGACCTGAACTGCTTCAATCCCGACGATGCCGGCTACATGGACTACTACGAGCGGTTGCTCTACAACCAGATCGTCGGTTCGGTGAATCCCCACAAGTACATGGTTCTTTATCAGTATGCCGTGGGACTCGACGCCTCCAAGCCCTGGGGCAACGAGACGCCGCAGGCCACCTGCTGCGGTGGTACCGGCGTGGAAAACCACGTGAAATATCAGGAAGCAGCCTACTTCGTCAGCGACAACACCATCTGGGTGGCACTCTACATGCCCACCACGGCTCAGTGGGACCGTCAGGGCGTGACCATCAAACAGACCTGCCCGTGGCCGGCCGAGCGCAGCACCATCAGCGTCGTGCCCCAGGATTCCAAGCGCAAGTCAGGAAAATTTGCCATGAAGCTTCGCGTTCCCTACTGGGCCACCGAGGGCTTCGACGTGAAGTTGAACGGCAAGAGCATAGCCAAGAGCTATCAGCCCAGCAGCTATGTTGAGATTCCCGCCCGCAAGTGGAGCGCCAAGGATGTCGTTGAGGTGACCATGCCCTTCACCAAGCACTTAGACTTCGGTCCTGACAAGATGGAGCATGCGCCTGCCTACGAGAAAGGCGGCAAGACGGAGTACACCCCCATGTGGGCCGGCGCCTTTATGTACGGCCCGCTGGTCATGGCCACTACCGGCATTAAGAACTGGGACGAAGCCAGCATCGACGTGGCTTCCGACCTGAGCCAGATCACCTTGAACGGAGCCAAGGAAGGCAAGGGTGCCGATGCCAACCTCTACACGATGTCTTTCAACGGCCGCACCTTCATTCCCGACTATCAGGCCGACCGCCACGTGACCCACTATTTCCGCATGAACATCCAGGGCGATCCGAATGCCACCTATGTGGCTGACGGCACGGAGGGAATAGACAAGAGCGCCCTGCGCGAGCTACTGCTTGTGGCCAAGAGCCGCAATGACGAGCAGCAGGCATGGAACGCCCTGACCGTGAAAGTTCCAGAATATGCCCCCTGGGCTCCCCACGCCTTTGCCCGCATGACCAGCCAGATGGCCAGCAGCCAGCAGATGCTCGATGCGCCCGACGACAAGTACAGCCAGGAAGAGATTGACAAAGCCGCTTCGGCCCTGAACGGCATCATCAACTCCATGCGCCCAGGCAACCTGCCCGAGCTGGAAGACATGGACGAGCTGATGGGCCTGCTGGAGAAAGCACGCCAGCTGCCCGAGGGCGACCGTGAACTCGACCGTGCCATCGGCTATGCAGGAATGGTCATCCGCTACGTCAGCGATGGCAGCGGCACCATGGACATGATTCAGCGGGCTACCACCCAGCTGAAGCAGTTTGTCAAATAGTCCGTTAGGCACGCACTTTTTCATAAAAGACATTGACCAAAATCCACTGGGGGGCCGAGCGATTTTTACGCGGAGGCTCCCCAGAAAATTTTCTCACGTGAGATTTTTTCACGGGAAGGCCTCCCAGAAAAATTTCTCACGTGAGATTTTTTTACGGGAAGGCTTCCCAGAAAAATTTCTCACGTGAGATTTTTTTCTGGGGAGCCCGATTGTTTAACGATTACTAAAGGAAACGGTCACGAACGCCCTGCATATCTTAAAAATGAGTAATAATAGGCTGTAAGTTTGGCGTTATCGGGAAAAAATGTGTAACTTTGCACTATTCTAAAAGAAAATGCTATGATTTTTACAGCCAAACAAATTGCAGAAATGATTGGTGGGCGTGTGGAAGGCAACGAAAATGCTGCCGTCCACACGTTCGCCAAAATTGAAGAAGGGCAAGAAGGAGCCATCTCCTTCCTGTCGAATCCCAAATACACTCATTTCATCTACGAAACGAAATCAAGCATCGTCCTTGTGAACGACGACTTGCAGCTGGAGCACCCCGTCAGTGCTACGCTCATTCGCGTGAAGAATGCCTATGAGGCCGTGGCCCGCCTGCTTCAGCTCTACGAGCAGATGAAACCCCGCAAGACCGGCATCGACCCGCTGGCCTCTATCTCGCCCAACGCCATCATTGGCCAGAACGTCTACATCGGAGCTTTTGCCGTGGTGGGCGATGGAGCAGTGGTGGGCGACGGCTCGCAAATCTATCCCCACGTGGTCATCGGCGACGGCGTCAAGCTCGGCCAGCAGTGCCAGCTCTACCCCAACGTCACCATCTACCAAGGTTGCCAGCTGGGCAACCGCGTCACCATCCACGCCGGTTCGGTTATTGGCGCCGACGGTTTCGGCTTCGCTCCCAACCAGGAGGGCTACGACAAGATTCCACAGATTGGCATCGTCATCATTGAAGACGACGTGGAAATAGGCGCCAACACCTGCGTCGACCGCTCCACCATGGGGCAGACCATATTGCACAAGGGCGTGAAGCTGGACAACCTCATCCAGGTGGCCCACAACTGCGAAGTGGGCGAAAACACCGTCATGTCGGCCCAGGTGGGTCTGGCCGGCAGCACCAAAATAGGCGCGTGGTGCATGGTGGGCGGCCAGGCTGGCTTTGCCGGACACATCCACGTGGCCGACAAGACCTTCGTAGGCGCCCAGTGCGGCGTCATTAGCAACACCAAGGGGCAGGGCGAGCAGCTCATAGGTTCGCCCGCCATGGATCCCAAGCTCTTCTTCAAGGCCTCAGCCGTGATGAAGCGCCTGCCTGAAATGTACAAGGAACTGAACGAGCTGAAAAGAGAAATAGAGACTATAAAGAATAAATAAGCATCGAATGTAGATAGACCAGAACAGCACTGTCTGACTTGCTTTCAACTTCTGCTCAACGCAGCACAAGTTAAATGCAAGTCAGACAGGTAGTTTGAACGAATCAGACTTTAAACAACAATCATCATGAGCAAGATGAAAATGCCGGCAGGAAAAAGCATGATAAGTTGGCTGTTGCCTTTTTATCTGCTTTCTTTCTTTCCCATCACTGCATCAGGTCAGCGGCTGCTGACGCTTGACAGCTGCCGCGCCTTGGGGCTGCGCAACAACAAGCAGATGCGCATTGCCGAAGTGAAACAGGACGTGGCAAAAAACATAAGGCAGGCAGCACGAACGAAGTACCTGCCCCATGTGAGTGCCATCGGTACGTATGAGCACACCAGCCGCGAAGTGTCGATACTCAACGACTCGCAAAAGCAGAAGCTGAGCCATCTGGGCACCACCATGGCCACGGGAATAGGAGCCATCGGCCAGTCAAGCGGCATCTCGGCAGCCATGCAGGGCAATCCGCTGGGACAGGCCCTGGAGCAGCAAATGTCACAAACCGTCAACACCATGGCTGGCGTGCTGAACCAGTTTGGCCAGGAGGTGGTGGACGCCTTCCGCACCGACTCGCGCAACATCTGGGCCGGCAGCATCCTGCTAACCCAACCGCTGTTCATGGGCGGCAGCATTGTGGCAGCCAACAAAATGGCCGACATATCGGAAGACATGGCCTACAACAGGGCTGAAGCTCAGCGCCAGGCTACATTGTATAATATAGACAAGGCCTATTGGCAGGTGGTATCGCTGAACCACAAGAAAAAGCTGGCCGAGGGCTATCGCGACCTGGTGAAGAAGCTCGACAACGACGTCAACATGATGATAGCCGAAGGCGTGGCAACACGCAGCGACGGGCTGAGCGTCAGCGTAAAGGTGAACGAGGCAGAAATGGCCCTCACCCAGGTCAACGACGGACTGGTGCTGTCGAAGATGCTGCTCTGCCAGCTATGCGGACTGCCGGTGAACGAGCAAATCACCCTGGCCGATGAGAACATGGCCGATCTTTCAGATGTTCTTAGCATGAACAGTCATTCGGCAGCTTCCGAAATGCCCACGGCACTGGCCAATCGCCCAGAACTGAAGCTCCTGCAGAATGCCATCGACCTGAGCCATCAGTCAACCAACCTGATGAAGGCAGGGAACCTGCCGCAGGTGGCCCTGACGGGTGGCTACGCCATCAGCAACCCCAACGTGCTGAACGGCTTCGAAAAGAAATTCAGCGGCTTTTGGCATGTGGGCGTGATGCTTCGCGTGCCCATTTGGAACTGGGGCGACGTGAAATACAAGGTGCGCGCCTCGAAAGGTGCCACGGCCATAGCCAACCTGGAACTGGAGGAGGCCCGCGAAATGATTGAGCTGCAAGTGAGCCAAAACTCCTTCCGCGTGGACGAAGCCAACAAGAAGCTCACCATGGCCAAGACCAACATTGAACGTGCGGAGGAGAACTTGCGCACGGCCAACCTGGGATTCCAGGAAGGAGTCATTACGCCCACCACCGTCATGGAGGCACAAACAGCCTGGCTGCAAGCCCAGTCGCAGAAGATTGACGCCGAAATTGACGTCCGCCTCAGCCATGTAGAGCTGCAGAAGTCGCTCGGAGTATTAGAATAACAATCATCATTAAATAAACGCAACAACCATGTCAACTCAAGCTAAAAAACAACATAACAACATTCTGCTGGCCATATTAGGCTTCGCCACCGTAGTCGTCATCGTGGCCCTGATTGGTTTCATTGCCTTAGACCGCGATCCCGACGTGATGCAGGGTCAGGTGGAAGTAGAGGAATATCGCGTATCGAGCAAGGTTCCGGGACGTATACTGGAACTGCGCGTGAAAGAAGGCGACTATGTGAAAGCCGGCGACACGCTGGCCATTCTCGACGCTCCTGAAGTGCGCGCCAAGATGACGCAAGCCCAAAGTGCTGAGGAAGCAGCAGCGGCCCTTGAGCAGAAAGCACGTAACGGCGCACGCAAGGAGCAGGTGCAGGGTGCCTTCCAGCTGTTGCAGCAGGCCAAGGCCGGACTGGAGATAGCCGAAAAATCCTATCAGCGCGTTCAGCGCCTGTTCGACGAAGGCGTCATGTCGGCCCAGAAGCGCGACGAAGCCTACGCCCAGTACAAGGCCATGGAAGCACAATGCAAGGCTGCACAGAGCCAATACGACATGGCCCTGAACGGAGCCCGCGAAGAAGACAAGCTGGCTGCCGCTGCTCAGGTGGCACGTGCACGTGGAGCCGTGCAGGAGGTGAACAGCTATATCGGTGAGACGGTGCAGGTGGCCCAAATGGCCGGCGAGGTCAGCGACATCTATCCCAAGGTGGGCGAACTCGTGGGCACTGGCTCGCCCATCATGACCATCTCCATCATGGACGACATGTGGGGAACGTTTAGCATACGCGAAGACCAGCTGAAGGACATCGCCATCGGCACGGAGCTTTCTGTCTATGTGCCCGCCTTCGACAAGGACATCAAGATGAAGGTCTACCACATGAAGGACCAAGGCTCATACGCCGTATGGAAGGCTACCAAGGCCAATGGCCAGTATGACCTGAAGACCTTCGAGGTGAAAGCCCGGCCCGTGGAGGCCTTCGACGGCCTGCGCCCAGGCATGTCACTCATATTAAAGCAGTAGTCCATGAAATACCTGCTTCAAATATGGGACATTGCGAAGCGCGAGATGTGGATTCTCTATAAAAACCGCATCTACGGGTTCTGCATGGTGGTGTTTCCGCTGGCAATACTCATCTTCTTCACCACACTGCTCGACGCGGGCGTGCCCAAGGACATGCCCATCGGCGTGGTTGACGAGGACTGCAGCTCCACGTCGCGTGCGCTTGTCCGACGCCTCGATGCTTTTGAGAACAGCCGCGTGGTGGCCCACTACCCCACCGTGGCCGAAGCCCGACATGCCATCCAGTCAAACGACATCTATGCCTTTCTGTACATCCCGAAAGACATGTCGGCCAAACTGCTGGCTGGTCGTCAGCCCATGATTTCCTATTACTACAGTCAAACCTCACTCGCAGCAGGTTCGTTGCTGATGCGCGACCTGAAAACCATATCTACTTTGGGCTCAGCGGCCGTTGGCCAAGCCACCATGAGCGCCAAAGGATTCACTGATCAGCAGATACAGACTTTCCTGCAGCCCATCAGCATCGATTCGCATCAGATAGCCAATCCCTGGAGTAACTACAATTATTATCTCTCCACCGTGTTCATTCCGGGAATCATGATGCTTTTCATGTTTCTCCTTTCCGCCTATTCGTTAGGCATGGAGCTGAAGTTCGGATCGGGGCGCGAGTGGCTGGCCAAGGCCGACGGCAACATCTTTGTGGCCATTCTGGGCAAATATCTCATCCAAACGCTGGTGTTCCTGCTCATCATCTTCTTCTATGAGTTCTACATCTATCATGTGCTGCAATTCCCACGACAAGGCAGCATTGCCATGATCGTACTGCTCTGCCTGTTGCAGGTCTTCGCCTCCATCGGATTCGGAATCTTCGCCTTCGGGCTCATGCCTTCCCTGCGCATGTCCATGAGCATCTGCTCGCTGTGGGCCGTACTCAGCTTCTCGCTGGCCGG
The DNA here is from genome assembly GCA_017400455.1 of Prevotella sp. Classification (GTDB taxonomy): domain Bacteria; phylum Bacteroidota; class Bacteroidia; order Bacteroidales; family Bacteroidaceae; genus Prevotella. The sequence goes on along the minus strand of JAFPTC010000086.1, from coordinate 42,200 downwards.
TTCGGCCTTCCCCATCATGGCTATGGACGCTCCCATACAGTCGGTGTCTTGGTTGTTCCCGCTTCGCCACTACTACATGTTGTATCAGATTACGGTGTTCAACGGCTTCCCGCTCATTGATGCGTGGTTCCACTTAGTGGCACTCGTGGCCTTCACGCTGCTGCCCTGGTTCGTTGTCCGCAAGGTAAAAAATGCAATGCTCACCTATGTCTACATTCCATAGATTCAAAGAAGCCTTGGTCGACGCTGCCTCCATCTGGCGCGACGAAATGAAGACGGTGGTAAAGGACGAGGGCGTGCTGATATTCTTCATCATCGTGCCGCTCATCTATCCGCTGCTCTACTCGTGGATCTACAACAACGAGGTAGTGCGCGATGTACCCGTCTGCGTGGTTGACCAAAGCCACTCCCAATTGTCGCGCCAGTTCATCAGGGAATGCGATGCCTCGCCCGATGTGGACGTGGCTTATTACGCTGCCGACCTGGACGAGGCAAAGTCGCTCGTCAGCCGACAATTGGTGAAGGGCGTGTACTTTATTCCTGCTGACTTTACCCAAAAGCTGGGTCGGATGGAGCAGGCAACCATCAGCGTCTATAGCGACATGGCTCTCATGCTCACCTACAAGGCCATCTACCAAACGGCTGTGACCGTATCCATGGAGATGGGCAAAGAAATACAAACCAGCCTGGCTGGGCACTATACCGCTCATGAAGATGCCATCGGCGTGCAACCACTGGCCGTGACCGACGTACCCATGTTCAACCCTTCAGGCGGCTATGGCAGTGGGGTGTTGCCAGCCGTGCTGATGCTTATTCTTCAGCAGACGCTCGTGCTGGGCATCGGCCTCTCGGCTGGCACAGCCCGTGAGCGCAACCGCAACGGACAGCTTGTGCCATCCGACGACCGCCGCTACAGCGGCGTCTACCGAATAGTCAGCGGCAAAGCGCTTTGCTATCTGATGGTCTACGCCGTCATGGGGGCATATCTCACCATGGCCGTTCCCCGTTTCTTCTCCTTCCCCATGCTGGCGCGGGGGCTTGACCTCTTGCTCATGATGATTCCTTATTTGCTGGCCTGTGTCTTCTTCGGCATGACCGTCAGCTGTTTGGTGCGCTATCGTGAGAACGTCATGCTGCTCATGGTGTTTGTGTCGGTTCCGCTGCTCTTCCTTAGTGGCGTTTCATGGCCGCAGTCAAATATACCTGGCGTATGGCAAGGCATCTCATGGCTTTTCCCCAGCACGTTTGGCATCCGGGCTTACATCCGCTTGAACTCTATGGGAGCCTCACTGTCTGACGTTCTCCCCGAGTTACGTTTCATGTGGATTCAGGCTTCCGTCTACTTCGGCATGACCTGTCTCGTCTACGGCCATCAGTTACGCTTGTCACGGCAGAGGGGAAACGATAGCAACGCTTAGAAGAAATCTTCGTCGAAGTCGAAGTCGTTGAATTGCGGCTGTTCTTCACCCTCGGGAGCGTCCTCGTCGGGAGTTTCTTCCTCGGTAGGCAATTCGTAGTCAGGCATCTGTAGCAATTCCTCATTACTGATTTTCAGTGGGAGGAAGAATTGCTCGTAGAAGGCGTCATAATCTTTGTAGCTGTAGCGTGAGCCTATGAGAGCAAGGTTATGGTCGCTGATAACCAACGTTCGGCACTGCTGCAACATGGTTGCCAGCTCAGGAGCAGCGCTGAGCTGACGCGCATACTGCAAGGCCTCGTCGAAATTGAGGAAGCCACGAATGAGCATACGATGGTAGCCAGCTTCCTGCTCTATCTCCAAATCGAAGTTTCGTACCAGGAAATTTGAAAAGTTGAACCGCGCCATTTCATAGAGCAACTGATTCTCAGCCTGCACGGCCGAGACGTCCAAGGCTGAAGCCAACGTGTCGGGCTGATAAGCCAGCAGGAAGATGAAAGGCACATCGCGGTCGGCCGACAATGTGTCCACAGAGGCAGAATCCTGCTCGATAGTCAGGTCGCGACGGCTCCAGATGTCATCAAGGTCAAACTTTCCGCCATAAAGTTGGCGGCCTTCCTGCACTCCCTTGACGATCATGCCAGCCATCTCAGTCACTTCGCTCTGCGGGTACTTCTCCACCACTTGTTTCAGCTCGTCCACGCAACCCTTGGCGTTGCCTTGGTTCAACAGGCTGAGGCCATGGATGAAGAGGAACTTCGGACGATTCTCACCCAGAGGGAACCGTTCGGCCGAGAGACGAGCATTGGCCTCGATGACATCATGACGATCGGAACGGAAGGCATCATAGGTGGCTGCATAGAGCGAATCTTCTATGTGGACGCCAAAACGTGCGTTCTCCACGAAGAAAGGATCGCTGAGCAGCACCGTCCAGTCGCTTTCGGGATAGTTGGCCTTCATCTGGGCCAAGCAACTGTCAGCCTCGGCAAGACGGCCTTGACGGGAATAGAGCAGAAACAGATGATACCACACCTGATCCATCTGTCCGAAATCGGCATATTGAGTTGACAGACGTCCCAATTGCTTCTCGGCCAGGGGCAGATTGTCCAGTTTGTCCTTGAAGATAACGCCCGATTGGAAAAGGGCATCCTTGATAATGGTGTTGCTCTCTTGCACTTGTTCCTCCGTGAAAGGAATCTGTGCCAGGTAGTATTCGCGATGGTGAGGATCGGCCGCAAGGCTGTCGGCAGCAGCAGCTTCACTATTGTCTGCCCCGCTGCCATCAGGATTGTCGGTTGTAAGCGAATCTGATGGTAATTCCGCATTTTCAGCCAAGTCGGAAGTGCTTCCCACCACCGTGATGTTGGCGCGTTGCCAGTTGTCGGCATTCTCACGCTTGCCCCATTGCCGCTGGAAGGTTTGTTTTCCTTGGTTCACGGCCATCTGATTGTAGAAATACCATTGCCCGTTGCTCTGCTGGTTGGCTGCAGGGCGTTGCTGCTGGTTGTTCCGCTGGTTGCGATTGCCTTGCGCGCCTTGCTTATTCAGGGCCTGCTCCACCTCGGCTTCACGGGCTTTGTCGGCTTCTTCTTTCTCCTTTTTCTTCAGTTCCTCTATCACGCGGTCAATGGCTTTCAAGCGTTCTTTCTCAGGCATCAGGGCCAGTTCCTGCAGCGAGTCTTGCAGATGGATGGCATCCGTATGGGGCACCAACTCATCGAGCACTTTAGACCGAGCCGACAGCTCATCATAGCCAGGCCGCTCTTTGTCCAACAGTCCGATGGCCTCACCATAACAGCGCTGCGCGTCGCTATAGCGCTCCATCTGCCAATAGAGATTGCCCAGTTTCAGCAACAGGACACCTTTCTCCGTGCCGCTGCGTGTAGCTTTCTCATTGCCCGTTTCGTAAGCAGCTATGGCACGTGTCGTGTCGTTTTGAGTGAGATAGATGTTGCCTATTGCGTAATAAACCTGATCAAGATAATCCTTATTATTGTCAGAGGCCGCCATGCGCTTCAGTCGGCTGATCATTTTCTTATAATTGCCAGCCGCCATCACCTCAGTCTGGGCAATGCGGGCATTAAACTCCAGCTCGTAAGGAGGATTCTGGGCGGCCACACGACCATAGGCCTTATAAGCCTCCTGCGTACGTCCAAGGCTGGTGAGCACCTGTCCCATGATAAACCACTCGCGAGCCTTCTGCGTCTTGCGGTGTTCCCTGCGTATCACCTTCCGCAAATAAGGCACCGCCTGCTCCAGCTCACCCGTGCGCAGGTAGTAGTCAGCCATGGTCTGGTTCCAGGCCGGCTGGGCAGAATAGTGGATGGAGTCTCGATTCTGATTTCGGATCACGTCCTCGGCGTCATACATCCAGTCCAGCTGACTGTAACAGCGTGCCAGCCAGGCGCGAGCCACGCCGTTGATGGCAGGCTGAGTCTGGTACAAGCGGCTCATGTAACTAAAGGTGGCGGCAGCCTCGTCGAAGGCGCCTTTTTGAAATTGCGCCTGCCCCAACATCAGCCATGCCTTCCAAAGAAAGGGATTATACTCGCGACGCGACAGCCACTCAATATCCTTTTGCGTCTTCCTGCGGTTTTTCTTCCATTCTGGCCTGGCCTTGATGCTATGCTGCTTAATGGTTTTCTCCATCTTCTCCACAGTGCGGTCGAAGTTGCTGCTTCCCAACGTGCGGCTCTGCTTGTTGGCCACGGGAAACAGCGGCAACTGGCCGGTATAGTCGTCCTTGTTGCCCCGTTCCTTCTCCAACGATCCGTCGATGAAGGCCAGCTTACCATTATAATAAGTATTGTATTTAGCCGTAAACGACTGCCAAAAGCGGCTCTGCGCAGTGTTCTTTTGCACAGAGCATGAGGCCGTCAGCAATAGAACGACCAACAGCAGAAAACCTACGACTTGTCTTCGCATACATTATTATAAACTACGAAAGTGCCGATTTATTGCTTTCGCGGCGTTTTTTCTCTTCCAACAGGCACCCAATCTTACACTCACCCGAGACCACGCTGCTACACGATGAGCAATCGTGGGCCTCAACGATGGGCTCGTCGGTGCCGCCCTTGGTAAACATCGAGGCCATGGCAGCCACCACACCCAGGGCTACCAGTGCACCTATACATATCAGGACAAACTCCATGTCTTTCTTCCTTTTTCAAAAATCAGCCTTCAACGAGAAAACCAGCCTGCCGAAGGTGATCCCAGAACTGCGGATAGGACTTTGTGACCACCTTCGGATTGTTAATCACTATGGGCATGCGCAGGGCCAGAGGGGCAAATGCCAAGGCCATGCGGTGGTCGGCATAGGTATCGATACAGGGCACCGGTCCTGCCGTTGGTGTCTTGTCACCGTTCCAAAACAATTCACAGCCATTGACGTCGGAAATGACATAGCCCAGCTTAGCCATCTCCGTCTTCAGTGCCTGGATGCGGTCGGTCTCCTTTATTTTCAGCGTCTGCAGCCCAGTGAAGCGGAAGGGCACTCCCAGGGCGCAACAGGCGGCTACGAACGTCTGCGCCAGGTCGGGCGAATTCACGAAATCATATTCCAAGCGCGGCACACAGCGCCCGCTCTTCTTTAGCGTCACCACCGTAGGCACGCCAGGCTTCTTCGAGTCGAACACCGTCTTCACTCCCAGCAGGCTGAAAATATAGCGCACGCTGGAGTCGCCCTGCTTCGAGCCGTCCATCAGCCCTTCTAAACGCACCTCGGCCTCAGGGTCTTCTGACAGTGCCACCATCTCATACCAATAGCTGGCTGCACTCCAGTCGTTCTCTATATAATAAGGTCGGGGCCTGTAGGCCTGAGGCTTCACCTCAATGGTGTCAATGGACGTCCAGTCCACATCGGCACCAAACTCGCGCATGGTCCAAAGGGTAAGGTCTATATATGGGCGCGAGATGATGTCGCCCTGGAGTCTGAGCGTCAGTCCCTTGCTCAGCACGGGACCTATCATCAGCAGCGCAGAGATGTATTGAGAGCTGACGTTACCCTCAATCTCCAGCGCGCCGCCCTCCAGCTTACTGCCACAAATGCGCAATGGCGGGAAGCCCTCCCTACCCTCGTATCGGATGTCGGCACCCAAACGCCGCAGTGCGTCCACCAAAATACCTATGGGACGCTGCTTCATGCGGTCGGTGCCAGTAAGCACATGTTCGCCGCTATTAGTAGCTGCCAGGTAGGCCGTCATAAAGCGCATGGCCGTCCCCGCAGCCCCTATGTCGATGGTCTGGGGCTTGTCGCGCAGGGCGCGAATAATCACTTCCGTGTCGTCGCAGTCGCTCAAGTTCTCTGGCAATATGCAACAATCACTCAGCGCATAGATGATTAATGCGCGATTTGAAATACTTTTCGATGCGGGCAATTTCACCGTTGTCCGCAAATTTCTTGGTTTAGTCAGGCTGTATTGTGTCATTTCAGAGTGCAAAGATAATGTTTTTTAACGAAGATACAAAAAAAAAGCGGAAAAAAATTTGGTTAGTTCAAAAAAACGTCGTACCTTTGCACCCGCAAATCAGGAACAACGCCTGACATTGCAACAGGATCGGGATTTAGCGCAGTTGGTAGCGCACACGTCTGGGGGGCGCGAGGTCGCTGGTTCGAGTCCAGTAATCCCGACCAAAAGAAAATCCAAACCGCTGGCTTTCAGCAGTTTGGATTTCTTTTATTTTCAGAAGCGGCCTGCTGCGGGCGCTGCAACAGGCTTCGACGCTTCTAAAAACACATCATTTTCTTTTGCTTTCACATCTTATCCATTGCTAAATGAAAGTTTCCGTTAATACTAATTTTGCCGTATTCTTCATCGGGCTGGTTCTCTAAGGTGTATTGGCCACTGTAGTTTACCATCTTGCCGTCTTTCGAAGGTTCAGAATTGGAAAAAGTCAAAGTACCCTTGAGTGTTATGAAATCGATGCTGTAAGGTATCTTCAAGCCTCCCACGCCCGATGGCAGCTCAGCGGGATTTGTGGCTTTCATCTGCTCAAGCCGCTTTTGCTCATAGAAATTTCCTCCGCCAGCAAAAGTATGGTCTGTAACGGGGCTATATTGGATAGGATATTCCTTGCCTATAACGGGAAAGGTCTCGCCTTCAGGAATAGAGATGCCGAGAAGCACCAGCCAGCTCTCGTGAACCGAATGAGCAGAATCATCGCGCAGAACAAACTGAAGATAGGCTACGGAGCCGTCGCTGATCAAGAACTTGCCGGAGCCATTTAATGGGGTGTAAAAGAACTGATTGCTCAGAGCCTCGGCCACTGTCAGATAATCCCGATACGATTTACCGTTGATGATAGCCGCTCCAAAATTAGTTTCCTGTTTGAGCACTTCAACTTTATCGCTGCAAGAGGTGAGGGAGAAAAAGGCAGCGCACATCACGAAGATGTTTCTCCAATTTTTCATAGTTTTCATTTCTTCTGTTTCGTTTGTGTTTAACAATCTTTGTGGTGCAAAGGTACTACAATTTCTCCAGAATATAGCAGGAGCGGCAGACTTTAACGAGTTCTTTTGCACATTTTAAACCACCAATCAAATAAGATGACCATTCTAAGCTCTGACAAGAAAGTTGATGCTCATCCCTCAAAAAGTTGGTGCCTACCACTCTTTATCTCACGGAAATTGAGTAATTTTGCCCCCTGAACAAAAAAACGAACCATGTTTGATCATATCTCAGAATTCACAACGTGGCCGATTCTAACAGGAATTCTTGTCGGCTACATAGCCAACCGTATCATGAGCGGTGAAGGCAAAGGCTGCTGCATGAACCTCGTTATGGGCATCATTGGCAGTTACGTCGGCACCTTCATCAGTCACCTGCTGAACATCGAACTTCTTGGCAAAGGCTATGTCACAAATTTCGTCTTTTGCGTGGTTGGTGCGGTAACGGCATTATGGATATGGAGTAAAGTGTTTGACTGATGGCCTGGAAGCGCAAATATCGCTGCAACTCCTGTGGCTACGTGGCCGAGGTGTATGACGGGCGCGGGCTGTTCCGTCAGCAAATAACGGCCATGTCGTGCCCCGACTGCAAGACCATCCAGAACCTCGTCGTGGGCGGCATCATTGCCGATGTGGCTCCGTCCTACAGGAGCGAGGTGGGCCGGCTGTGCCTGCAATGCGGCAGCGACCATATCAGGATATGGGATATGAAAACATGCCCGCAGTGCCAAGGAATAATGGAAGATACAGGAGAAAAGGAGTTTTGGACATGAAAAGGCTTATCAGAGCAGCCAGGCCGACGGACATGGCCGACATTATGAAAGTAATGGATGCCGCCAAGCAGATTATGCGGCAGTCGGGCAATATGCACCAATGGGGAGATGGCTACCCGTCAGAGGCCATCATCACTTCCGACATGGAGAAAAGCGGCGCTTTCGTCATTGTTGACGATGGCGCAATTACTGGTTATTTTGCTTTCCTTCCATCACCAGAGCCCACCTATGCCAACATCTATGAAGGCGAGTGGCTTGACGACACCCTACCCTATCATGTGGTCCACCGCATTGCCAGCTACCCGCAAGCTCATGGCATATTCAGCAGCCTCATGGACTTCTGCTTCAGGCGTGACGGAAACATCCGCATCGACACCCATCGCGACAACACGATTATGCAGCACAACATAGCCAAACATGGCTTCACCTACTGCGGCATTATCTATCTGGCCTCTGCCGGAGCCCCCGTCCCTGTGGGCCGTTTGCCCCAGCAAGAAAGGCTGGCATATCAGAAGATTCTGAGGATGACAGAAGAGCAGTAGCAAGAGGTAAGCGACGCCTGCAAAATAAAAGACTCACAGGACTTATTTTTCTGCGGAGGCTTCCCGTGAAAAAATCTCACGTGAGAAAATTTTCTGGGGAGGCTTCCCGTAAAAAAATCTCACGTGAGAAAATTTTCTGGGGAGGCTTCCCGTGAAAAAATCTCACGTGAGAAATTTTTCTGGGAAGGCGCCGCAGAAAAAAACGGCATGACAACGCTTCCGTGTGGCCTGTTGTTGTGCCCATTTGGAGGGAGGAAGGAAACAACTTGTAACGTATTTTCGTTTTTTAGCAAAAAAGTGTCAGTTTTCTTTGTGTTTCGGTCGTTTTTTAGTACCTTCGCAGCCAAATTCAGAAAAGACACTGACACAAGAAAGAAAATGGTGAAAATTACGAAAGAAGCAGCGCTGGCCTATCACGAGAGCGGCCGCCCTGGAAAGATTGAAGTGAAGCCCACGAAGGCTTATCGTACACAAACCGACCTCTCGCTGGCCTACTCGCCTGGCGTGGCCTATCCCTGTCTAGAGATTCAGCAGAACCCTGACGATGCTTACCGCTACACGGACAAGGGCAACCTGGTGGCCGTGATTAGCAACGGAACGGCCGTCTTAGGTCTGGGCGACATTGGCGCCATGAGCGGCAAGCCGGTGATGGAGGGCAAGGGCCTGCTGTTCAAGATTTACGGCGGCATCGACGTGTTCGACATCGAGGTGGCCGAGAAAGACCCCGAAAAGTTCTGCGAGGCCGTGGAACGCATTGCCCCCACCTTTGGAGGCATCAACCTGGAAGACATCAAGGCGCCGGAGTGCTTCTACATTGAGGACCGCCTGAAGCGTACGCTGGACATTCCCGTGATGCACGACGACCAGCACGGCACGGCCATCATCAGCGCCGCCGGACTGAAGAACGCGCTGGAGGTAGCCGGCAAGGATATTGCAAAAGTGAAGATTGTGGTCAACGGCGCCGGCGCCGCCGCCATCAGCTGCACAAAGCTGTATATGGCCATTGGCGCACAGAAGGAGAACATCGTCATGCTCGACTCGAAGGGCGTCATCTGCGAAAGCCGCACCGACCTGAACGAGCAGAAGCGCTTCTTCGCCACCAGCCGCAACGACATTCACACACTGGCCGAGGCCGTGAATGGCGCCGACGTGTTCGTGGGCCTGTCGAAGGGCAACGTGCTGACAAAGGAAATGGTGAAGACCATGGCCAAAGACCCCGTCATCTTTGCACTGGCCAACCCCGTGCCCGAAATAAGCTATGAGGACGCCATGGAGGCTCGGCCCGACGTGCTGATGTCGACCGGCCGCACCGACTATCCCAACCAGATAAACAATGTCATCGGCTTCCCCTACATCTTCCGTGGCGCACTGGACGTTCATGCCACGGCCATCAACGAGGAAATGAAGCTGGCCGCCGTCCACGCCATTGCCGACCTGGCCAAGCAGCCCGTGCCCGACGTGGTGAACGACGTGTACAAGGTGAACAACCTGCACTTTGGCCGCGACTATTTCATTCCCAAGCCCGTTGACCCGCGCCTCATCTCCGAGGTGAGCGCCGCCGTGGCCAAGGCTGCCATCGACAGCGGCGTGGCCAGGAAGAAGATTGAGAACTGGGAGCAGTATAAGGACTCGCTGAGCGTGCTGCTGGGTCAGGAAACGAAGCTCACCCAGAAGCTCTATGCCACGGCATCGGCCCATCCGCAGCGCGTGGTGTTTGCCGAGGGCATCCACCCCACCATGCTGAAGGCCGCCGTGCAGGCCAAGGCCAAGGGCATCTGCCAGCCCATCCTGCTGGGCAACGACGAGGTGATAGCCAAGCTGGCCAAGAGCCTCGACCTCTCGTTAGAGGGAATAGAGATTGTGAACCTGCGCCACCCGTCGGAACAGGAACGCCGCGAGCGCTATGCCCGCATACTGACGGAGAAACGCCAGCGCGAGGGCTACACCTTCCAGGAGGCCAACGACAAGATGTTTGAGCGCAACTACTTCGGCATGATGATGGTGGAAACGGGCGAAGCCGACGCCTTCATCACCGGCCTCTACACGAAATACTCCAACACGGTGAAGGTGGTGAAGGAGGTCATTGGCATCCGCCCGGAGTATAAGCACTTCGGCGCCATGCACATCATCAACTCGCCAAAGGGCACACTCTACATTGCCGACACGCTGGTGAACGAGAATCCCGATACCGACACACTGGTGGACATTGGCAAGCTGGCAGCCACGGCCGTGCGCTTCTTCAATGAGAAGCCCGTGATAGGCATGATCAGCCACTCAAACTTCGGCAGTTCGCAGAGCGACGGAGCGCTGAAGGTGAAGCACGCCGTGGAGCAGCTGCATGCCCTCTATCCCGACCTGCCCATCGACGGCGAGATGCAGATTGGCTTCGCCCTCGACCGCGAGCAGCGCGACGAGCAGTACCCCTTCTCGCGCCTCTATGGCAAGGATGTGAACACGCTGGTGTTCCCCAACCTCACCAGTGCGCGTTCGAGCTACAAAATGCTGCAGATGCTGGGTGCCGATGCCGAGATCATCGGTCCCATCCAGATAGGCTTGAACAAAGCCATCCACTTTGTCGACTTCGGTGCCTCGGTGCGCGACGTGATGAACATCGTTGCCATTGCCACCATCGACGCCTACGTGTTCAAGGTGAAGGAGAGAATTAACCGCAACAAGGGTTGAACGCAGAGTGCTGAGAGATGTATTCCGTACTCATATCTTTGGCCAGTAACGCCCAGCAGGAGGAGCACCTTGCCGAGGCTCGCAAAGCCTTGGCGGCAGCACTGCACGAAGAGCGCTACACGGCCGAGATATGGACCGAACCGGAAGGCAAGACCAAGGGCACGTCGGCACCCTACCTGAATCAGCTCGTCAGCGCCAGTACATCACTGGGCGCTGACGAGCTGAATGATTTCCTAAAGACTATTGAGAGGCAGCTGGGCCGCACGCCGGAGATGCGGCGTGTGGGCACGGTGCCCATCGACCTGGACCTGCTGCAGTGGGACGGGCAGCGCTTCCATCAACGTGACTGGGAGCGCAACTACATGCGCCAGCTGTTAGAGCTGCTTCAGTGAACAAATGACTTCCTCGGGGTTTTCGGCCTTGAAGACGTAGCTGCCGCTAACCAGCACATCAACACCTGCCGCCACGAGGCGCGGGGCTGTCTCGCCCTGCACGCCGCCATCGACCTCAATGAGGGCGTGGCTGCCACTCAGCTCAATAAGCTGGCGCAGACGACGCACTTTGGCAATGGTGTTCTCGATGAACTTCTGGCCGCCAAAGCCCGGATTGACGCTCATGAGGAGCACCATGTCAACATCGGCAATAATGTCTTCAAGCGTGCTGACGGGCGTGGAGGGATTGAGCGTTACGCCGGCTTTCATGCCTGCCGAATGAATCTCCTGAATGGTGCGATGTAGATGGGTGGTGGCTTCTTGGTGAACATTCATCATCATGGCTCCCAAGCGGGCCGTCTGGGCAATATAGCGCTCAGGCTTTTCAATCATGAAATGGACGTCGAGCGGCTTCTGGCACACCTTGGCAACGGCTTCGAGCACGGGGAAGCCGAACGAGATGTTGGGCACGAACATGCCGTCCATCACATCGAGGTGGAGCCAATCGGCCTGGCTGCGATTAATCATCTGAATCTCGCGGTCGAGATGCAGGAAATCGGCCGCGAGCAGTGAGGGAGAAACTTTCGTCATCGTTTTTTTTCGATTTAAGATTAGTTCAGGCAATAGGCCTGATTGCCAGTTACACGATAGGTGTGTGCAATTTGCTTAATCAACTGAATGACCTTTTCACTGGGTGTCATTTCTTCACGGGTAAAAATTTGCATAGGCATGAACGTATTACTTTTTAACTTACGGCACTCTGAGGGTGCTCTGTTATGTATTTAACGTTCGTGCTGACACATTTATTATTTAGTTAGCGCAAAATTTTTCCACGTCGGCCATGCCGTTGAGAAAGGCTTGCGCATCCATGCGTTTCTTGCCTGAGAGCTGGAGGCTGTCAACCTGCAGCATGCCGTCGGTACAGCCTATATAGAGATGCTTCTTGTCGCGACGGAGCTGACCGACGGCACCCTCAGGCGCGGCAGCTGGCTTCGATGCCTGATAGATCTTCAGCATGGTTTCTTCACCATCGGCCGTGCGCAACATGGTCCATGCCCCAGGCACGGGCGACAGGCCGCGCACAAAGTCGTAGGCTTGCTTGACGGTCATGCTTCCCCACGCTATGCGGCAGTTGTCCTTGAAGAGCTTGGGCGCAGCATGGATGGCTTTCTGCTCGTCTTGCGGCATGGCGGCAGGATGACCATCGGCTGCCACGATGTCGGCCAGGGTTTCCAAGCAGACTTCTGCGCCGAGACGCATCAGCCCGTCGTAGACATATTCCACGTCGGCCGTGTCGGGAATGTCGAAGGGTTTCTGGCGGATGATGCGACCCGTGTCGATGTTGTGGTCGAGGAAGAAGGTGGTGACGCCCGTCTTCGTCTCGCCGTTGATGACGGCCCAGTTGATGGGTGCTGCTCCTCGATAGTCGGGCAACAGGGCGGCATGGACATTGAAGGTGCCATACTGGGGCATGGCCCACACCACTTCGGGCAACATGCGGAAAGCCACCACCACCTGAAGATTGGCCTGCCAGGAACGCAGCGCTTCAAGAAACTGCGGGTCTTTCATCTTTTCGGGCTGGAGGACAGGCAGTCCCTGCTGCATGGCATACTGCTTTACGGCGCTGGGCTGGAGCACAGAGCCATGACGTCCGACGGGCTTGTCGGGCTGGGTGACAACGCCCACTACATGGTATTGGTTCTCTACCAAGGCACGCAATGTCTCAACAGCAAACTCGGGCGTGCCCATGAAAACGATTCTTAAATCTTCTTTCTTCATAATAATAATGATTAGTCTTCCGACATGTCGGCCACCATCTTGCGATACTGCGTGAAGACATGGTCGCGTGAAAGATAGCCTTTCAAATGGCCATCGGAATCGAGAACCGGCAGATAGTCGGCACGGGTGTCGTCGAAGGTTTTCATCACCACTTTCATAGGCAAGCTGTCAGTGAGAATGGCCGAGGGCTCCTGCATGAGCTGCTGGGCCGTGAAATGATGATAGAGTTCGGTTCGGAAGACTATGTGACGAATGCTCTTGATATCGATCTCGCCCTGAAGGCGTCCGGCTGCGTCGAGCACGGGCACGATATTCCACTTGGAACGGCTGATTTTCCTGACAATGTCGGCCAGCTCAGTATCAGAGCTGACTGCTGTGAAGTCGCGGTCGATGACGCTGTCAAGCTGCATCAGTGTCAAAACGGCATGATCAGTATGATGGGTGATGAGCTTACCCTCTTTTGCCAGTCGGGCTCCATAGATGCTATGAGGCTCAAAGATATTAATGGTGAGATAGCTACACACCGATACAATCATCAGGGGAAGGAAAAGGCTGTAGCCTCCGGTGAGCTCGGCAATGAGGAAAATGCCCGTCAGCGGAGCATGCATCACGCCCGACATGACGCCTGCCATGCCCATCAAGGCAAAATTCTTCTCAGGCACATGGACTCCTATTTCATACATATTCCACATACGCGAGAAGAAGAAGCCACTGAAACAGCCCACGAAGAGTGAGGGGGCAAAGGTACCGCCGCATCCGCCGGCGCCATTGGTAGCCGAGGTGGCAAAGACCTTGGTCAACAGCACCAGAAAGACATAGAGCACCAGCAGGTTCTCATGGCCGGCAAAGAGCGAGTTGTTCAGAATCTGGCTCCAGTCTTCCTGCCCATTGCCATTGAGCAACAGGTTGATGCTGGCGTAGCCTTCGCCAAAAAGCGAGGGAAAGAGAAAGATGAGCAGCGAAAGCATCAGTCCGCCCACTACAAGCTTGAGATAGGAATGCTTCTGAAGTCGGGCAAACATGTTCTCACACATGCCCATGGTTCTGACGAAATAGAGACTGACGATGCCGCAGAACACGCCAAGCAAGACACAGGCAGGAATGCGCTCAACAGTCCAGCCATCGTCAAGATGGAAAGAGAACAGAGAGGCATCGCCGCTGAAGATATAGGTGAAGCAGGTGGCCGTGACACAACTAATGAGGATGGGCATGAGCGAAGCCATGGTAAGGTCGATCATGAGTACCTCAAGCGTGAAGACGAGGCCTGCTATGGGCGCCTTGAATATGCCTGCAATGGCTCCGGCCGCACCGCAGCCCACAAGGAGCATCATGGTATGGCTGTCCATGCGGAACAACTTTCCCAAGTTGGAGCCAATGGCCGACCCGGTGAGCACGATAGGTGCCTCGGCTCCTACAGAGCCACCGAAGCCAATGGTAATGGCCGAGGCCACCACACTGGTCCAAGTGTTGTGTACCTTCAGCCGAGAGCGGTTCTGGGAGATGGCATAGAGAATACGGGTAATGCCATGGGAAATGTTGTCCTTCACCACATAGCGCACAAAAAGCATGGTGAGGAGAATGCCCACGACAGGATAGACTAAGTAGAGAAGGTTGAAGGATGTGGCATCGAAACCGCCGGTGAGGATAGCCACTATCTGGTTGATAAGCCAGTGGAGCAAGAAAGCCGCCACGGCAGACAGCAAGCCTACCAGAAATGCCAGCATGAGAACGAACATGCGTTCGCTCACATGGGTGGCTCGCCATGCGTCTATGCGGGAAATAAAGGTAACAATGGACTTTGACCTCATTGCAAAGTCACGACTTGAGCAAGTTGTCAAGGAAATCGTCAAGATCGCTCTCGAAGCAGTCCATCGACAGCGGAGCGATGATGGCAACGTCATTGTCTACGACATAGAGCTCCTGAATTGTTTCGCAATCGTCGTCTTCGAGCACGAAGGAATAAGGTCGTAGGATAGACAAGTTCTCCAACATTTCTTTCTGCTTCACAATGCGACTATGCAGGCAAGCAGCGACGGCATCATAGAAATCGTCGTCCTTGTTGTCAATCCACTGCTCAACAACGCAACGGGTCAGCTCGTTGTTGTCGTCGTCAAACGTCATCAGCTCACCCGACTCCTGGGTTACTCTTACATGGATGTCGGTCATCACCGACGCCTCGTCGGTAGGTGGAAACTTCTCGGCCGTCTTACGCAAGGCCCTGTCAATCTGCTGAATAGTCTGATCTGTTGCTTTCATACCAATGGTTCTTGAGAATGATTTGTTTGCAAAAGTAGCAAAAAGGATTTGTATTTGCAAGCGATTGGCGATATTTTTCAGAAAAACATCTGAATTCTTCGTATAATTCATAAATTAATTGTAACTTTGCAGCCGCAAATGGAAAACAAGATACGCCACGAGGGAATCGTAGAAGCGAAGGACGGTTGCCACATAAAAGTCAGGATTTTACAGACGTCGGCCTGCGCCGGATGCAAGGTGGCCGCCCACTGCAACACTGCGGACTCGAAAGAGAAAATTGTTGACGTGATTGACAAAGACGGCCATTGGCAAATAGGACAGAGCGTCGTGGTGAGTACGCGTTCGTCCATGGCAAGCAGAGCTCTGCTCATTGGTTTCGGATTACCGCTGATGCTGATGCTCGTCTTGCTGGTAGTGCTGAGTGCTGCGCGATGCAGCGAAGGAATGACGGCACTCCTGATGCTGGGTTCGCTGATACCTTACTACCTGGTAGTCTGGCTGTTTCGCGACCGCATTGCCAAGAACATTTCATTCCAACTGGAAGAAACAAACTAATAAACTAATTAATAATTATTATGAATTTCATCTTAATTGCAGTGATTGTGCTTGGGGCAATAGGAATCATAGCTGCGTTGGTGCTCTATGTATGCTCGAAGCGCTTTGCTGTCTATGAAGATCCTCGCATTGCCCAAGTGAATGAACTTTTGCCTGGGGCCAACTGCGGAGGATGTGGCTTTGCTGGCTGTGGAGGCATGGCCGACGCTTTGGTGAAAGGCGCAGATGCAGGTAGTATCGACGGGCTGAACTGTCCCGTCGGTGGGCAAGAGGTGATGAGCCGCGTGGCCGACCTGCTGGGCATGGCTATTGCCAACGGTGAACCCAAGGTGGCTGTGGTGAGATGCAACGGCTCGTGTGAACACCGTCCGCGCATCAGCGAGTACAATGGCTTGCGTACGTGTGCTGCCATGAATACTTGTGGAGCAGGCGAAACGGGCTGTGGCTTTGGCTGTCTGGGCTGTGGCGACTGTGTCAGTGCCTGCCAGTTTGGCGCCATCAACATTAATCCTGAAACACTGCTCCCCGAAGTCGACGATGAGAAATGTACAGCCTGCGGCGCCTGCGCTAAAGCCTGTCCACGAGGCATCATCGAACTTAGGAAGAAAGGCATAAAAAACCGTCGCGTCTACGTCTCATGTGTGAACAAGGACAAGGGCGCCGTATCAATGAAAGCCTGCAAAGTGAGCTGCATCGGATGTGGCAAGTGCGTCAAGGAATGCAAGTTCGAGGCCATCACCCTGGGGCAGAATCTTTCCTACATCGACGCCGACAAGTGTAGGCTCTGCAGGAAATGCGTCGAGGCTTGTCCCACACATGCCATACGCGCCGTGAATTTCCCCATTCCCAAAACCGTTGAACCCGCCACATCTACCGAATCAAAAACAGAAACAGCATGAACATTCGAACATTCCGCATTGGCGGCATACATCCAGAAGAGAACAAGCTGACCCATGAGGTGGCAACTCAGGTGGCTCCCCTGCCCCATCAGGCCATCTTCCCCTTGAGCCAGCATATTGGCGCACCAGCCAGACCTGTTGTGCAGAAAGGTGACAAAGTGAAAGTAGGCACGTTGCTTGCCGAAGCAGGCAGCTTTGTGTCGGCCCCCATCTACTCGTCAGTCAGCGGAACCATTGTGAAAATTGATTCTGCCATCGATGCTACAGGCTATCGCAAGCCTGCCATCATCATCAACGTGGAGGGCGACGAATGGGAAGAAAGCATTGACCGCAGCGAGAAGCTGGAGCTGCTGAAGGACCATCCCGAACTGACACCAGAAGTGATTGTCAATCGCGTAAAGGATGCTGGCATCGTCGGCATGGGCGGTGCAGGCTTTCCTACATTCATCAAGCTTACGCCCCCTCCCACGGCAAAAGCAGAATGTGTCATCATCAATGCCGTAGAGTGCGAGCCATACATCACTGCCGACTATCGTCTCATGATGGAGCATGCCGACGAGATTCTGGTGGGCTTGGAATTGCTGATGAAAGCAGCCAAAGTCACCACCGGCTACATAGGTATTGAGACAAACAAGCCAAAAGCTATTGAACTGCTCTCGGAGAAGGCTTCCAAAGCGTTTGAGGGAACAGATTATCGTGTCGAAGTGGTTCCCCTGAAGCAGCGTTACCCGCAAGGAGGCGAGAAGCAGCTGGTGGATGCCGTCATTAGGCGACAGGTTCCTGCTCCTCCTGCCATTCCGGTAAACGTCGGGGCCATCGTTCAGAACGTGGGAACCGCCTTCGCCGTCTATCAGGCTGTAATGAAGAACAAGCCTCTCTTTGAGCGCTACACCACCGTCACAGGCAAGCGGTTAGCGCATCCTGGCAATTTCCTGGTTCGCATGGGAACGCCGATGCAAGACCTTATTGATTTGTGCGGAGGCATGCCAGAGGGCGACAACAAGCTGCTGGCAGGTGGCCCAATGATGGGCAAGGCCCTCACCTCGACAGAAGTTCCCATCTGCAAGGGAACCAATTCAGTGACTATTCTCTCGGACGAAGACGCCCGCCGCAAAGAGCCTCAGCCCTGCATACGCTGTGCTAAATGCGTCGGTGCATGTCCCATGGGTTTAGAGCCATACTTGCTGGCTAAGCTCTCAGCATTCAAGAAATGGGAAAAGGCCGAGGCCGAGGACATTGTCAGCTGCATAGAGTGCGGTTCGTGCCAGTTCACCTGCCCAGCCCATCGTCCCCTGCTCGACAACATCCGTCAAGGCAAGCAGACCGTCATGGGCATCATCCGTAGCCGGGCTGCAAAGAAATAGTCAATCGTAAATCAGTAAATCGTAAAATAAGCGATGAGTAAACTAATTGTATCATTATCTCCCCATGCCCACGGCACCGACACCGTAGAGCGCAACATGCGAGGTGTCATCATTGCCCTGATTCCGGCACTGCTGGTGTCGTTCTACTACTTCGGCATAGGCTCAGCCATTGTCTGCCTAACCAGCGTTGCTGCCTGCGTATTCTTTGAGTGGGCCATCAACAAATACATCCTAAAGAATCCCCAGAACACCATTGCCGACGGCTCAGCTGCCCTGACAGGCCTTTTGCTGGGCATGAACTTGCCTTCGAACCTGCCCATCTGGATTATCATCATCGGTGCATTGTTTGCCATCGGTGTGGCAAAGATGACTTTCGGCGGTCTGGGACAGAACATCTTCAACCCCGCACTCGTGGGCCGTTGCGCCCTGCTGGTGGCCTTCCCTGCCCAGATGACAGTATGGCCGGTGGCCGGACAGCATCTGGCCTATACCGATGCAGTGACAGGAGCCACCCCACTAAGCATCATGAAGGAAGCCATCAAAACGGGTGATGTCAGCGTGCTTGACAAGCTGCCCAACTCTATGGCCCTGCTGCTGGGCGACCACTCGCTGGCCGGAGGCGCAGGCGCCCTTGGCGAGGTTTGCGCCCTGGCCCTCCTGTTGGGACTGGCCTACATGCTTTGGAAGAAGATCATCACCTGGCATATTCCCGTGAGCATCATTGCCACCGTGTTCGTCTTCAGCGGCATCATGCACCTGGCCAATCCTGCCTATGCCAATCCCCTGGCGGTCATCCTCAGTGGTGGCTTGATGCTTGGCGCCATATTCATGGCCACCGACTATGTCACTTCGCCCATGACACCTCGCGGCCAAATTATCTATGGCATCAGCATCGGCATTCTCACCATTGTCATCCGCAACTGGGGCAGCTATCCCGAGGGCATGTCATTCGCCATCCTCATCATGAATGCCTTCACCCCGCTCATCAACAACTACGTAAAACCCAAGCGCTTCGGCGAGAAGCCCGAAAAGCAATAAAAGAAAGGAGGAGCAAAGCATGAAGAAACTTGAATCATCCTTAGTGAACATGGTACTCGTCCTGACGGGCGTGGCCGTTGTCATGGGTGGCGTGCTGGCCTGGGTGAACCACCTTACCAGCGGGCCAATAGACGTCCAGAAGCAACAAGCACTGGAAAACGGCATCAAGACCGTGATGCAGGCCGACCAGCTGACCGTCAGCAAGACCGACACCGTCAAGACTACTGACGCCAAGGGCAAAGAGCAGATATACATTATATATAATAATGAGAAGGGAGCTGCCGTAGAAAGCACAGCCATGGGTTTCGGCGGCCAGCTGAAGGTGCTTGTCGGGTTTGACAACGACGGCAACATCCTTGGCTACACCCTGCTGGAGCATCAGGAGACGCCAGGACTGGGAGCCAAGGCCGACCAGTGGTTCCAAAAGGGCCAGAAAGGCGACATCATTGGCAAGAACCCCTCCAGTCCGCTTACTGTGAGCAAAGACGGCGGCCAGGTAGATGCCATCACAGCCTCGACCATCACCAGCCGTGCTTTCCTGCTGGCCGTGAACAATGCCTACAATGCCTATAAAGGGCAGGCGGCCGACGTTCAGACAGGAGCGAGCAAACCGAATAGTAATGAGTAATCGATAAGTTATGAACTACGCAAATATCATCAAGAACGGCATCGTCAAGGACAATCCCACCTTTGTCCTGATGCTTGGCATGTGCCCCACGCTGGCCACTACCACCTCGGCCATCAACGGCCTGTCAATGGGCTTGGCCACCATGGTGGTGCTCATCTGCACCAATTTCGTCATTTCCCTATTGAAGAACCTCACGCCCGACAAGGTGCGCATACCCGTTTTCATTGTGGTCATTGCAGCCTTCGTCACCATTCTGCAATTGGTAATCAAGGCTTTCCTGCCCGACATCGACAAGGCGCTGGGCCTCTTCATCCCGCTCATCGTCGTGAACTGCATCATTCTGGGTCGTGCCGAGGCTTTTGCAGCCAAGAACAGCCCTGTGGCCTCGCTCTTCGACGGCATCGGCATCGGGGTGGGCTTCACCCTCGCCCTTACCCTGCTGGGCATTTTACGCGAACTGCTGGGTGCAGGCAGCATCTTTGGACTGACGCTGCTGCCAGAGACCTATAACATCCTGCTGTTCATACTTCCTCCGGGAGCTTTCATCACGCTGGGCTTCCTCATCGCCATTGTCAACAAACTAAAGAAAGCATAATCTATGGAATATTTACTCATTTTCATCAGTGCCATTTTCGTCAACAACATTGTGTTGGCGCAGTTCCTGGGCATCTGTCCCTTCCTTGGCGTATCAAAGAAGATTGACACCTCACTGGGCATGTCGGCTGCGGTGGCCTTTGTGCTCACGCTGGCAACCATCGTCACCTGGCTGGTGCAGAAATATGTGCTTGACCCCAACGGGCTGGGCTATCTTCAGACCATAGCCTTCATCCTCGTCATTGCCTCGCTGGTTCAAATGGTTGAGATTGTGCTCAAGAAGGTGTCGCCCGCCCTCTATCAGGCCTTGGGCATCTTCCTTCCCCTCATCACTACCAACTGTGCCGTGCTGGGCGTAGCCATCCTGGTCATCCAGAAAGACTTCAACCTGGCACAGAGCATTGTCTACGCCTTCTCAACAGCCATTGGCTTTGGCTTGGCCCTCACCGTTTTTGCCGGCATGCGCGAGCAGCTGGAGCTGACCAACGTTCCCAAGGGCATGCGCGGCATGGCCATCGTCCTCGTGTCGGCAGGCCTACTCAGCCTGGCCTTCATGGGTTTCTCAGGCGTCGATGGTGGTTTGCGTACCCTCTTCGGGTTGGACTAACGTCTAATGAGTTAAGAGTTAAGAGTTAAGAATTAAGAGTTAAGAGGTGAGAGGGCCACTTATCACTCTTAACTCTTAATTCTTAACTCTTAACTTCTTCCTCCTGGCTCCAAATTTTTTGCGAAGAAGTTCATGCACTGGCGGAACAAGTGATTGCGTGTGTTGCCGCCATAGATGCTATGATTACGATTGGTGTAGACCAGCTGCTGGAAGTCCTTGTCGGCCTGCACTAACGCATCCACATATTCAGCCGTGTTCTGATAGTGCACATTGTCGTCGGCCAGTCCGTGACATATCAGCAGCTCGCCGTGCAGCTTCGAGGCACGGGCAATGGGCGTCACCTCGTCATAGCCCTGAGCATTCTCCTGCGGTGTACGCATGAAGCGCTCGGTGTAAACGGTGTCATAATAGCGCCAGCATGTGGGCGGAGCGATGGCAATGCCACAGCAGAAGACAGGCCGTCCTTCGCTCATGGACATCAGCGTGTTCCATCCGCCATAGCTCCAGCCCCAGATGGCAATGCGGTCTTTGTCCACATAGCTCTGCTGGCCCAGCCACAAGGCGGTCTCCACCTGGTCGCGTGCCTCCAGCTCGCCCAGCCGCAGATAGGTGCACTTCTCAAACTCGGCGCCTCGTCCGCCCGTGCCACGATTGTCCACACACACGGCTATGTAGCCCTGCTGAGCCAGATACTGCTCCAGGATGGCGCCCTGTCCGCTCATGCCCAGTCCCCAGGCGTTCTTCACCTGCTGGTTGCCAGGTCCGCCATATTGGTACATCACCACGGGATATTTCTTCGAGGCGTCAAAGTCGGCCGGCTTCACCATCCAGCCATAGAGGCGCACGCCCTCGCTGGTGGTAAAGGCAATGACCTCCTTCCGGCCCATGCGGTAGGAAGCATATTTCTCCTGAAGCTTCTTGTTGTCCACCAGCGTGGCCACCTTCTTGCCTTGCGCGTTGCGCAGGGTGATTTGCGTCGGTGTGTCCATATTGCTCCATGTGCAGATGAAGCTATTGAAATTCTTTGAGAAGATAGCCGACGACCAGCCACCCTCAGGCGTCAGGCAACTGGTCTTCCCGTTCTTGTGGCTCACAAACACCTGCTGCTCCGTTGGCCCGTTGTTCAGCGCAGCGAAGTAGAGGTCGCCCGTGGCCTCGTCATAGCCATACACATCCGTCACAATGGTGTGCAAGTTCTTCTCTCCCCCACCCAACCGTGGTGCCTGCGGCAGGTCCTGCACCTTGCGCAGCAGCTGTCCGTTCAGGTTGTACAGATAGATGTGGTTATATCCGTCGCGCTCGCTGGTGAGCACAATGTTGTGGGGAGTAATCTTCACGTGGGCAAACACATTCTCATTAATGTATTTGTCTACCTTGTCCTCAATAACCAGCTGGCACACAGTGGTTAAAGGGTTGGCCATGTAGATACGCAGGCAGTCCTGATGGCGGTTCAGCGTAAACACGGCCACCTTCGTGGCGTCGCTTGTGGGCAGAATACGGGGAATATAGCCGTCGCTGTCTATTGGCAGCTGCATCTGGCGCGTCTGGTGGCTCTTGATGTCGTAGCTCAGCAGTTTCAGCGAGGCATTCTTCTGTCCTGCCTTAGGATATTTGTAGGTATAGAACCCAGGATATTCGGCATATTCGTTCCGTGCCGGATAGGAAGCCTTGAACATAGGCATGGCATATTCCTTCACCTCCCGCTCGTCGTAGCGCACCCACACAATCTGCTTCGAGTCGGCCGAGAACACCATGGCCCTGTTAAACGAGAACTCCTCCTCGTTCACCCAATCCGGCAGTCCGTTGATCACCTCATTGCGCTTGCCGTCCTTGGTCACCTGGCTCTCAGCGTTGTTATAGAGCAGCTTCACCAGGAAGATGTTATTCTCTCGCACGAAGGCCACCTGCTGTCCGTCGGGGCTCCAGATGGGCGTCTGCTGCGGTCCGCCGTCGCTCAGCGGCTCCAGCTTCTGGTTTGCAATAGTATATATATAATAGGTGGCGGTGAACGAATGGCGATAGATACGACTGGTATTGGTCTGAATGAGCATACGCTTGCCGTCGGGGCTCATCACGTAGCCTTCCACCCTTTCCACGCCGCCCCCTCTGGCCTTGGCAGCATCGAAGAGCACCTCCGTCTGCTTGCCCGTGCTGAAGGAATATTTCACTATTTGCTTTCCGTTGGCCGATATTTGTGCATAGCTCTCTCCGTCGGCCAGTGGTTCCACTGCAGCCATGGTCTCTTCACGGAACTGCCCGTCGGTAATGTCCTTCAACGTTAGTTGCTGTGCGGCCAGCTGCAGAGCAGCCGTTGCCCAAAGAGTAATAATCAAGGATAGTTTTTTCATGTCTTTTTACTGTTTTTGCTTGCAAAGATACGAAAAAACGAGGGAAGTGCGAAAGAAAAGTACACTTTTCTTTTTTTACCGTCTCACCACGCAGCAGAAAGTTCTTGTCACTACGAGCCATAAAAATATGCAATAAAAACGCATAGGCAGAGCCTTTTCAGGACATTCATCATTCACCCCAGCAGAAGGGGGCGGCTTCCCAGAAAAATTTCTCACGTGAGATTTTTTCACGGGAGGCCTTCCCAGAAAAATTTCTCACGTGAGATTTTTTCGCGGGGAGGCCTTCCCAGAAAAATTTCTCACGTGAGATTTTTTCACGCGGAGGCTTCCCAGAAAAATTACTCACGTGAGTTTTTTTCACGCGGAGGCTCCCCAGATTTTTTTCAGTAGTTTTTTGATGATTCGTTGCACTGCCCACTGAGGGCGGTGCAGTCATTTGTTGCCATTTTGGACTTTATCACGGGGAAGCCTCCCCCGAATCATTTCAATGAGTATTGATTAGTCAGCACGCTGCCAACTGAGCGAACGAAGCAGGGAATCGACGGGCATCTGCGGATGGGCTTTCATGTACTGCTCTATCTGGCGAATGGTGTCGTTGTGGAAAACCTGGCGATTCATGGCGCGGTTTACCACATACTGAATCTTTGACATGTGCCACTGGCGCGAGATGTCGGTGCTGTCTTGGGGCTGGGGCATGGGATAGCAACTGAGCAGGTAGAAGCCCAGGCCGTCGGGCACGATGAAGTCGCGGGTCATCATGCTGCGCTGGCGCTGGCTGTAGCCATAGCGCAGATAGGCGGGATAGTCGGTTCCAAGATATTTGTCGAGCGAGATGCCCAAGAGGCTGTCGGCCACGACGATGCTCTGGTCGAGAGAGCCAATCTGGGTGTAGATGCTGGGTATGTCGAGGTCGGGCAGCATCTGGCTGAGCCGCCGGAAAGCCATGGTGAACTGGCGGTTGATGTCGTCGAGGTTATGATATTGAACGTTCACATCCTTGATGAGCGCCTGCAGGGTGGAGTCCTGGAAATAGATGAGCCAGCGGGTGTTGATCTCGGGGTCGTTGACCGGTCCCAGCTGGAGCACGTTTTCTATGAGGTTGCGCGTCTGCAAGGGAAAATCGGTCTTGAGCTGCTGAAGGGCAGCAAAATCGGCCATGGAGAGGTACTGACTCTCCACACGGTCGTAGCGCTGGATGTTAATGTTGACGTGATCCTGGCTGCTGTCGTATGAATCAGAATGCCACTGGCAGCCTGCTAAAGCCACCATCAGAAACAGGAAAAAGAACCATCTTCTGAGCACGGGAACGTTTTACTTTTGTTAAATTGCACTGCAAAATTACTAAAAATCCTTCAATTAACCAAATTTTAACCAAAATTCTTTGTGTCAAAATTGTTTTTTCAGTGCTTTTGCTTACTTTTGTAGGAAAACTATAAGCAACATGAAACAACTACTACTATTTTTTGCACTCGGCCTGACCGCTACCGTCAGCGCCCAACGTACTTTCACGGTGAACGTAGAGAACCCCATGGCAACGGAACGCACGGATCAGCCCGTGGTGATTTCGCTGAAGACGATGGGAACGGTTCAGTCGGCACTGGTCACCCTGGGGGGCAACGAGATTCCCTGCCAGCTGGACGACCTGGACCAGGACGAGCAGTTCGACGAGCTGTGTTTCCTGGTGAACATGGCGCCAAAGGAGAAGCAGACCTACACGGTGAAGCTCTTCAACGAAGGGGAGCCGCGCCCCTACCCTGCCCGTGTGTATGCGGAGATGCTGATGCGCAACGACAAGGTGAAGGAGAAGAATAAGCACAACAACTTCATCGAGAGCATCACCGTGAGGGGAGACTGCGCCAACAGCTATAACCTGCAGCATCACCACGGCGTGGATTTCGAGAGCGAGCTGAACGGCATCCGCATTTATTTTGACCACCGGCAGACGCTGGATGTATACGGCAAATTCAAGAAGCGGCTGGAGCTGCAGGCCACGCAGTTCTACACCTCCGAGGAGCAAAAGAAGGAGGGTTATGGCGACGACGTGCTGTGGGTGGGCAACACCTTCGGGCTGGGTGCCTTCCGTGGGTGGGACGGCCAGCAGCCCACGATGATTGAGCCGGTGAAGAGCCGCACGCAGCGTGTCATCAGCTACGGGCCGCTGCGCACCATCGTGGAGGTGGTGGACCATGGCTGGGTGGCCGAGCAGGGCAAGCCTGCGCTGAACATGACGCTGCGCTACACGCAGTATGCCGGCCATCGCGACACCGACGTGGACGTGTTCTTCAATCGCGACGCGACAGACTATCGGTTCTCAACCGGCGTCATCAACGTGAAGGGCTCGACTGAGCTGAACGACCAGCAGGGGCTGCGCGGCTGCTGGGGCACGGACTACCCCTCGACCGACACGCTGAAATGGAAGCCTGAGACGGTGGGACTGGCCGTATTGGTGGGCAAAGGCAACGTGGTGGCTGTTCCCCAGGCCAACAAGGACAACTACGGGTTGGTGGTGCGTCCGGAGGGGCGCCACATGGCCTACAAGGTGGCCTGCGCCTCGGCTAATGAGGAGTTTGGCTTCCACAAGGCCGAGGAGTGGTTTGACTGGCTGAAGAAATGGCGCACAGAGTCGGAGCAGCCCATCAGGATTCAATATTGAGCTTTTTGTATTTTCAAACAAAGAGATACAGAGGCACAGGGGACTTTTTCATTCAAAACCATAGGGGTCATTAACCTCCGAAGACACAAAATCTTAAAAAATCCAGCACAAATCTTTATAGTAGAAGAGATTTGTGCTGGATTTTTGTCTAATGACCTTTTGATTTTGTGCCTCTGTATCTTTGTGCTTCAAGGAATCAGCAAATGGTTCTGGATGCACTCGCTGAGGGAATCTTCCCAATAGGGAATGTCTAACGCATAGTCGCGCTTGATTTTCGACTTGTCGAGTACGGAATAGTGAGGACGGGCGGCCGGCGTGGGATACTCGTCAGTGAGCAGCGGACGCACATGACAGGTGGTGATGCCGGCGAGCCGGTGGATGGCCTTGGTGAAGTCGTACCATGAGGTCACGCCTTCGTTGCTATAGTGATAGACGCCTGGCTTGACACCCTGGCTGATGATGGCAAAGATGGCCGATGCCAAGTCGCGGGCATAGGTGGGCGTTCCTATCTGGTCGAAGATGACGCCCAGCTCCTCGCGCTCGCGTCCCAGGCGGAGCATCGTCTTCACGAAATTATTGCCAAAGGAGCTATAGAGCCACGCCGTGCGGATGATCATGGTGTGGCTGCACTGGAGGCGGGCCTCCTCCTCGCCCGAGAGCTTGGTGCGCCCGTAGGTGCTGTTGGGACAGACGGGATCGTCTTCGCGGTAGGGCCTGTGATTGGTGCCGTCGTAGACATAGTCGGTGCTGATTTGAATGAGCCAGCCGCCGCGTTGCTCTATGGCAGCAGCCAGATAGCCTGGGGCCAGGGTGTTGAGCAGGCCGCACAGCTGTTGGTCCTGCTCGGCACGATCCACGGCTGTGAAGGCAGCACAGTTGACAATGCCGTCAATGGCATGGTCTATCACAAAGCGCTCGACGGCCCTTTTATTGGTGATGTCGAGCTCGGCTACATCTGTATTAAAAAAGGTATGCTGGGGATGCTGTTCTTCCAGCAACTGAAGCTCGCTGCCCAGTTGGCCGCGACAGCCAGTAATGAGTATATTCATCTTTTCAGTCGAATTTTAAGCCTTCTTCCTTGTCTTGTTTGTAGTAGTCGCTGAGCATGCCGATGAAGGTGCTTATCTCCTTCACTGCATGCTGGGTGTTTGGCGTTATTTCACGCTTCTGCAAGCGAAGCATCATCACGCCATAGAGCAGATTCAGGCAGGTTTCTATTTCGTTCTCCTGCTTCGAGGCTCCCTTGCTGCGCAGCTCAACAATGAAGGGCAGCACCTTGTAATAGGCCGCATTGTAGAATGGGAACTTGGGCGAGCTGAGCAGCTGCAGGTGTAGCTCGTTGAGCAGCTGAAGCGTGGTGCGGTTGATCTGCAGATGTCCCTGTTCGCGACAGCCCTCTTCGTTCATCATGCGTATGAGGTTGCCATACCAGTCTACCAGTTCCTCTTTCTGCTCGTCGCTATAGTTGAAACGCTCCACATACTCGCGTCTGATTCGTGGCAGGGAGCAGCCGAAGGCTCGAATGGTGTCCTCCACCTGCCACATGTAGAGCAGGTATTCGGCAATGTTGTTCTTTCTTAACTCTTGAGATATAAACACTTCTTTATTTGAGATTTAAGATTTGAAGGATATACTAACCGCAGAGGTCAGAAGATTCTGAAAATATTGGTCAGCGTGCCCATGAGGATGATGACGCTCACCAGCATCACCACGGCTCCGATGACCTGGTTGATGATGCGGATGCCATTGTCGTCGAACTTCGTCCGGATCTTGTCGATGAGCCACGTCAGACCGTACCACCAGAGCAGCGCTCCAGCAGCCACACTGAGGAAACTGACACCCATGTCGAACGGGTGGCTGGGGGCAAAGGCAAACTGGGCAAACAGTGCACCAAAGAGAATGATGATGAGGGGATTTGAGAGGGTGAGCAGGAAAGCCGTCCATCCGTTGTACCACAGCGTGCCACGCTGCTTTCCTGACTGGCGCATCTTCTTCAACGGGTCGTTGCGATAGGTGAAGAAACCGAACAGGAGCAGCACCAGGCTGCCTATGACCTGAAGGTAGAACCGATAGGTGGGATCGTTGACAAAGTCGGTGACGAAGCTCATGCCCAAGCCCGTGATGCCGGCATAGAGCATGTCGCTGGCCGCTGCACCCACGCCTGTGACGAAGCCGTACCAGCGTCCCTTGTTCAGCGTGCGCTGAACACACAGTATGCCCACCGGCCCCATGGGTGCAGAAGCAATAATACCAATGAGCATTCCCTTGAACACGAAATCAAGGATATTAGGTACTACTTGAAACATGAGTGCAAAGGTACGAATTTTTTTGTAAAACATGACGTTTTTCGGAATATTTTCTCGGTCTTCGGCTCCTACGGACTTACTTTTCACGGAAATGAAAAGAAAAAGTCAATTTTCTTTCCTTTTCTCTCACTTATTTCGTAACTTTGCACCATATTTATCTACGAACTATCAACTTAAAAAACAAAAACATGAACGAACAAAACGGAATGAAGCCCTATGTCATTGGATTAGACTTGGGCGGAACGAACTCAGTCTTTGGCATTGTCGATTCACGCGGCGAGATTAAAGCAACAACGGCCATCAAAACAGGTGGCTACCAGTCGGCAGAATCTTATGTCGATGCCTGCGTGGAAGCACTGCAGCCCATCATTGAGCAGGTGGGTGGAATAGAGACCATTAAAGCCATGGGCATCGGTGCCCCCAATGGCAATTATTATAGTGGCACGATAGAATTTGCGCCCAATCTGGCGTGGGCTCATGACGGTAAGGTGCCCTTGGCAAAGATGTTCAGCGAACGTCTGAACGGCATTCCCGTGGCGCTGACCAACGATGCCAACGCTGCAGCCATCGGCGAGATGGTCTATGGCGTTGCTCGCGGCATGAAGAACTTCATCGTCATCACCTTAGGCACGGGCGTGGGCAGCGGCATCGTGGTGAACGGCCAGCTGCTCTATGGCTGCGACGGCTTTGCAGGCGAACTGGGTCACGTCACCATGGTACGTGGTGCAGAGGGACGCAGCTGCGGTTGCGGTCGCACCGGCTGTCTGGAAGCCTACTGTTCGGCAACGGGTGTGGCCCGTACGGCTCGCGAACTGCTGTCCACCACCACACGTCCCAGCATCCTGCGTGAGATGAACCCCGAGGACATCACTTCGCTTGACGTGTCAATAGCTGCTGGCAAGGGCGACGAGCTGGCTAAGGAAATATATGAATTCACAGGTCACATGCTGGGTCAGGCATGTGCTGACTTCGCTGCTTTCTCCAGCCCGGAGGCGTTTATCTTCTTTGGTGGCATGGTCAAGGCCGGTGAGCTTATCATGAAGCCCATTCGCGAAGCTTACGACGAGCATGTGCTGAAGATTTTCCGTGGAAAGGCCAAGTTCCTTGTGAGCGGACTCGACGGTGCTTCTGCTGCCGTCCTCGGAGCATCAGCTGTAGGCTGGGAGATTTAAGAATTAAGAATTAAGAGTTAAGAGTTAAGAATTAAGAGTTAAGAGTTTGCTGCCGCTGCATAGGTAATAATAATGCCAACACGATAGCAAACTCTTAACTCTTAATTCTTAACTCTTAACTTTCAACACCACCGACTGGCGCGGAGCCAACTCCACGCAAAGTTGTCCGTCGCGCTGGAGCTGAAGGTTCGTTTTGCTGTCAGTAAGCAAATCAATGGCCTCGAAGGTCCCCTCGCTGATGGTGAGATAGTCGAAGGCGTGAGCAGGAATGGTGACGCAGGCCTTGGCAGGCACATCGTCGAAATTAGCCACTACCAACAGCAGCTCTTTTTTCCATTTGCGCAGGAAAGCATACTGACGGTGCAGATGCTGGTTGACATACATGAGGTCGAAGAACTGCCCTTGAGCAATGGCTTTTTCTTTGGCCGCAATAGAAAGCACACGACGATAGTAGTCAACCAAAGCCTCATCGCGCTGCTGCGACAGTGACCAATAGTCAAAGATGGTTGTCCGTCCGTCACAACCGCTGAAACCTTCGGCATCCATACCACGTTCGCCCCACTCCTGACCAGCATAGAGCATAAACGGATTCTGCTGAAGCAACACGCTGACCACCAAGGCAGGCAATGCTTTCTCGGCCTGTCCCACAAAAAAGTCACTGGCCAAGCGCAGCTCGTCATGGTTCTCCAGGAAATAGAGCATGTGGTCACGAATGTCGTCGGTCTGCTGCCATGCCCAACTAATGGCATTGGTGTCGCGTTCGTGGCGTAATACGCCGAAAAGGGCATCATACATGCCCACCTTGTCGTAGAGCAGGTCAAAGCCCGAGGCCAGATAGCGACGGTACTCAGCAGGGTTATAGACCTCGCCTATGAACTGCAAATCTGGGTATTGCTGCTTCACTTGCTGGGTAGCCCATGCCCAGAACTCGGCAGGTACCATCTCAGCCATGTCACAACGGAAGGCATCGACGCCTTTTGCAGCCCAAAAGAGCAGGATGTGAAGCATTTTCAGCCATGTTGAGGGAACGGGGGTGAAATGGCCAACGCGCCCTGCATAGTAATCCACGCCATAGTTGAGCTTCACCGTCTCATACCAGTCGTTCATCCCGGGAGCATTGTTGAAGCAGTCATTGCCCGTAGCCTTGGCA
Source organism: Prevotella sp. (assembly GCA_017400455.1). GTDB lineage: Bacteria > Bacteroidota > Bacteroidia > Bacteroidales > Bacteroidaceae > Prevotella. The sequence goes on along the minus strand of JAFPTC010000086.1, from coordinate 11,560 downwards.
GGATGTTCGGCATAGGGTTCCTGCTCACCATGATAGAGGTCGAAATAGGGTGCAAAGGACTGGCCAGGACAGTAGTAGAAATTATTTTGCGGATCGAAGCCAAGCTCAGGGTTGTCACCTTCGCCCAGATCTTTCACGCCCTTTGGCTTGGCAATACTCTCGTACTGGCGTGCTACATGATTGGGTACGAAGTCGATGATCACCTTTAGGCCAGCCCGATGGGTGCGAGCCACCAAGCGTTCGAACTCTTCCATACGCCGTTCCACGTCTACGGCCAAGTCTGGGTCTATGTCATAATAGTCAATAATGGCGTAAGGAGAGCCCGCCCTACCCTTTACCACGGCAGGATGCTGACGAGGAATGCCATAACGCGAATAGTCGGTCATGGTGGCGTGGCGAATGACACCCGTAAACCATACATGGGTGGCTCCCAGCTCCCGAATACTTTTCAGCACCGTCGGCGTGAAATCATTCAGTTTTCCGCAGCCGTTCTCCTCAATGGTACCAAAAGGTTTACGCGTCTGACAGCGATTGCTATACAGACGCGTAAAGATTTGATATATTATCACTTTATTCGATGCCATGAGCCGAAACTTCTTTGTTTATCTTGGCAATCATTCCCTGCAGTGCCTTGCCTGGACCACACTCTGTGAAATCATCGGCGCCGTCGGCAATCATGTTCTGCACACACTGAGTCCAGCGGACACTCGAAGTTAACTGGGCAATCAGGTTAGCCTTAATCTCAGTGGCATCAGTATGCGGCTTGCCATCCACATTCTGATAGACAGGGCATTTAGGAGTCTTAAACTCAGTAGCCTCAATGGCGGCCTGAAGCTCGTCCTTTGCAGGCTGCATCAGGGGGCTGTGGAAAGCGCCTCCCACCTTCAGCGGCAGGGCACGCTTGGCACCGGCAGCCTTCAGCTGCTCGCAAGCCTCATTGATGGCCTCAATATTACCGCTGATGACCAGCTGTCCAGGATTATTGTAGTTGGCAGGAACCACGACGCCCTTACCCATCTTGCTCACTTCGGCGCAAATCTCCTCTACCTTCTCGTCGGGAAGACCGATGATAGCAGCCATCGTCGAAGGCTGAGCCTCGCAAGCCTTCTGCATGGCCATGGCACGAGCATACACCAGTTTCAAACCATCCTCGAAAGACAAGGCACCAGCAGCCACCAGAGCCGAGAACTCGCCAAGTGAATGGCCAGCCGTCATCTTCGGATCAAAAGCATCACCCATGCAGATGGCACTGATTACGGAATGAAGGAAAACCGCAGGCTGAGTAACTTTCGTCTGCTTCAAATCATCGTCAGTACCGGCGAACATAATGTCCGTAATGCGATATCCCAAAATGTCATTAGCTTTCTCAAACAACTCCTTAGCTTTCTCATTGTTGTCGTAGAGGTCTTTGCCCATTCCTACGAACTGTGCTCCCTGTCCAGGGAAAACAAATGCTTTCATTTTTGCTCTATTTTTAATAATGTGTAAAACTTTCGGGTTGCAAAGGTACAAAATAATTCCCAATTCATCGTTCATATTTCATAATAATTTCGTAACTTTGCAACCAAAATAACTTAAGTCAAGATGGATAAGCATAACTTTGTAACCATTGCCGACCTGACAAAAGAGAAAATTCTCTATATGATTGAGATGGCCGGAGAGTTTGAGAAACACCCTAACCGCGAATTGCTTAAGGGGAAGGTGGTGGCCACGCTGTTCTTTGAACCCTCGACACGCACACGCCTCAGCTTTGAGACAGCAGCCAACCGATTGGGAGCCCGAGTCATTGGCTTTGCCGACCCAAAAGTGACCAGTGGCACAAAAGGCGAGACGCTGAAAGACACCATTCTGATGGTTGCCAACTATGCCGACGTCATTGTGATGCGCCATTTCATCGAAGGTGCTGCACAATATGCCTCGGAAGTAAGCCCTGTGCCCATTGTCAATGCCGGCGACGGCGCCCACCAGCATCCTTCGCAGTGCATGCTTGACCTATACAGCATCTACAAGACTCAGGGCACGCTGGAGAACCTGAACATCTATATGGTTGGTGACCTGAAGTACGGACGTACCGTTCACTCTCTCCTCATGGCCATGCGCCACTTCAACCCCACGTTCCATTTCGTGGCGCCGAAGGAGCTGGCCATGCCCAAGGAATACAAGCTTTACTGCGAAAGCCAAGGAATACGGTATCAGGAGCACACTGCTTTCAATGAGAAGATTATCCAAGATGCAGACATTCTCTACATGACACGCGTTCAGAAGGAACGCTTCAGCGACCTCATGGAATATGAGCGTGTGAAGAATGTTTACATCCTTAACAACGATATGCTACGTCTGGCCAAGCCAAACATGAAGATATTGCATCCTCTGCCTCGCGTGAACGAAATAGCTTACGAGGTGGACGATAATCCCCACGCCTATTACATCCAGCAGGCCGGCAACGGTCTCTTTGCCCGTGAGGCCATTTTCTGCGACGTGCTGGGCATTTCTTTACAAGAGGTAAAAAACGATAAAACCATTATTCTATGACCAAGAAAGAACGCCTGGTTGCCGCCATTGAGCACGGCACCGTCATCGACCATATTCCTGCCAGCAAAACCTATCAGGTAGCCCAATTGCTTGGACTATTCGACTTGAAGACACCTGTCACCATTGGCATCAACTATCCCTCCCAGAAGGTTGGCAACAAAGGTATTATCAAGGTAAGCGATAAGTTCTTCACCGACGACGAGATCTCACGTCTCTCAGTTGTAGCTCCGAATGTCATTCTCAATATCATCCGCGACTATGAGGTGGTAGAGAAGAAAACCGTTGTGACGCCCGAAGAGATTAGAGGCATAGTGAAGTGCAACAACCCGAAGTGCATTACCAACAACGAGCCGATGCAGACACTTTTTCACGTAAAGGGCAACATCCTTACCTGTCACTATTGCGAGAAGGAGCAGGACATCAGTCGGGTGGAACTGTTGTGAGCTCCCTATCGCTTGCTGCGGACTATCATCGTCTTTAGTTTCTCATTGAATCGGCCGGCATCCATGAGCTGATCGATGGTGAGGTGCATGCGCCACTGCCATCGGTTAAAGGGATCGCTGGGCGTATTGATACGCTCATGACGGACGTTCTTTGCCCTCAGCTCACCATCCATGGCCAACCAATCCTGAAGCGACAGGATGCAGAGCATTGATGGCGAATACACATGACGTGCAATGATTTCCTCGGCCAAGAAGGCAGGCAGCTGTTCCGGCGCCCGTCCCTGTTTCTGGAGCATCGTGGAGTAATAGCGCTGAGCCCTGTCAGGCTGTTCTTGCCACCACAGACGCAAAGGAGCCATATCGTGAGTGGAAATAGTGGCCACGCTTCGAACAGGATTTCCATCCAAATGACTAAACTCAACACCCGCCTGTTTGGGCATCTGCTGAATCTCAGTCGTCAATATGCGGAGGCTGTCAAGCACAGGCTCCACACAGTCGGGCAACATTCCTAAATCTTCTGCGCAAAGCAACATGTGGCTACTGAGCTGAAGAGAAGACAATCGGTCGTACCCCGTTTTGCCCCATAGCATATTGTGGCGTTGGAAGAAAAAGTTGTTGTAGATTCGCATAAAGGCATCTTTTTCTTCTGAGGATAGCACATCAAAGACGGGTTCCTGCCAAGCCTGAATGCGAGGATGGTACATCTCTGGATTGCGAGGGTCTTCCAGGAACAGGACATTGGAAACCAGCCGGTAAAGGCTATCGCGAATCCACATGCTATTCTCGTCACCACGTCCCTCAAACAACTGTTTCACTCGCCGTTGGGTTGCGACTTCCTCTTTCAGGTCATACAGGCCATAAGCCTTCTTCTCCAGAAAATGATCACGAGCATACTGAGCATGTATGCCAAACAAGCGGTCAATGATGCGGTCGTTGATGAACGGGCGTGTGAGTAGGTCCCGACGGAAAGGCAGCCCATAGTATTCTATTTCGCCCGCAGTCAGCGGTAGTGCTGGCGAGAAATGGCCCATTGTGCCAAAGAGTTGGTCTTCGGGAATTTCCCAAATTCTGAAAAAGCCCAGAACATGGTCCATGCGAAGCGCATCGAAATATTGCTCCATCCACTTCATGCGTTTGTCCATCCACTCTTGCAATCCCTCGGCCTCCCAATTATAGGTGGGGAAGCCCCAGTTCTGTCCCGTTGGCGAAAAAGCATCAGGCGGCGTTCCAGTCTGCTGATCTAAGTTGAAGAATTCAGGATGCTGTTCCACTTCCGCACTATCGCGGCTGATGCCAATAGGAAGATCGCCCATCAGTGCGATGCCTTTCTCATGAGCATGCTCAACAACGCGCTTCAACTGCAGATGTAGCTGTTGCTGCAGAAAGTCGTGGAACGACACTTTCTCCTGTAGCTCCTCGTACAAAGTCTTCAGATACTCCATCTTCACCCGGTCCACGGCCTCATAATCCGAATAGTCAAGGGCGTTCAGTTCGCTCTGCTGCCTACGAAAGGCAGTCATGCGCTTCTTGTCCTTCAGGGGTGGCAGTTGGTTCAGGTCTATATAGTGTGGATGCAAATCGAATGCCGACACGATATTGTAGGGATAAGAATCTCCCCATTGTCCTTGGCGCGTCGTGTCGTTCACGGGCAGCAACTGTATCACCTTCATGCCCACTTCAGCAGCCCAGTCGACGAAGTGATACAAATCGCCAAAATCGCCTACGCCGCAGGATTTTTCGCTACGCAAAGAGAACACAGGCACACAGACACCCGCTGCCCTCCATGGCTTTTCGGCCAGTCGCAGCGCCTCACCGCTGAACACATGCACCTCGCCATCGGCAATGTTTCCGTCTGCCACCCGATTGTCGCCTTCTTCCCAGCAGAGCAATTGATGGGTCTGCTCATCTACAACCACATATTTATATTCCAAAGGCAATATCAGCGCATCGGCGTTCAGCGAGAGCATCCATTCGTGCTGTCCCACATAGTCCATGCTCTGATAGCGGGCCGGATTCCACGCCCCAATGGCGGGATGGCTGCCCACCAGCGCCAGGCGCTGCCCTTGTAGGAGCTGAGGCGCCGACACGCGAAACAGCATCGTCTTGCGAAACAGGGGGAGCCTGTCGGGCGTCTTTTCCACATTCAGTGAATGGGTGGTCACGGCATAGGCATTGCTATACAGATGGGCCGGCAGCGGCAGATCACGCCACTGGTCAGCCAGCACATAGGTCTTCGTCGGATCAAAGTCGAACGTACGGCTCACGCCTGTCCACTCGCGCCGCAATTCACGCCCGTCGGCATCTTCTACTATATATATATAAGTGAATCTTATAATTGAGTTGCGGCGCTGGTCAACAACCGACGTCTCCGTCTGCCACAAGTCGCCATCCTGTGTCTGCATGGGCGCTCTCATGTGACGTAGCTGCCCGTCCTGTTGCTCGTAGCTCAGCAGCACCGTCAGCTGCTGTCCCCACTCCGCATGATAGTTTATCGAGAACCTTAGTTTCATAGTCTTCAGAATTTTTATCCGCAAAGATAGCTATTTTTCCGCAAAAAAGCACTAACTTTGCACCGTTTTTTATCAAAGAAGTATGAATTCCCTGAAAAAAAAGCACTATGCGCTCATTCTCCTTGCAGTGCTGCTACTGGGTGTAGCCGCCTACGCATGGCATCTGTACAGCCGAATCAGTTCTCCCTTGCTGAATGGCACAACTACACATTATTTATATATAGACAACGACGACACGCCCGACTCGGTCTACGCCAAGTTGGCGCCAGTGAGCCACCAGCCAGCGCTGGATGGGCTGAAATGGCTGACCACCCACTACGACTACAACCTCCGCACCGGCCGCTATGCCCTTGAGCCTGGCACGAAGTCGCTCGATGTGTTTCGCCAGCTGCGCAACGGCCAGCAGGCGCCAGTGATGCTCACCGTTCCCGACGTGCGCACCATGGAGCGCATGGCCGCCCGCCTCAGTTCCAAGCTGATGATCGACAGCGCAGAGATAGCCCAGGCCTTGACCTCGCAGGAATACTGCCAGCAACTGGGCTACGACACCGCCACCATAGCCTGCATGTTTGTGCCCAACACCTACGAGGTTTACTGGAACACCTCGCTCGACGCCCTGATGCAGCGCATGCAGCGAGAACACGATGCTTACTGGAATGCTCAGCGCGTGCAGCAGGCCCAAGCCCAGGGACTGACGCCCAATGAAGTGGCCACCCTGGCCAGCATCATCGACGAAGAGACATCCAACAATGCCGAAAAGCCCATGATAGCCGGCATGTACCTGAACCGCTTGAAGCGCGGCATGCTGCTCCAGGCCGACCCCACCGTGAAATTCGCCCTGAAGGACTTCACGCTCCGGCGCATTCTGAACCGCCATTTAGAGGTAGACAATCCCTACAACACCTACAAATACGCCGGACTGCCCCCGGGCCCCATCCGTGTGCCGTCGGTGCAAGCCATTGAGGCTGTGCTCAACCCAGCCCGCCACGACTACCTCTACATGTGTGCCAAGGAAGACTTCTCGGGCTCCCACAACTTTGCCCGCACGCTGAGCGAGCACAACCAGAACGCCCGCCGCTACCAACAAGCGCTTAACAAACGCGGCATACGCTGAGCAAAATCAAAAGAAAAAGGAGCTTTTTCTTTGTTTTTCGCCCGCTTATTAGTACCTTTGCACGAAAATTCAAAAATATTAGCATATTATTATGGCAGAGAAAGTCTTGACAGAGAACAATGAGGAAAAGAAGTCGGTGAGCTTCGTAGAACAGAAGGTGATTGACGACCTGGCAGCAGGCAAGAATGGCGGGCGAATGCAGACCCGTTTCCCACCCGAGCCTAACGGCTACCTGCACATTGGCCACGCCAAAGCCATAGCCATCGACTTCGGCCTGGCCAAGAAGTATGGCGGCGAGTGCAACTTGCGCTTCGACGATACCAACCCCGTGAAGGAAGACACGGAATATATTGAAAGCATCGAGCAGGACATCAAGTGGCTGGGCTATGAATGGGCACACGTCTATTATGCCAGCGACTACTTCCAGCAGCTGTGGGACTTTGCCGTGTGGCTCATCAAGCAGGGCCGTGCTTATGTAGATGAGCAGAGTGCCGAGGCCATTGCCCAGCAGAAAGGCACCACCACCAGCCCTGGCACCAACTCGCCTTTCCGCGACAGACCCGTAGAAGAGAATCTTCGCCTGTTCGAATACATGAACAGCGGCCAGTGCCAGCCTGGCACCATGGTGCTGCGCGCCAAGATTGACATGGCCCATCCCAACATGCTGTTCCGCGACCCGCTCATCTATCGGGTGCTGAACATTCCCCATGTGAAAACGGGCAACAAATGGAATGCCTACCCCATGTACGACTTCACCCACGGCCAGTGTGACTATCTTGAGGGCGTCACCCACTCGTGGTGCACGCTTGAGTTCGTGGAGCACCGCCCCTTGTACGACCTCTTTGTCACTTGGATGAAGGAGTGGCGCGGCGAAACGGACAACATCGAGGACAACCGTCCGCGCCAGACCGAATTCAACAAGCTGAACCTTAATTACATTCTCCTGTCGAAGCGCAACCTGAAAGCGCTGGTGACCGATGGCATCGTCAGCGGATGGGACGATCCCCGCATGCCTACCATCTGCGGTTTCCGCCGCAGTGGCTACTCGCCAGAGAGCATTGTGAAGTTCATCGACAAGATTGGCTACACCAAGATTGACGCCCTGAACGACATGGCCCTGCTGGAGAGCGTCGTCCGCGACGACCTGAACAGCCGCGCCATCCGCGTCTCGGCCGTGCTCGACCCCGTGAAGGTGGTCATCACCAACTATCCCGAGGATCAGGTTGAAATGCTCACCGCCATCAACAATCCTGAGAACGAGGCCGACGGAACCCACGAGGTGGAGTTCAGCCGCGAGATTTGGATTGAGCGCGACGACTTCATGGAGGAGGCCGAAAAGAAATTCATGCGCCTTGCTCCCGGCAAGGAGGTGCGCCTGAAGAATGCCTATATCATTAAATGTGACGAGCAGCACCCCTGCGACAAGGATGCCGAGGGACGCGTGACCACCATCTACTGCACCTATGACCCCACGACGCGCAGCGGCATGCCCGGTGCCGACCGCAAGATCAAGGGTAAGACGCTTCACTGGGTGTCGTGCCACAATGCCCGCAAGGCAGAGATCAGGCTGTACGACCGCCTGTGGAAGGTGGAAAACCCGCGTGACGAGCTGGCCCGCCTGCAGGACGAGGGACTGAGCTATGCCGACGCTCGCGCCCAAATGCTGAATCCCGACAACCTGAAGGTGCTCACCAACAGCTACATTGAGCCTTATGCCACCACCATGCCTGCCCTGAGCTACCTGCAGTTCCAGCGCATCGGCTACTTCAACGTCGATCCCGACAGCACCCCCGATCATCCCGTCTTCAACAGGACTGTTGGACTGAAAGACACCTGGAAGAAATAAGAAAGATGAGAAAAACAGGAGACGACTATTTCGACAGCGAGGAATTCCGCGAGATGCTTGCAGAATATGAGGATGCCGTAAACACAGGGCAGCCCGTGTTCATGGATGCCGACGAGCTGGCCGAAATAGCCGACTTCTACCACATGACCGAGCACTACGACGAGGCCGACGACGCCATCAACCTGGCGCTCAGCCTCTCGCCAGGAGCCATTGCGCCGCTGACTTACAAAATTCACGAAGCGCTGTGGAATGGCAACACCGACGAGGCCAAGGACTACCTGGACCAGATTATAGAGAAGGACGACCCCGACTACGTCTACGACAAGGCAGAAATCATGCTGGCCGAAGGCGACGTGGAAGGAGCCGACCGCTACTTCCGTGACGAGCTGAAGAACGTAGCCCCCGATGAATACCAGGACTATGTCATTGACGTGGCCAACATCTATGCCGACTACAACTATCCCGACAAGGCCATGCTCTGGATGAGCCGTGCCCAGCAGGAAGAATCGCCCGAGTTCAAGGAGCTCATGGCCCGCATCCTCTTCGGAATGGGCAACTACAAGGACAGCCAGCGCCTCTGGGGCGAACTCATCGACACCAATCCCTTCTCCAAGCAATACTGGAATGCGCTGGCCTCCACCCAGTTCATGAACGAGGACTACAGCGGCTCGGTGGAAAGCAGCGAATATGCCATTGCCATCGACCCCGACGACCCCGAAGGACTGCTGGCCAAGGCTAACGGCCTCTATAGGCTGAACAACTTCGAGGAAGCACTGAAATACTATCAGCGCTACAGCGAGCACATTCCCGACGACGAGTTCGGACTGATGCACCAGGGCACCTGCCTCATCAACATGGGGCGTAACGACGAGGCAATAGATATACTCGCCCAGGCCATTCAGACTGCCCCCGAGGACTCGCCCTATCTGGGCGATATCTATCAGGAAATGGCCTTTGCCTACAGCGAAGAAGGCGACACCGAAGAGGCCCTGAGCATGCTCGACCTGGCCGACAGCCACGATGCCGACGAGATTCAGACGCAGGTGGTGCGTGGCCACATCATGCTTGCCACGGGGCAGCTGCGCCGGGCTCAGCACTACTTCCGCCAGGCCGTAGCCGCCAGCGAGAATCCCAACCAGACGCTGCTACGCATCATTGTGTCCATCTACGACAACCACTACCTGGAGGCCGCCTACAATCTGTTCAAGAAATACTTTAAGGTATTGCCCGCAAACTGCGACGACGGCTATGCCTACATGGCGCTGACGTGCTACGACTTGAAACGCTACGACGAGTTTCTGGACTACCTGAAGACGGCTTGCGAGCGCAACCCCAGGGAGTGCCAGATAGCCTTGGCCCACCTCTTTCCCGACGACGTGGAGCCTAAGGACTATTACAATTATATAAAAGAACGCATGTAACCCCCACCCCATAACCCCATGAACTGGCTTCTTAATAACCTCACCTACCCCAACATAATGTTGCTCATGCTGCTTGAGAGCACGGTAGTGCCCGTACCCTCCGAGCTTGTCGTGGCCCCTGCGGCCTATCATGCTGCCGGCGGCGGGCTCAACGTTTTCCTTATAGTGCTCGTGGCCACCATTGGTGCTGCCATCGGTGCCAGCATCAACTATGTGGTGGCCCTCTACGTAGGGCGCCCCGTCATCTATAAATTCGCCAACAGCAAGTGGGGCAAGATGTGTCTGCTCAACCAGGAAAAGGTTGAGAAGAGCGAGCGCTACTTCGACAACCACGGCGTGGCAGCCACCCTGACGGGCCGACTCATACCTGGCATCCGCCACCTCATCAGCATACCCGCCGGACTGGCCCGCATGAACTACTGGAAATTCCTGCTCTACACCACCATCGGTGCCGGTGCGTGGCACTCCATCCTGGCCCTGCTCGGATGGTATCTGCACAGCGTGGTGCCCGAGGACCAGCTGGAAGCCACCATCGAGAAGTACAACCACTACATTGTGCTGGGCATCATTGCCATCGTGGCCTTGGCCGTTGTCTATTTCGTGGTGAAGCACTACAGGAAGAAGGCTGCGAAGTAAGCCCGCCGCGATTTTTCAGTCCCAGCCCGTCGGCCCGTTTTTCTGCGGAGGCTTCCCGTGAAAAAATCTCACGTGAGATTTTTTCACGGGAAGCCTCCGCAGAAAAATTTCTCACGTGAGAAATTTTTGCGGGCTGCGGGGTTAGCCTGAAAACCCGTCGGGAGCAGTTCTCAGGGTGGCATTTTTTCATTCCACGCGTTCTATTTTTAATGTTTGCTTGCTAATTATGCATTTTTTTTGTACCTTTGCATCCAAAACAACAAAACTATAAGAATGGCAGAAACCACCAATAGTATTTTAGAGAAGCTGGACGGACTGGAGGCCCGCTTCGAGGAGGTATCGACGCTGATTACCGACCCAAGCGTCATTGGCGATCAGCAGCGCTTTGTGAAGCTGACAAAGGAATATAAAGACCTGAGCGACATCATGGATGCCCGCAAACGCTACATAGCCTGTTTGAACGGCATTCGCGAAGCTAAGGACATCCTGGCCAACGAGGACGACCCCGAGATGAAGGAGATGGCCCGCGAGGAGCTGGCCCAAAACGAGGCCCTGCAACCCCAGCTGGAGGAGGAAATAAAGATTGCACTCATTCCGAAAGACCCCGAGGACGCAAAGAACGTGCAGATGGAAATACGCGCTGGAACGGGCGGCGACGAGGCTTGCCTCTTTGCCGGCGACCTGTTTAAGATGTACAAGAGCTTCTGCGAATCCAAGGGCTGGACGCTCAGCGTCACCGACGTCAGCGAAGGTGCCGTGGGCGGATATAAGGAGATTGACTTTGCCGTGAGCGGTGCCGACGTCTACGGCACGCTGAAGTACGAGAGCGGCGTTCATCGCGTCCAGCGCGTGCCGGCCACCGAGACGCAGGGCCGCATGCACACCTCGGCAGCCACCGTGGCGGCAGAGGTGTGCATACGGCCCTGGGTCTCAGTGGCGGGCACGCGCTGGACGCGGTGGACGCCCGACTCGTATTTCAGGGTGCCGTAGACGTCGGCGCCGCTGACGGCAAAGTCGATCTCCTTGTAGCCGCCGACGGCACCCTCGCTGACGCTCGT
>JAFPTC010000085.1 GCA_017400455.1 Prevotella sp. | reverse complement strand
CGAGGACAAGGACTTCCGCGACCCGCGTCCCTTCTGGAACGAGGATATCAAGGCATGGAATCTCATCCTCGCAGTGGGACAGGAGATGCGTATCTACTCATCACCTGACCTGAAGAAATGGAAGTACGAGTCATCTTTCGGACAGGAGTATGGCAACCACGGCGGCGTCTGGGAGTGCCCGGACCTGTTCCCCTTGAAGGTCGACGGCTCCGGCACGGAGAAATGGGTGCTCATTTGCAACATCAATCCTGGCGGACCCTTCGGCGGCTCAGCCACGCAGTATTTCGTGGGCGATTTCGACGGCCATAAGTTCACCTGCGAGTCAATGCCCAAAGTCACCAAGTGGATGGATTATGGCAAGGACCACTATGCCACGGTGTCGTTCTACAACGCGCCCGAAGGCCGCCGCGTGGTGCTGGCGTGGATGTCCAACTGGCAGTATGCCAACCAGGTGCCCACCAAGCAGTTCCGCTCTGCCAACTCTATTCCCCGCGACCTGGGCCTGTTCACCTGCGGCGAGGAGACCTACGTCAGCGTGGTGCCCTCGAAGGAGATGCTCGACGCTCGCGGTGCCAAGCTGAAGAAACCCGCCGAGGCCTGCGAGATTGTGGTCGACCTCAACAGCCAGACCGAGATTGTGCTGTCGAACACGCTGGGCGAGCAGGTGGTGATGACCTACGACGCCGCCAAGCAAAAGTTCGCCATGGACCGCACAAAGAGCGGCAACGTCAGCTTCAGCGAGGCCTTCCCCTGCGTGACCGAGGCCCCCACCTACGGCCAGGTGAAGCAGCTGCGCATTTTCGTCGACCGCTGCTCCATCGAGGCTTTCGATGCTGCCGGCAAGATGGCCATGACCAACCTCGTGTTCCCCTCCGAGCCCTATAACAACATAAAGGTGAAGGGCGGCAAGGCCAGCATTTATGAAATTAAGAATTAAGAGTTGAGAGTTTAGAATTAAGAGTTAAGAGTTAAGAATTAAGAGTTATGGCAAAAAACAATAAATTCGCGTTAGTGTCGCTGATGCTCTGCTTCTTCTGCATGGGCTTCGTCGACTTGGTAGGCACTGCCTCAAACTATGTAAAGGACGAGCAAGGACTGAGCGACTCGGTGGCCAACGTGCTGCCCTCGCTGGTGTTCTTCTGGTTCCTCATCTTCAGCGTGCCCACCAGTGTGCTGATGAACAAGATTGGCAAGAAGAACACGGTGCTCCTTTCTTTGGCAGTGACGGCCCTCTCGCTGCTGCTGCCCGTCTTTGGCAACAGCTTCCCCCTGATGCTGGTGGCCTTCTCTCTCTTAGGCATTGGCAATGCACTGATGCAGACCTCGCTCAACCCCCTCATGGCGCTGGTCAGCGGGGGCAAGAACCTGGCCTCGCAGCTCACCTTCGGCCAGTTCATCAAGGCCATTGCATCGTTCATGGCTCCCCTCATTGCCGGATGGGGCTACAAAGCCCTCATACCCACCTTCGGACTTGACTGGCGCATCCTCTTTGCCATCTATTTCGTCATCAGCGTGGCAGCCACGCTGCTGCTGTGGTCAACGCCCATCCACGGCGAGGAGAAAGCCAACGAGCAGTTGCCCTCCGTGGGCACCCAGTTTGCCAACTGCTTCCGTCTTTTAGGCGTGCCCGTGGTGCTGCTCTCGTTCCTCGGCATCATGTGCCACGTGGGCATCGACGTGGGTACCAACACCACGGCTCCCAAACTGCTCATCGAGCGCGTGGGCATGACGCTCGACCAGGCTGGCTTTGCCACCTCGCTCTACTTCATCTTCCGCACCATTGGCTGCCTCACGGGCTCTTACTTCCTGCGCGTGCTCCAGACGCGCACCTTCTTCATCATCTCCGTGGTGATGATGGCAGCCTCGATGGTGCTCATGGCCTTTGCCGACACGAAAGCCCTCCTCTACGTGGGCATCGCCCTGGTGGGCTATGGCAACAGCAACATCTTCTCCATGTGCTTTGCCCAGGCGCTTACCTCCATGCCCGACAAGCAGAACGAGGTGTCGGGCCTGATGATCATGGGCCTCTTCGGCGGCACCGTGTTCCCCCTGCTCATGGGCTTCGCCAGCGATGCCATGGGCCAAATAGGCGCAGTGGCCGTCATGGCCGTGGGCGTGGTCTATCTGTTTACGTATATCAAACAATTAAAAACCGCATAGTATTATGAACAAGCGTTATGTAGTAGGACTCGGAGAGGTCCTCTGGGATGTACTTCCCGAAGGTAAGAAACTGGGTGGCGCTCCTGCCAACTTTGCCTATCATGCCGGACAGTTCCTTGGCATGGACAACACCATTGCCGTGAGCGCACTGGGTGAAGACCGTCTGGCCGACGAGACCATTGAGGCCCTGAAGGAACATGGGCTGAACGACCTCCTGCCCCGTGTGCCCTATCCCACGGGCACCGTTCAGGTGCAGCTCGACGAGCAGGGCATCCCCACGTATGACATCAAGGAAAATGTGGCATGGGACAACATTCCCTTCGACGACGACATTGCCCAGATAGCACGCTCCTGCCGCGCCGTCTGCTTCGGCTCGCTGGCCCAGCGCAACGTGGTCAGCCGCGAAACCATCCAGAAGTTCCTCGACGCCACGCCCGCTGACTGTCTGAAGATTTTCGACATCAACCTGCGCCAGCAGTTCTACACACAGGAAATCCTGAAAGAGTCGTTCCAGCGATGCAACATCCTGAAAATCAACGACGAGGAGCTGGTGCTCATTGGCCGCATGTTTGGCTATCCCGGCCTCGACATTGAAAACAAGTGCTGGCTCATCCTGGGCAAATACAACCTCGACATGCTCGTGCTCACCTGCGGCACCAATGGCTCCTACGTCTTCACGCCTGGCCACGTGTCCTTCCAAGAGACGCCGAAAGTAAAGGTGGCCGACACCGTTGGTGCTGGTGACTCCTTCACCGGCTCCTTCGTGGGCAGCATCCTCAGTGGCAAGTCGGTCACCGAAGCCCACCAAAAGGCGGTGCAGGTATCGGCCTACGTCTGCACTCAGAACGGTGCCATGCCCACGCTGCCTGCAGAATTGCTGAAATAGCCAGGTCCTGTATTGGCCCCGTGCCGGCCCAAACCATCGGCACATTTTTCTGGGAAGCCTTCCCAGAAAAATTTCTCACGTGAGATTTTTTTACGGGAAGCCTCCCCAGAAAAATTTCTCACGTGAGATTTTTTTACGGGAAGCCTCCCCAGAAAATTTTCTCACGTGAGATTTTTTTACGGCGCGGCCCCCCATGATTTTTTGAAAACATGCCGTACTATTTTCACAGGGTTACAGAGGGAAACAAACCTTTGCAAAAATAGCCACTTGAAAAGAAAAAGGGCAGTCTCGGCATGCGGCCGACAACTGCCCAAATAAACGAGAGAGAACGTTTATTTACAGTTTCACCTCGGGCACCACCTGACCGTCGAAGAGGTTGATGATGCGCTGGGCATAGCCGGCGTCGCGCTCGGAGTGGGTCACCATCAGCACGGTGGTGCCATCCTGGTTCAGCTGGGTGAGCAACTGCATCACCTCCAGTCCGTTCTTCGAGTCGAGGTTACCCGTCGGCTCGTCGGCGAGGATGAGCTTCGGGTTCATCACCACCGCACGGGCAATGGCCACGCGCTGCTGCTGACCGCCAGAGAGTTGTTGGGGGAAGTGGTGGGCGCGATGCGAGATGGCCATGCGGCGCAGCACCTCCTCCACCCTCGCCTTGCGTTCCTTCTTCGGCACGCCGAGGTAGGTCAACGGCAGCTCCACGTTTTCCTCGACGTTCAGCTCGTCAATCAGATTAAAACTCTGGAACACGAAGCCTATCTGGCCCTTGCGCACGTCCGTGCGCTGGCTCTCCTTCAGCTTGCCCACCTCCTGGCCGTCAAGCCAGTAGCGGCCGCCGGTGGGATTGTCGAGCAGGCCCAGTATATTTAATAATGTGGACTTGCCACAGCCCGACGGGCCCATGATGGCCACGAACTCGCCTTTCTTCACTTCAAACGACACGCCGCCCAGGGCCACGGTTTCCACCTCTTCCGTGCGAAAGACCTTCTGAATGTTTTCTAACTTAATCATAACATTTATTTTTACTACGAATTATACGAATTAAACGAATTTCCTTTTTCTTACTACGAATTAAACGAATTTATTCTGTCTTGAGATAATTCACGGGATTGCCGGTGGCCACGCGGTAGCAGCCCAGACTCACTACCGAGAGGATGACGACGATGACCAGCAGGGCGCAGCCCACGAAGGCCAGGGCAGACAAGGGAGCCTTCTCGCTAAACTGCTCCAGCCACAGTCGGGCTACATACCAAGCCCCTATGGCTCCGACAAGGACTGCTGGCAGGGCCACGCGGAGAATGTCGGCGAAGAACAGGTGCAACACGTCGCGCGTCCGTGCTCCGTTCACCTTACGGATGGCTATCTCCTTCTGCCGGCGGGCTATCTCGCCTGCCAGATAGCCGATGAGTCCGATGAGGGCGATGAGCAGGGCCACCAGTCCGCCTATCATCACCGTCGTGCGGAAGCGGTGGGCGTCGGTGTAGAGTTCGGTCATCATCTGACTATAGGGCGTG
>JAFPTC010000084.1 GCA_017400455.1 Prevotella sp. | reverse complement strand
GAGGATGAGCACGAGGTCGCCGTCGTTGGCACCGCAGGCTTCCTTGACCTTCTGCCACACCTCAGGCTCGTAGAACTTGTCGATAGAGGACTTGACGGTTCCGTCGGCATTGAACTTCACGTAAACCAGCCCCTTGGCACCCACCTGCGGACGCTTCACAAAATCGGTGAGCTGATCGAGCTGCTTGCGGGTGTAGTCGGCACAGCCGGGAACGCAGATGCCGCCGATATAGTTGGCCTCGTTGAACACGGGGAAGGTGCCGGTGCCCTTCAGCTGAGGCATCAGCTCGACGAACTCCATGCCGAAGCGCAGGTCGGGCTTGTCGGAGCCGAAGCGACGCATGGCCTCGTGCCACGTCATGCGCTGCAGCGGGGGCAGCTCGATGCCGCGCACCTCCTTGAACAGGTGGCGGGCCAACGACTCGAACACCTCAAGGATGTCCTCCTGCTCGACGAACGACATCTCGCAGTCAATCTGGGTGAACTCTGGCTGGCGGTCGGCTCGCAGGTCCTCGTCGCGGAAGCACTTTGCAATCTGGAAATAGCGGTCGAAGCCCGAGACCATGAGCAGCTGCTTCAGCGTCTGCGGACTCTGAGGCAGGGCGTAGAACTGGCCGGGATTCATGCGGCTGGGCACCACGAAGTCGCGTGCGCCCTCGGGTGTAGAACCAATGAGGATGGGCGTCTCCACCTCGATGAACTGACGCGAGTCGAGGAAATTGCGAATGAGGATGGTCATCCTGTGGCGCAGCTCCAGATTCTTGCGCACGGCCTGACGGCGCAGGTCCAGGTAGCGATACTTCATGCGTATGTCATCGCCGCCGTCGGTATTGTCCTCAATGGTGAAGGGCGGCGTGAGGCTCTCGCTGAGAATGTTGAGCTGTTTCACGAACACTTCCACGTCGCCCGTGGGCATCTTGGGGTTCTTCGACTGGCGCTCGCTCACGGTGCCCGTCACCTGGATGCAGTATTCGCGTCCCAGCTTGTTGGCGCGCTCGGTGAGGGCCACGTCGTCGCTCTCGTCGAACACCAACTGTGTTATACCATAGCGGTCGCGCAGGTCGACAAACGTCATGCCGCCCATCTTGCGCGTCCTTTGTACCCATCCGGCCAGCGTCACCTGGCTGCCGGCATCGGCGAGACGGAGCTCGCCGCAAGTCTTGCTTCTATACATAATACTGATTAAAAATCTATTTCTACATCAAAAATACTATAAAAGGTTTTCTCTAAAATTATATCAAAATACTGTGATTTAACGAAAACATTATGAGAGCTGAAAACATCGGAAAGCTTAAAGAAGCTCAGGATATGCGTCACAAAGAATGACTGTTTCAACATTGGCTTATTCAGCCATTCATTCTTCAGTTCTATCGTATATTGCGGATTATGATTCTTTGTCGATATGAGGATTGCATAGAAAAGTCCATCTTCATCTTCCTGTAATCGGCAAGGTGATACGACCAAAGCTGGATGGGCCTTGAATACTCCTCCAGGAAGCAAAAAGGGCACTTCTACTATTTCACCTGGCCTCACTTTACTTACAGCCATTTCTCCAAGCCTTTAACTAATCTGCCACTATTTACATTCACAAGATCGGCAATGCTGGTCTCCTCGGCACATTCAATGGGCACAGGTGCGCCCTGCATTTCCCGTTCCATGGCATCATCAGACATGGCCGAAAGGCGGCGGCCCTTACGAACAGGGGGTAGGCCACTACCCTTCTCACCACCATTCATTGAAGAAGAAAGCATCGCAATCAGCGATAGCTTTGTCTGATTATCAGCATCCTTGATGAAATTCCAATAAGTGCCAATATCTTTTTTATCCAATGAAATAGTACCCATTACAAAACAGTTTTTTTATTTCTGACTGCAAAGTTACAAAGAAGCAAGCAAAAAACAAAGGAAAAAGACTGAAATTTGCTTCGCAACACGTTTTTTGGCAAGAGTTGCCCGTCCAACACCTCTTGCATCAGATAAAAAAAACATGGGGAGGCTTCCCAGAAAAAAATCTCACGTGAGAAATTTTTCTGGGGAGGCTTCCCGTAAAAAAATCTCGCGTGAGAAATTTTCACGCGGAGGCTTCCCGTAAAAAAATCGCCCTGAGTGGCTGCGCTGGACGGTAAGCAGATTTTCAATAAAGCAACATTCCAAACGCATAGGTCACACTTTTTTGCTCCAACATTTGGCTATTCAGATAAAAAAAAGTAACTTTGCAAGCACAAACGAAACAAAAAACTACAGAAACAACCATGACGAAACGAATCAAAGCCTTGCTTTTTGTAGCCATGCTTGTGCTGCCTCTGTCGGCCCAGACAACGGCCGAAGAGGTGCTGAACGTGACAAGCCGCGTGAACAACTATTTCATGGAACGCTATGAGGACCCCACCGTGCCGACGAACTGGAAAAAAATCAGACCGTCGAGCCTGTGGACGCGTGCCGTGTACTACGAAGGACTGATGGCCCTGCAACGCATTGACCCGCAGCAGCGCTACCTGGACTATGCCATCACCTGGGCCGACTTCCACCAGTGGACGCCGCGCAACGGAGTGAACACCTGCGACGCCGACGACCAGTGCTGCGGCCAGACCTACGTGGAGCTGCTGCCCTACATGGAGGGAGCCGACAAGGAGCAATTGAAGCATGTGCGCCAGAACCTGGACCACCAGATGCAGACGCCCAACCCCAAGAACCAGAGCCTATACGGCTGGTGGACGTGGATCGACGCCATACAGATGGCCATGCCGCTATATATGCAGATGGCCCAGCTGACGGGCGACGGGAAATATCGCGACCACGGAATGAAGATGTATCGCTGGAGCCGCAACACGCTGGCCGGCGGACTGTTTAACACCAAGGAGGGACTGTGGTGGCGCGATGCCGACTATGTGCCGCCCTACAAGGAGCCCGACGGACAGAACTGCTACTGGAGCCGAGGCAACGGATGGGTGTATGCCGCGCTGGTGAGGTGCATGAACCTGCTGCCCAAGAAATCGAAAGAATATAAGGAGCTGAAGCAGGACTTCCTGCTCATGAGCGAAGCACTGCTGAAGTGTCAGCGCAAAGACGGCTTCTGGAACCCCAGCCTGACGTCGACCAACTATGAGATGAAAGAGACCAGCGGCACCGCCCTGTTCCTCTATGGCATGGCATGGGGCATCAGACAAGGCTACCTGAAGGCCGACACTTACCGCCCCGCCTGCGACCATGCCTGGACGGCCATGGTGAGCGACGCCGTGCATCCCGACGGGTTCTTGGGATGGATGCAAGGCACGGGCAAAGACCCCGCTGCCGGACAGCCGCTGAGCTACACACGCATTCCTGACTTCGAGGACTATGGCACGGGCTGCTTCCTGCTGGGTGCCACGGAATACTATAAGCTCATGAAGTAAAAATGTCTTAATCCACGGGCGCAAACTCTTAATTTTGTATAAAAACGAAGACGGATAGGCCCATGGCTCTTAACTTCTTCGTACTTTTGCGTCAAAGAATCATAACAAAAAACAATGACGACATGAAAAAATTACTGTTCATTACGATGTTGCTCGTTTGCGGCCTCACCACCGCAATGGCACAGAAGCCTGCCGAAATCAAGTTCGACAAGGTGACACACAACTTTGGCAAGTTTTCAGAAAAAGACCCCGTGGTGTCTTGCACCTTCTTCTTCCAGAACGTAGGCGACCAGCCACTGGTCATCAACCAGGCCATCGCCTCGTGCGGATGCACGGTTCCCGAATATACGAAGGAGCCAGTTCAGCCCGGAAAGCAAGGCCAGATCAAGGTCACATACAACGGAACCGGCAAGGCCCTGGGACATTTTAAAAAGAGCATCACCGTTCGCACCAACGGAGCCATTGAGCTGACCCGCCTATATATTGAAGGCGATATGACGGAATAAATTAGAAAAAGAAACAAGCAAAACGAGAAATGGGCTGCGCCCCCGATTGGAAGGGAATGCGCAGCCCATTTCTCGTTGCTGTATTTCCGTAGCGTAACTGACGCCTGTTACTTGGCGTAAGCCACGCTTCGCGTCTCGCGGATGACGGTGATCTTCACCTGGCCGGGATAGGTCATCTCGTTTTGAATCTTCGAAGCTATCTGGCCGCTCAGTGCTTCGGTCTCGGCATCGTCCATCTTGTCGGCACCCACGATGACGCGCAGCTCGCGGCCGGCCTGGATGGCGTAAGTCTTGGTAACGCCGGGATAGCTCATGGCAATGGCCTCAAGGTCGTTGAGGCGCTTGATGTAGGCCTCGACAATCTCGCGACGGGCACCGGGACGGGCACCGCTGATGGCATCGCACACCTGAACGATGGGGGCCAGCAGCGTCTGCATCTCCATCTCGTCGTGGTGGGCACCGATGGCATTGCAGATGTCGGGTTTCTCCTTGTACATCTCTGCAATCTTGGCGCCATAAAGGGCGTGGGGCATCTCGCTCTCCTCGTCGGGCACCTTGCCTATGTCGTGGAGCAGGCCAGCACGCTTAGCTTTCTTGGGGTTCAAGCCCAGCTCAGCAGCCATGACAGCGCAGAGATTAGCGGTCTCGCGGGCGTGCTGCAACAGGTTCTGACCATAGGAAGAACGGTACTTCATCTTGCCAATGATGCGCACCAGTTCGGGGTGCAGGCCATGGATGCCCAGGTCGATGGCAGTACGCTTACCTGTCTCGATGATTTCGTTGTCGAGCTGCTTCTTCACCTTGTTCACCACCTCCTCGATGCGGGCAGGATGGATGCGGCCGTCGGCCACCAGCTGGTGGAGGGCCAGGCGGCAGGTCTCGCGGCGCACGGGGTCGAAGCCGCTGATGACGATGGCCTCGGGCGTGTCGTCGACCACGATTTCCACTCCGCAAGCGGCCTCCAGGGCACGGATGTTGCGGCCTTCGCGGCCAATGATGCGGCCTTTCACCTCGTCGTTGTCGATATGGAACACCGAGACGCTGTTCTCGACGGCCGTCTCAGTGGCCACGCGCTGAATGGTCTGAATGACAATTTTCTTTGCCTGAGCATTGGCGTTCAGCTTGGCCTCGTCCATGATTTCGTTCACGTAGCTGGCAGCAGCGGTCTTGGCCTCGTCCTTCAGGCTCTCCACCAGGCGGTTGCGTGCCTCCTCGGCGCTCAGGCCCGAAAGCTCTTCCAGCTTCTCGCGTTCCTTCTGCTGCATCTTGCCCAGCTCATCCTGCTTCAGGGCCAGAGCTTTCTTCTCGTTGTCAATGCGCTGCTGCTGATTGTCGAGGTCGTTCTTCCTGCGGCCCAGTTCCTCCTGGCGCTGGTTCAGCGACAGCTCACGCTGCTTCAACTTGTTCTCACTCTGCTGGATGTGCTGGTTGCGCTGCTGCACTTCCTTCTCCAGCTCGCTCTTCTTGTTGAGGAATTTCTCCTTTACTTCAAGAAGTTTCTTTTCTTTAATAACCTCGGCCTCTTTATTGGCCGAATCAATCATTTCATTGTACTTTCCCTTTATGACTTTAAGAAAGACAAAGTATCCGCCCGCAACGCCCAGAATGAGCGCAGCGGCAGCAATAATAATCGCTAAAAGTGTACTAATCATAAATATATATAATGTTAATATTCTCTTGTTTCTTCTGCCGATATGAGCATAGTGTCAGAGACCCCCTCAGTCATTTAAGGGCGTCCTCAATTTCAGAAGTAAGCTGTCGGAGAATATTATCGTAAGGGGTCGTGTCGTTCTTGCCCAACTCTTTCTCATATCTCAAAGCTATCTCGATAAGAGTCATCAGCCCGATGGTATGGTCGCTCTTACGCCCTTTATATACCTGGGCGTAGGCTCCATAGCGCTCGGTGATGAGTTTGGCGGCAGCACGATAGTACACCTCATCCTCGCGGTTGTGGAGCACCATTGCAATGTCTTCGTCATAGACGTGCAACCTTATATTGAGTTTCTCTTTAGTTTCTTCTGCCATCGCTCTTTACTACTTTTCGTCGCTCAGCACGGCAATGCATTTGTTTACGCTTCGTATCAGGCCGGCCAGCCGCTCCTTGGCTCCCTCCAGGTCGCCGTCGGAGATTTCCAGCATGCGGGCCATCTTCAGCGTTTGGTAGTCACGTTCCTGCCGATCCAGTTTAGCCTTGAGCTGAGCTATCTGCTGCTCATTCTCTTCGACCATAGCGTACAAATCCTTATTCTCCTGCTTCAGTTCGTTGAAACGGAGAATCATTTGTCTGACACGCGTCTGGAATGCAGCTAAATCTTTCTCGCTCTGGTCCATGACTACATTTTTACAGCACAAAGGTATGAAAAAAACGCGTAATGGCTTGCCTTTGTACGAGTTATTTAATATTTATTAATCATTTGCTGTCAGTTTGAGGCTGTTTTTCCTTTTTGGCGAGCATGACGACACGATAGACAAAGTCGGTGGCCCACTTTTCGGAGAAATTCAAACGCTTGTTGTATTCACGCACAGCCAAAACAGCTTTGATGACGCCGGCATCCTTATAGTCGTTCTTCGTGTAGATGTCGTGAACGGTCTTCTGAGTCATGCTATAGAGTGCTTTCTTAAAGAAGCCTGGCATACGGAGCTTGAACTTCATGAGGTTGCCCGTAAGCATCATCAAGTCCTGCACATAGGCCTGGAACTGCAGCAGATAGGGCTGCACATCCTGGATCTTTCGGCAGCGGCGCGTGATGCTCTGGTCTATTTCCTTGAAGAACTGATCATCCATTTCGTACATACTCTTCAGCATGTTCTTGCACCGGGCCTTCTCGCCAACGCCCAGCCGGCCCTGCTGCGTGGGGACCTTCAGCGTCACCTTGAAGGTGCGCAGGTCGGGAAGGGCGGCCAAGTTGGTGATGTGCAGGTCGGCAGCAATCTCTGCCTGAAAGTACACACGGATGAGGGTCATGAAGTCTTCCATTCCCCCTATTTTCATTTCGCTGTCGGACTTATTCCGACCAAAGATTTTATCAAGTATTCCCATAACATTGTTTATAAAACGCTTGCAAAGGTACAAAATTAGTGGCACAACAGCCCCCCTTTAACTCCTTTTAACTACTTTATCTCCTTTAACTCCCCAATTATTCGTACCTTTGCAGGCAAATTACGTAATTATATCATGAAAGGAATTGTTTTGGCTGGTGGAAGCGGCACGCGCCTCTACCCTATTACTAAGGGTATCAGCAAGCAGCTGATTCCCATCTTTGACAAGCCAATGATTTATTACCCCATTTCTGCGCTGATGCTGGCAGGAATCAGGGAGATTCTGATTATCTCCACCCCCTACGACTTACCTGGATTTCAGCGGTTGCTGGGCGACGGCAGCGAGCTCGGGGTGCATTTTGAATATGCTGAGCAGCCCAGCCCCGACGGCTTGGCTCAAGCTTTCATCATTGGCGAGAAATTTATAGGCAACGACTGCGTCTGCCTGGTCCTGGGCGACAACATTTTCTATGGATCGGGATTCAGCGGACTGTTGAAACAAAGTGTAGAAAACGCAGAGAAACACGGGCTGGCTACTGTATTCGGCTATTTCGTGAATGATCCTGAGCGCTATGGCGTGGCCGAATTTGACGCTAATGGCAACTGCCTCAGCATTGAGGAGAAACCGCAGCATCCCAAGTC
This sequence comes from Prevotella sp., assembly GCA_017400455.1. Taxonomy (GTDB): domain Bacteria; phylum Bacteroidota; class Bacteroidia; order Bacteroidales; family Bacteroidaceae; genus Prevotella. The sequence goes on along the minus strand of JAFPTC010000084.1, from coordinate 25,466 downwards.
GAACTACGCCGTTGTCGGCCTCTATTTCTACCCTAACAGCGTTGTTGACATAGCCAAGAACATCAAGCCCAGCGCTCGTGGAGAGTTAGAGATAACTACCGTGAACCAAGAGTATCTGGCCCAGCAAAAGCTGAAGGTGCAGACACTGCAGCGCGGCTTTGCCTGGCTTGACACCGGCACCCACGATTCGCTGGCCGAGGCCTCAACATTCATTGAGGTCATCGAGAAGCGTCAGGGGCTGAAGGTTGCCTGCTTGGAAGAGATTGCCTTCAAGCGCGGCTGGATCAATAGTGAACAGCTGAAAGTCATGGCACAGCCCATGCTGAAGAATAACTACGGACAATATTTGATGAGATTAGCAGAAAATATTTAAATTAATTTATTAAGTAAAGTAATGAGAAAAATTCTTTTGTCTTTCATGGCGCTCTGTTTTGCTTTCAATATCATGGCGCAAGGCATGAGTGACGACAAGGTACTGGAGGAAATTGCCAGCGGTGTCAAAGCAGGAAAAAGCGAAAGCCAGATTGTATCTTCTCTTGTCCAGAAGGGAGTGAACATTCAACAAATACGCCGGCTGCGTAATCAGTATGACAAGCAAATTTCCAGTCGCGGCCTTTCTTCGGCCGCTGATGGTGCTGTGAGGATGGCCGCTGAGCGTATGCAGGGAAATACAGATGGAACATCTTCACAAGAACTTACTACCGCCAGAAAAGGTACAACAGGAGAAGTATACATAGATGCCAATGAGAATGTGTCAGAAATAGAACGTGAAGTAAAGGCAACCCAAGGCACAGCTCCTGAAGCAAATGGCAAAAAAGTTTTCGGACGTGACATCTTTAGCCAAGCCAATCCAAGCTTTCAACCCAATACGAATATGCCCATCCCCGACACCTATGTATTAGGCCCCGGAGACCAAGTCGTAGTAGACATTTATGGAGCATCACAGGAAACCTTGGTGCACACAATCTCACCAGAGGGAACGATTACTGTGTCTGGCTACGGTCCCATTTACCTAAGCGGACTGACAGTTGTTGGAGCGCAAGCCAAACTGCGTTCCACCATCGGTTCACAATACCAGACCAGCAGTCTAAAAATGACCGTGGGCAACACACGCACCATACAAGTGAACCTGATGGGTGAAGTCCGTGCTCCCGGCACATATCATCTGTCGGCTTTCGCCAATGTGTTCTATGCGTTATACCGTGCAGGTGGCGTAAGCGATTTGGGTACTATGCGTAATATTGAAGTCTATCGCAACGGTAAACTCATCACCAAAGTCGACCTCTATAAATTCATCCTTGAAGGCCGTTTGGCCGGAAACGTCAACTTGCAAGACAACGACCTCATCAAGGTGCCAACCTATGAGTGCTTGGTAGGCGTGACGGGCAATGTGAAGCGCCCCATGTTCTATGAGATGCGAAAGGATGAAACCGTTTCCACTCTCATTTCGTATGCAGGAGGATTCCTTGGTGATGCCAACAAGTCGTCTGTACGACTGGTGCGCCAAACAGGAAAGCGCTATAAGGTCTTCAACGTGAGCGAATTTGACATGGCAACATTCAAGCTTGATGATGGTGATGCCATCAGTGTTGACGGCATGATCAATCGCTTCGAAAACATGGTGGAGATTAAGGGAGCAGTATTCCGTCCTGGACAATTCCAACTGGGCGGTGGAATAAACAGCATCAAGACCTTGATAGAGGCTGCAGATGGACTGACTGAGGACGCTTATACTGAACATGCCGTGGTGCATCGTCTGAAAGAAGACCGCACGCTTATCACGATGCCAGTCAACGTTAAAGGCATTATTTCCGGCAGTATACCTGACTTTGTTCTTCAGAATGAAGACGTAGTGTTTATACCCACTGAAAAAGAATTACGGGAAGAGCGCACATTTACCATTTCTGGTGCTGTGATGAGCCCAGGCCCGTATGAATATGCAGACAACACCACCATCGAAGACCTAATAGTGATGGCTGGCGGACTGCGTGATGAAGCTTCGCTGATGCGCGTAGAGGTGAGCCGTGTGCTACGCGACCCAATGGCCACAGAAAAGGTTGACAAATATGCTGAGAAATTCCATTTTGACCTAAAGAATGGACTGGTCATTGACAGCGAGCGCAAGTTCTTGCTCCAGCCCTACGACCATGTAACCGTTTATAACAGCCCTGTCTTCAATCAGGCACGTATGATAACGGTAAACGGCGAAGTGAACTGGGAAGGCACAGTCGCTATGGAAAAGAAGCAGACACGACTAAGCGATGCAATTGAAATGGCTGGTGGACTGACGGAACACGCCTATATAAAGGGTGCCTCAATGACACGTCGGATGAGTGAGGAAGAACGTGTACGCAGAAGTGCTACTATGGCAGTTGTTAAGCAGATACTCACCGAGCGAGGCGACTCCATTGTCTATGATAAAATGGATTTAGACAACAACTATCCTATTTACATCGACTTGGAAAAAGCCATCAAGGATCCCACCTCAGAAGCAAACATTCTGTTGCGTGAAGGCGACCGTATATTCATCCCAGAATATGACCCAATTGTTCGCGTGTCGGGCGATGTAATGTTCCCCAACACCATGTTCTATGAGTCTGGAAAGAATTACAAATATTACGTCAACGAGGCTGGCGGTTTTGGCCATCGTGCAAAGAAGTCGAAGACATTCATTGTCTACCAAAACGGCCGAGCTGCTCTAACGAAAAAAGGAGCAAAGCCTGAGCCTGGTTGCGAAATCGTGGTTGTAAGCAAGAAGCGTAAGACTCCGTGGAGTGTTCAGACTGTAGTTGGAGCACTTAGCGGTATGACCAGCTTGGCTGCAATGGTAACTGCCGTTGCATACATGATGAAAAACAATAAATAAATAAAGGTGATTAACATGTCAGAAGAAAAAAAAGATATTAACGTTGAGCAGCAGGAGGAAGAGAAGTCCATCAACTTCATGCAAATATTGAAGGATCTGCGTAAGTATAAGAAGAAGTACATCATGGTACTGGCAATTACCTTTGTCTTAACTGCCATTTACGCTTTGGGGCTTCCCAACTACTATCAGTGTACAGTAAAGCTCTCGCCTGAGATGACGACCAGCAGGAGCGGTTCCAGTGGCTTGGCTGCCCTGGCCAGCAACTTCGGCCTGAACCTTGGCATGGGTGGCGGTGGCATGGGTACAGAGGCTCTTTTCCCCACTATCTATCCTGAGCTGATGAATTCTACCGATTTCAAAATCAGTCTATTCCCTGTCAAGGTAACACTGGAGCCGAAAGAGGAAGGTGACAGTGCCCGTATCATGACTTATTACGACTATTTAAAAGACGAACAGAAGTCACCATGGTGGAGCAAAGTCATTGGCGGTTCAATGAAGTTTATATTCAGCCTTTTCACAAGCGAAAAGCCAAAAGAAGACAAACCACTCAATCCTTTCCGGCTAACCAAGGAAGAAGCACTGATAGTGCAGAGTCTTGACAGGAAAGTGCAATGCGACATTGACAAAAAGACAATGGTTATCACTATTGACGTGACAGACCAGGATCCCGTTGTATGCGCCACCATTGCCGACTCTGTTAAGACACGCCTACAGAACTTCATCACTGATTATCGCACGAGTAAGGTTCGAGTCGATTTGGAGTACAACAAAAAAATTTATGCAGAAACCAAGGAAAAATACGAAAGAGCCCGGCAGAACTACTCTGAGTACATGGACGCAAACCACAATGTACTTCTTTATACTGTACGACAGAAACAGACTGACCTGGAAAATGAAATGCAACTACAATACAACGCATTCCAACAAGTGGCAGCAGCACTCGTAGCTGCTGAAGCGAAAGTACAGGAAGAAACGCCAGCATTTACTACTCTTCAAAGCGCCACGGTTCCCGTTAAGAAAGCAGGGCCTGGTCGTGCAAAAATGTGTATTATGATGATGTTTCTTGCATTTATTGGCTACACAGTATGGTTACTTCACAAGGAAGGTCACCTGAAATCTTTGCTCGGATTAGGAAATGATGATGATTAAGAATGAATAATTGGATTGTCTAAAAATGTATAAATTCAAAGCACTGCTAAAGCAGACTATATGGGGGGGTGATAAAATCATCCCCTTTAAAAAGCTCCAAACGAAGCTGGAGAACGTTGGTGAAAGTTGGGAAATCTCAGGAGTTCCCGGCAACGAGACCATAGTGGCCGAAGGCCCCATGGCGGGGAAGAAGCTCAACGAGCTTGTAAAGGAACTGAAGGCCGATCTGGTGGGCCACGAGAACTACGAGCGTTTTGGCGATGAATTTCCGCTGCTCATTAAGTTCATTGACGCCCGCCAAGACCTTTCCATCCAAGTCCATCCCAACGACGAGGTGGCCCATCGTCAGGGCAAGGAGCGAGGGAAGACAGAAATGTGGTACGCGCTGAAGCCAGAGCCAGGTGCCCAGCTCTATAACGGACTGAAGCAGCAGATTACGCCCGAGGAATACAAACAGATGGTAGCCAATGACACCATCACCGATGCTTTGGCTCGCTACGAAGTACACGAAGGCGATGTCTTCTTCATTCCTGCCGGTCGCATCCATGCCATTGGTGCCGGCTGCTTCGTTGCCGAGATCCAGCAAACCAGCGATGTCACCTATCGCATCTACGACTTCAAGCGCCGCGACAAAGACGGGAACTTCCGCCAGCTTCATACACATGAAGCCGCAGAGGCCATCGACTACACGGTACTGCCCGACTATCGCACCCGTTACTCCTTGGAGAAGAACATCCCCCAGCAGGTGGTCACCTGCCCATACTTCACCACTGCCGTCTACGATCTGACGGAGCCCATGACACTCGATTACAGCGACCTCGACTCCTTTATTATAATAATAGGTGTAAAAGGCGAAGGCATGCTGACGGCTGATGGCGAACAGACAACCCTTCGTGCCGGCGAGACCATCCTGCTTCCTGCCACGACGAAAGAGGTTAGAGTAGACGGAGAAGTAAGATTCCTGGAAACCTACGTGTAGTTTTGCCCAGCCCACATCCACTGAATGAATAAGCCTGTTAGTTGAAAGAATTGCACTGTTCAAGCGAAAAAGCCTATCTTTGCAGTCATAAATTAACATTTAGCCATTATGAAACAGTTTTTCACTTTGCTATTATCCATTCTATTGGCAGGAGCAGCAAGCGCTCAGACCATGAACGTTCAGGTGGGCAACGTCACTTATCAGTTCCCATCGGCACAGGCGGGAGAGATGGTCTACAACGACGGCACCACGCTGACCGTCATGAACAAAGTTTTCACGCTGACCGACATCTCACAAATCTATTTCGATGAGACGGAAGTGACCAACAACGCCGTAGGCATTGCCTACAACGGCACAACGGCAAGCGTCACCGTGGCTGGCAACGTGGCCCAGTACGTGACGCCCACCATCAGCGGTGCCCACGTCACCATTGCCCAGAGCAACACCGATGCCATTGATGGCGACGAGATCACCTACGAGCTCAGCGGCACCAGCACCGACGGCGAGTTTGCCCTCAGCGGTTCCTACAAGTGCACCGTCTCGCTGGCCGGCCTGACGCTGACCAATCCCAGCGGCGCGGCTATCAACATCACCAACAAGAAGCGCATCCAGATCAGTGCAAAGAGCGGCACGGAGAACACCCTTTCCGACTGTTCCAACGGCTCGCAGAAGGCTTGCATCTACAGCAAGGGACAAATCCAGCTGCAAGGCAAGGGCACGCTGAACGTCTATGGGAACACCGACCACGCCATCAAGAGCGGCGACTACATCAGCGTGAAGAACCTGACGCTGAACATCCTCTCGGCCGTAGGCGACGGCATCAACTGCAACGGCTACTTCCAGATGAAGAGCGGCACGGTGACCATCAGCGGCGTAGGCGATGACGGCATCCAGGCCGACCTCGACGGCACGACCTCAACGGGCGAGACCACCGACCATGAGGACGAAGACTCAGGCAATGTCTACATCGAGGGCGGCACGCTCACGGCCACCATCTCAGCCGCAGCTGCCAAGGGCATCAAGGCCGAGGGCGACCTGCAGGTGCTCGACGGCACGCTGAACATCACCACCAGCGGCAAGTACGCCTACGATGACGACGACAAGGAATACAAGAGCAGCGTAGCCCTCAAGACCGACGGCAACATGGCCATCAGCGGCGGCACGCTGACACTGAAGGCAACGGGCTATAGTGGCAAGTGCATCAAGTGCGATGGCACCATGACCGTATCGGGCGGCACCATCACAGCCACCTCCACCGGTTCAAGCAACAGCACCTACGGCTCCGCCAAAGCCATCAAGTGCACTGGTGCCTTGACCATCAGCGGTGGCGAAATCATAGCTTCGTCGTCCAGCCACGAAGGCATAGAGACGAAGGGAGCACTCACCATCACCGGCGGTTACGTCTACGCTCAAGCCAGCGACGACGCCATCAACTCTGCCGGCGACATGACCGTCAGCGGTGGCTATGTCATGGCCAACAGCAGTGGCAACGACGGCATGGATGCCAACGGCAATATGTACATCAAGGGTGGCAATGTCTTTGCAGTGGCCGCAAGACAACCCGAGGTGGCCCTCGACGCCAACACCGAGCAGCAGAAGAAGCTCTACATCACGGGTGGCAACATCGTGGCCATTGGCGGACTGGAGAATGGTGCCAGCGTCAACAACGGCACGGCCTATCAGGCATCCAGCTACTCGAAGAGCACTTGGTACGGGCTCTACAGCGACAGCAACACCGTTGCGTTTGCCTACAAGGTGCCCTCCAACAACTCCATGGGCACTCCGATGGTGGTCTACACTACGGGAACGACTTCGCTGAAGTCTGGCGTCACCGGCAGTGGCACCTCGTTCTGGAACGGCAACGGCTATACCAGCTGTAGCGGTGGCAGCAGCGTGACGCTCTCCTCCTACAGCAGCGGCAACGGTGGCGGCCCTGGCGGTGGAGGCCATCGCTGGTAAGACTCATATATAAAAATGGGGTCCACTTTTGAAGTGGACCCCTATTATTATAATAATAATGTGTAAAGTCAGAACTTTGCCATCTTGATGGCCACCACGGCACACTCGTCGCCCTTGTTGCCCAGCCGTCCGCCTGCACGGTCCTTAGCCTGCTGCATGTCGTTGGTAGTGAGCAGTCCGAAGACCACGGGAATGTTGCTGGTGGAGTTCAGGCGGGCTATACCCTCGGTAACGCCCTGACAGATGTAGTCGAAGTGGGGCGTCTCGCCACGAATAACGCTTCCCAGGATGATAACGGCATCATAGCCGTCGTTCAAGGTCATCTGGCGGGCGCCATAGATAAGCTCAAACGAGCCGGGCACCGTCTTCACGTGAATATTCTCCGGCAGTGCGCCGTGTTTCTCCAGTGTAGAAACGCAGCCGTCGAGCAGCGCCCCGGTAATTTCGGGATTCCACTCGGCGACAACGATGCCGAATATCATATTCGAGGCATCAGGGACTTTCGAGAAGTCGTAGTCCGATAGGTTTCTTGTGGCCATCGGGTTATTCGCTAACGCGCTCAATATATTCGTCGATCATCTCAACATAGGGAGACGACTGCGAAATACTCTTCATATCCTTCACCTTCTGATAGAGCTTGAGTGCGTCGGCCTTCTTACCCTGGCTCTCCAGAATTTCACCGGCCTGGATGTAGTAGATGGGCGAGAGCATGATGTTGTCGGCCTGCTCAGCGGCCTTGGTCAGCGTGCTCACGGCCTTGTCCTGCTGGTTCACATGAGCGTAGGCATTGCCCAGTGCGCCAAGAGCAGCCGGCGAGATAAGGATATCGTCCACACCGTTGAACTTCTCCAGATACTTCACTGCGTTCTCCCACTGGTCCATGTGAGCATAGCACAGTCCGGCATAGAGGTTAGCCAGGTTGCCGGCCTTGGTCGAGGAATATTCATCAGCAATCTTCAGGAAGCCCATAACGGTGCCAGTGCTGTCGCCGTTCAAAGCCTGCTCAAACTGCTTCGATCCAAAGAGGCTGGTGGCATCGCCAATCTGGCTCATGCCATTCTCGATGAACTGAATAGGATTGGTCATAGCCGTCTGAGCCTCTTGCAGCTTGCCTGCCTTGTGGTTGTTGTAGACGATGATGCCACAAATGATAACCAGCAGTGCCACTACGGCACCGATGATAGCATTTTTGTACTTGAGGATGAAAGCCTCGTGCTTGCTCTGTGCCGGCTGAGTCTCAGGGGCACTCTGCGTAACATTCTTGTTTGCCATTTTTATTTTTAAATCTTTTATTTATTTACTCAAATAAAGTTTTGCGGGCGCAAAATTACTGAAAATCTCTCAGATATTGAAATTTATTTCGGACTTTTTTTGTTTTTAAAGGCGAAAAGCAGTAAATTTGCAGAAAATTTATGGTTTTAGAACAACTATCCATTCTCAACTACAAAAACATTGTGGAAACCAAACTGCGGTTTTCACCCAAGATAAACTGTTTCATCGGCAACAATGGCGCGGGCAAGACCAACGTGCTCGATGCCATCTATTTCCTCAGTTTCTGCCACTCGGCCACCACCACGCAGGACTCGGTGGTCATTCGCCACGGCCAGGAGTTCTTCATGCTGGAAGGCTCATACGAGGAGTTCAACATCCTGTGCAGCATGAAGCGCGGACAAAAAAAGCACTTCAAGCGCTCGGGCAAGGAGTATAAGCGGCTGTCGGAGCACATTGGGCTGATTCCCATTGTCATGGTGTCGCCCGCCGATGCCTACCTCATCGACGGAGGCAGCGAGGAGCGCCGACGGCTGATGGATCAGGTCATTGCCCAGCAAGACCACACCTATATTGACGCGCTGAACCGCTACAACAAGGCCCTTCAGCAGCGCAACGCCCTGCTTCGCGACGAAGACCACGAGCCTGACGCCCAGCTGATGGAGCTGCTTGAGGAGGAGATGGGCCGTCAGGGCGAGGCCGTATTCCGCCGTCGCGCCACCTTCGTCGAGGAGCTCATTCCCCTTTTCCAGAAGTTCTACGCCACCGTCTCAGGTGGCCATGAAGACGTGTCCTTGGGCTACATCTCCCACTGCCAGCGTGGCCCGCTGACTGACGTCATCCGTCGCGACAGGATGAAAGACCGCGCCGTGGGCTATTCGCTGCATGGCATCCATCGCGACGACCTGGAAATCTTGCTCGAAGGCCACCCCATGCGCCGCGAGGGCAGCCAGGGCCAGCTGAAGACTTTCGTCATTGCCCTGAAGCTGGCGCAATACGAGCTGCTGGCAAAGCCCTCAGCCCTCAGCCCCCAGTGCCCCACCCTGCCCCTGCTCTTGCTCGACGACATCTTCGACAAGCTCGATGCCAACCGCGTGGAGCAAATCATCCAGCTGGTGGCCAGCCAGCAGTTTGGACAGATTTTCATTACCGACACCAACCGCGACCATCTGGACCAGATTCTTTTTCACGGCCACTTCGACTACAAGCTCTTCACCGTCGAAGACGGCGAGATTAGCAGCAAAACGTAATACCGCTTTAGATATGTTCAGACGCAGAGAACAACCCATTGACCAGCTCGTGTTGCGCAACCTGCGCGCACTGGGCATTGAAACGCCCCTGCTGCAGAAGCGGCTCATCGACTCGTGGCCTACGGTGGCCGGCCAGGCCATAGCGCGCTATACCACCAGCCTGCACATCCAGAACCAGACGCTGTTTGTGCGTCTGAGCGTTCCCGCCCTGCGGGCCGACCTAAACATGCAGCGCCAGGAATTTGTTCGCAGGCTTAATCAGCACGTGGGCGCACAGGTCATTGCCGACATACGCTTCAATTAGAACATCGGCACAGCGACTTTTAAAAATTTCTCACGTGAGATTTTTTCACGCGGAGGCTCCGCAGAAAAATTTCTCACGTGAGATTTTTTTACGGGAGGCCTTCCCAGAAAAATTTCTCACGTGAGATTTTTTTACGGGAAGCCTCCCCAGAAAAACGCGACGGCCGGGGAGCTGAAAAACCAGTGTCCCTGACCGAGCCTTTCTATGCCAGATCGAGCTCCACGGGGCAGTGGTCGCTGCCCAGGATGTCGGTGTGAATCTTTGCATCGGCCACCTGCGGGCAGAGCCTGTTGCTCACCACAAAATAGTCAATGCGCCAACCGGCGTTCTTCTCGCGGGCATGGAAGCGATAGCTCCACCACGAATAGGTCACCTGCTCGGGATATTTCCAGCGGAAGGTATCGGCAAAGCCGCTCTCAAGGAGCTGCGAGAACTGCTGGCGCTCCTCGTCGGTGAAGCCCGCGTTACGGCGGTTGGTCTTCGGGTTCTTGATGTCAATCTCCTCGTGAGCCACGTTCAGGTCGCCACAGAGAATGACGGGTTTCTGCTGGTCCAGACGCTGCAGGTAGCTGCGGAAGTCGGTCTCCCAGCGCATGCGGTAGTCCAGGCGTTTCAGCCCGTCCTGCGAGTTGGGAGTATAGCAGCAAACCAGATAGAAATCAGGCATTTCCAAGGTGATGACACGGCCCTCGTGGTCGTGCTCATCGATACCCATGCCGTAGGCCACGCTGAGCGGCTCGTGGCGGGTGAAGATGGCCGTTCCGCTGTAGCCCTTCTTCTCGGCCGAGTTCCAGTAGCTGCGATATCCGTCGAAGCTGAGGTCCAGCTGTCCGGGTTGCATTTTCGTTTCTTGCAGGCAGAAGAAGTCGGCATCCAGCTGGCGGAACACCTCGCTGAAGCCCTTTTCCTGACAGGCACGCAGGCCGTTTACATTCCAACTAATCAGTTTCATGTCAATGAGTGATATGGTTTTATTATTTCACGCTGTTGCAGCGCTGGGTGTAGAAGTCGCGGAAATCGGTCCACTTGTAGTAGGGATAGCAGTCAGTGGGCACGGGCAGACTGGCCTCCACGCCGTTGAGCAGGCATTTCAGCAGTACGGGGTCGGAGGCTTTCTTTCCCCGATAGAACACCAGCTGGATGTTGCTGGCCTTGCAGGTCTGCCAGTTCTGGTAGCAGTTCTTCACCTCGTAGGGGTCTTCGGGGTCGCGGTCGGCGCCGTTGATGCCCATGAGCACCGTCAGCGGGCCGAGGCAGGTGTCGTGGCCAAAACGCAGGTCGGCAATGTGGTCGCTGGTGCCGCTGATGGCGGCCTCGGCCTTGCGCAGGATGTCCTCCACAATGGGTATCATGTCGTAGCGTGGCCCGAAGACCCAGCTATAGGAGCCCAGGTTCGAGGCTTCCCAGCGGGCTGCAATGTCCTCGTCGGTGATGATGTTGCCCATCATGCCCTCGTGGCCTATGCTGGGCAGCGTGGTGTAAAGGTCGATGAGCTGGCTGCCTATGCGGCCCACGTTTCCGGGCAGGCTATCAGTTGAGGTAAAAATGCGCTGGATGACTTTCTGTGGCAGCGAGTTGTCGTTCTGCGGCCGGTTCTGGCTCTGCTCGTAGCGGGGCTTGCTGCGGGGGAACGTGCGGCGGCGCGGGTTCTGGCGGTCGGTGGGAACCACGCCATCGAGGGTGAAGCGCGACGACTGCTCGCGTACCTCTATCTTAGGGTTACACTGCACCAATTCCTGACAGAAGGCCGACATGCTGAGCACGCAACGGCCGGAAAGGGAAGATATGGCATAGACGTTGCCGCCCCGCTTGAACACCTCGGGAAAGCGCTCATACATGGTGCGGGCTATGGCCTGGTGCTGCTCCCAGCCCAGCTGCGTCAGCTCGCTCACGCCCGTCATCAGTTCCTCCTTGGCAGCCAGAAACTTGTTGCAGAACTCCTGGCCCTCGGGCGTCAGCTGATGGCGGCGCTTGGCAACGCTCATCAGCGAGTCCAGGTTCCTGTAAAGCTGGTCGGTCGAGTAGTAGCGCGAGCCGTGGCGGGCATAGTGGCTGATGTAGAAAGGCTTGTAGCCACGAGGAGCCTTGGTCAGCGTGACGGGCTCCTGCTGATAGGGATAGTCGTTGCCGTAGGCTTTGCGGGGGTTAGCCTTCAACTGGTCAAGGGCGGGAACTCCCTGCGCCCCCACCATCAGGGTGAGGAGCAGCAACGCGATAGTTGTCAATAGGCTTTTCATTGTCGTAAAGTTTTAGGGTGAAAGTTTCGTTGCATCCTGCACGACCAGGGCGGTCAGCATGAAACCGAAGATGGCGGTGATGTGGGCCACGGTGCCGTTGGTCTGGGCTTTGAAGAAGGTGGTTTGTTCCTCCTGGGCAGGCGTTCCCTGATTCTGCAGCAGCTCGTCGCTGAAAACGCACTGGAACTTGCGCTGAGGGTAGCAACCGTCGCGCTTGAAGCGCTTGCGCAAGGCACGTGCCAAGGGGTCGCCTTTCACCCGCCAGAACTCAGTCACTTTTATGCGTGTGGGGTCCATCTTCAGCGCAGCCCCCATGGACGAAAAGAAACGCGCACTGGTGGCCGTGGCCCGCAGAATCAGCAGGGCCTTGTCCTTCAGCGAGTCAATGGCGTCAATAATATAGTCGTATTCCTCCAGGTGGAACGAGTCGGCCGTTTCCTCGCAAAACACGCGCTGCAAGGTAACGATTTCAGCTTCTGGATTGATGCTCAACAGGCGTTCCTTCAGCACCTCCACCTTTGGCCGGCCCACCGAAAGCGTGGTGGCCATCAGCTGGCGGTTCACGTTGCTCAGGGTGACAAGGTCGCTGTCAACAATGGTCAGCCGCCTGATGCCGCTGCGCACTAAGCCTTCGGCACACCACGACCCCACGCCGCCTACACCAACGACTATGACCCGCTTCTGCACCAACTGCTTCATGGACGCATCGCCCAGCAACAGCGCCGTTCTGCTGAATATGCCCTGTAATTCTGTCATCAGGAACGTACCTTCTGTCTTTTCTGCCACAAAGGTACTAAGATTATTCTTAACAGACAAAAAAAGTGACTTGAAATTCGCGAAATTCGGAAATAATGCTTACCTTTGCAAACTAATAATGAAAAAACGCCATACGTGGAACCAGATAAAAAAATAGAAATTCTAAATAAAATTAACTATCCTGCCGACCTGAGGCAGCTGCCCGTAGAGCAACTTCCCCAGCTGTGCGATGAGCTTCGGCACACCATCGTTCAGGAGCTGTCGGTGAATCCCGGCCATCTGGCGTCGAGCCTCGGCGTCGTAGAGCTGACGGTTGCGCTGCACTACGTCTACGACACGCCCGACGACCGCATCGTGTGGGACGTGGGCCATCAGGCTTACGGCCACAAGATCCTGACCGGACGTCGCGAACAGTTTTCAACCAACCGCAAGCTGCACGGCCTGCGCCCCTTCCCCTCGCCCGAGGAGAGCCCCTACGACGCCTTCATCTGCGGACATGCCTCGAACAGCATCTCTGCCGCCCTGGGCATAGCCATCGCCCTGGGCCACCAGCACAAGGTGGTGGCCGTCATTGGCGACGGAGCCATGAGCGGCGGACTGGCCTTTGAGGGGTTGAACAACGTGTCGTCGTGTCCTAACGACATGCTCATCGTGCTCAACGACAACGACATGTCAATCGACCGCTCCGTGGGCGGCATGAAGCAGTATCTGCTGGGCCTGAGCACCAACGAGACCTACAACAAGATGCGCTTCCGCGCCGCACGCTTCCTTCAGCGCCACGGCATGCTGAAGGACGACCGTCGCAAAGGCCTCATCCGCCTGAGCAACGCCCTGAAGAGCGCCATCAGCCACCAGCAGAACATCTTCGATGGCATGAACATTCGCTATTTCGGCCCGTTCAACGGCCACAGCGTCATCGACCTGGTGAGGATTCTGCGCCAGCTGAAGGAGATGAAAGGCCCCAAGCTGCTCCACCTGCACACGAAGAAAGGCCACGGCTATGCGCCTGCCGAGCACTACACCCCCGTTTGGCACGCACCTGGCAAGTTCGACCCCGAAACGGGCGAGATACTGAAAAGCAAAAACGAGTCGAAGAAAACTAAATACCAGCAGGTGTTTGGCGAGACGCTCCTGGAACTGGCACGGCAAAACCCGAAGATCGTGGGGGTGACGCCGGCCATGCCCACGGGCTGCTCCATGAACATCATGATGGAGCAGATGCCCGACCGGACCTTCGACGTGGGCATAGCCGAGGGCCATGCCGTAACCTTCTCGGCGGGTATGGCCAAAGAGGGGCTCATTCCCTTCTGCAACATCTATAGTGCCTTTGCCCAGCGAGCCTATGACAACATCATCCACGACGTGGCCATCCTACGGCTCAACGTGGTGCTCTGTCTCGACCGCGCCGGACTGGTAGGACGCGACGGCCCAACGCATCACGGAGCCTTTGACCTGGCCTATCTGCGCCCCATTCCTAATCTTACGATATGCTCGCCCATGGACGAAGAGGAGTTGCGCCGACTGATGTTCACCGCGCAGCAACCCGACATGGGGCCGTTTGTCATACGCTATCCCCGTGGGCGCGGTCTGCTTGACGAATGGCATTGCCCGCTACAGCCCGTCAGCGTGGGCACTGGCCGCTGCATCCGACAAGGCAGCGACGTGGCCGTGCTGAGCATCGGCCCCATCGGCAACGACGTGGAGCAGGCCATCGACCAGCTCTCGACACTTACAGGAGAACAGAAGAACATTTCCGTGGCCCACTACGATATGCGTTTCCTGAAGCCCCTTGACGAGAACATCCTTCATGAGGTGGGCCGGAAGTTCAGCCGTATCATCACGATTGAAGACGGCGTGCGTCAGGGTGGACTGGGTACTGCCGTTCTCGAATGGATGAGCGAGCACGGCTATCAGCCTGCCATCACTCGCATGGGCCTGCCCGATCACTTCGTGGAGCACGGCGACGTAGACCAGCTGCGGCAGATTGTAGGTCTGGACATTGAAAGCATACAGCGCACCATCATAGGTAAAGAGCTCACCCCACAAACATCAACCCCAGAATCATGAAGATAGTCATTGCAGGTGCCGGAGCCGTTGGCACTCATTTGTCCAAGCTCCTGTCTACGGAGAATCACGATTGCGTGCTCATCGACGATGACGATGAGCGCCTGGGTGGCGTCGAGTCGAACTACGACATCATGGCCATGTGTTCCTCACCTACCAGCATCAAGACGCTGAAAGATGCTGGGGTGGACAACGCTGACCTGTTCGTTGGCGTGACACGCCGCGAAAGCCGCAACATCACAGCCTGCATGCTGGCCCATGCCCTGGGAGCAAAGAAAACTGTGGCGCGAATCGACAACTACGAGTACCTGCAACCGATGAATCAGGAAATCTTCCGTCAGGTAGGCGTTGACTCACTGGTCTATCCCGAGGTGCTTGCCGCCAGCGACATCATCAGCGGTCTGAAGCTATCGTGGGTCAGGCAGCGCCTCGACGTCCACGACGGCGCATTGGTGCTGCTGGGCGTGAAGCTGCGCGACACCTGCCAGATTCTGAACCAACCCATACGCGACCTCTGCGGCCCCGAGGACCCCTACCATATCGTAGCCTTGAAACGAGGCAACGAGACCATCATCCCGGGCGGCCTCGATATGCTGCTTTCCGGCGACCTGGCCTATTTCATGACCACGCAGGAATATATCCCGCACATCAAGCGCATCGTTGGAAAGGAGAAATACGAAGAAGTACACAACGTCATCATCATGGGAGGCGGAAAGACTGCCGTCAGGGCAGCCCTCACCCTGCCAGACAGCATGCACGCAAAAATCATCGAGAGCAGTTTTGAGCGCTGCGAGCGGCTGAACCAACTCATCAACCGCTCCAACGTCATGGTGATACACGGCGATGGGCGCGATCTGTCGCTGCTGCACGAAGAAGGCATCAAGAACACGCAGGCGTTCGTTGCCCTGAGCGGCAATGCCGAGACCAATATCCTGGCCTGCCTCACCGCCAAGAAGCTGGGGGTACGCAAGACCATCGCCATGGTCGAGAATCTCGACTACGTCAGCATGGCCGAGAGCCTTGACATCGGTACCATTATTAATAAGAAGACCGTTGCCGCCAGCCACATCTTCCAGATGATGATGCGGGCCGACGTCCGTAACCTGCGCACGCTGATGCTGGCCGACAGCGAGGTGGCCGAGTTTGTTGCCGTAGAAGGCTCACGCGTCACCAAGAGCCCCGTCAAGTCGCTCGGCCTGCCCAGCGGCATTGCCATCGGCGGACTGGTGCGTGGCAAGCAGGGCATTCTCGTAAACGGCAACACCCAGATAAAACATGGCGACAGCGTGCTCGTATTCTGCCACCGCCACATGCTCGAAAAGGCCGAACGCTTCTTCAAGAAGTCGCTCATTCCTTGGTAGTCCTATGTTTTGCCCAATAGATGATTAACTGGAAGATCATATCAAAGATTCTTGGCTCGCTGCTCTTCATCGAGGCGTTCTTCATGGCGCTTTGTCTGGTGATGACACTCATCTATGGCGAAACAGACATGCTGGTGTTCATCATCTCGACAGCCGTCACGGCCTCGGGAGCATCGCTGTTCAGATACATGGGACATGATGCTGAGAACAGCCTGAACCGCCGAGACGCCTACGTGGTGGTGACGCTGACGTGGGTGGTATTCTCAGCCTTTGGCATGCTTCCTTTCCTCATCCAGGGCACGCCAGGGAACATAGCCGATGCTTATTTTGAAACCATGTCGGGCTTCACCACCACGGGAGCTACGGTGATTGACGACGTGGAGTCGCTCAGCCACGGACTGCTGTTCTGGCGTTCGCTGATGCAATGGATAGGCGGTCTGGGAATCGTGTTCTTCACCGTGGCACTGCTGCCCTCGCTGGTGGGGGGAAGCGTGAAGGTGTTCGCCGCTGAAGCCACGGGACCCATACGTTCCAAGATGCATCCGCGCCTTTCCACGTCAGCGAAATGGATATGGAGTATCTACGGACTGCTTACCTTAGCTTGTGGCCTGTCATTCTGGGCTTGCGGCATGGACTGGTTTGACGCCACCAACTACTCTATGACGACCACGGCAACGGGCGGTTTCTCCACTCACAATGGCAGCGTCTTCCTGGCCTCTCCCACCATTGAGTATCTGGCCATCCTGTTTCAGTTCCTTGCTGGCATCAACTTCACCATGCTTTACATGTGCTTCTTTAAGTTCAAGTTCAACATGATAGCACGCAATTCTGAGTTCAAGCTTTACGTGCTCACCATCCTACTGGCTACGGTCTGCATCATGGGACTGCTAATGACGCAAATGGGCTATGACGTGGAGGAGGCACTGCGTTCGGCGCTGTTCCAAGTGGTATCCTTTATCACCACAACAGGCCTTTCAAACACTGACGCAGGCATGTGGCCGCCGCTGACATGGGCCATTCTGGGACTGCTGATGTTCATGGGAGCCTGCGCAGGCAGCACCACCGGCGGTTTCAAGAGCATCAGAATGCTGATGCTGCTCCGGGTATTAAGAAACGAGTTCCACCATATCCTTCACCCCAATGCGGTGCTGCCGGTAAGAATGGGCGAGCAAACCATCTCTCAGAGCCGACTGGTGACACTACTGGCTTTCTTCACCCTCTACGTATGCATGTTGCTGCTCACCACGCTCATCATGGTCCTGTCAGGCGTAGATGCCACCAACTCCATCACCATTGCCTTCAGCCTTATAAGCAATGTTGGAGCAGGACTCGACACGAACATTGGCCCGCAGATGTCGTGGGCCGACCTGGGCGATGGCACCAAATGGCTCTGTTCCTTTCTCATGCTGGTGGGACGTCTTGAGATCATGGCTGTGCTGGTTCTCTTCACTCGTGGCTTCTGGAAGAGGAGCTAAGCAGCAGATTAATAAAAAGCGCATAAACAAAGGCTGCACATCGATGGGGATGTGCAGCCTTTTGCTTTCAGTTTCAATTGTCCGTTTACTTCACCTTCTCCACGATGGCCTTGAAGGCTTCGGGGTTGTTCAGGGCGAGGTCGGCAAGCACCTTACGGTTGATCTCGATACCAGCCTTGGCCAGGGCACCCATCAGCTTAGAATAGCTGATACCCTCCATGCGGGCAGCAGCGTTGATACGCTGAATCCACAGTGCGCGGAAATTGCGTTTCTTTGTGCGACGGTCGCGATAAGCGTAGGTAAGGCCTTTCTCCCAAGTATTCTTGGCTACTGTCCAAACATTCTTGCGGGCTCCAAAGTAGCCACGGGTGAGCTTCAGAATTCTCTTGCGCTTTGCTCTTGATGCAACGTGATTTACTGATCTTGGCATAATTTCTGTACTTTTTTAATGTTTGACAATAGGTTTGGTTAACGGAGACACAACAGGTCGCGAACCTGCTTCATGTTGCTCTTGTCTACAATCTCATAGCCCACCAAGTTGCGCTTCTGCTTCTTGGTTTTCTTTGTCAGAATGTGGCTGTGGTAAGCGTGATGTCTCTTGACCTTACCAGTTCCGGTGAACGAGAATCTCTTCTTGGCGCCGGAGTTTGTCTTTACTTTTGGCATTGTTTTTTTGTTTTTAATTGTTATTAAATAGGCGATGGCAACGCATATACCGGGCGTTACGCATCTGTTTCTTCTGTCAGTTTCTTCAGTGCATCGGCGCTGATCTTCGCATTGGCCAGCAGTCCGCCTCCTGCGGGGGCATCGGCTTCCACGGCCATGCTCTTCTGCGGCTTCTGCTGCTTGACTGCCTCTTTCTGCTCCGTCTCTATGGCCTCACGATCACGAGCCTGCTGGCTCTTCTTGGCCACGCCAGCCTTCTTAGGGGCCAGATAGAGGAACATCTTCTTTCCTTCGAGCGACGGCATCGACTCCACCTTTCCACACTCTTCCAGGTCGTTGGCAAAACGAAGCAGCAACACCTCGCCCTGCTCCTTGAACAAGATGGAACGTCCACGGAAGAACACGTAGGCGCGCACCTTATTGCCCTCCTCCAGGAATTCGCGGGCATGCTTCAATTTAAACTGATAGTCGTGCTCGTCAGTCTGAGGTCCGAAGCGAATTTCCTTCACCTCCACCTTCACCTGCTTGGCCTTCATCTCCTTCTGGCGTTTCTTCAGCTGGTAAAGGAACTTGGAGTAGTCAATGAGACGACAAACAGGCGGGTTGGCATTGGGCGAAATCTCCACCAGGTCTACTTCCTGCTGGCGTGCCATATCCAAAGCTTGTTTTGTGGGAATCACCATTGATCCGCTTTCTCCCACTATGCGGACTTCACGCACGCGTATCTGTTCATTTATACGGTACTGGTTCTGTTTTTTGTCTGTCTTCATTAACTGGTTTTAAGAAATCGGCTGCAAAGTTACTATAAAACGCGGAATTGACAAAATATTTTTTTAATTATTTTTTCTATTGCACTGATATTTTGCACTTTTGATGCCAAAACGCTCACGTCAGTCGTGGCTTGAGCACCCCATGAAGCCGACATGAAACACCGCAATCAGCTCAGCCTGCCATTGCGTCATTGGAAAATAGTTTTCACCCTGATGCAAAAATAATGTCCGTTTTTCCCTGAGAATCAATATTTTTTTGTATTTTTGTGGCCAAATTGCTAAACCACTAAACGAATCAACAGAACAAACGACTTATGCGACGCTACAGTTTTTTATTATCTTCTTTCTTCTGCGTAGCACTTTGTGCCCAGACGCCAGTTAACGACAACAACACCCCGCTGCACCTGATGAAGCCGCAGTACCACATTGGCTACGGCATTCCGCAGGCCGACCAGGTGAAGCAGACCATTGACCGTGTGCTGAACTATATAGAGCGCGAGACGCCAGCCCAGCTCGTGGACAAGCGGTCGGGCCAGGAGGTCACCGACCTGAAGAAAATCGACGAGCACACCCAGCTGAAGCAGGGCGGTTTCCGGCTGACCAGCTATGAGTGGGGCGTCACCTATTCGGCCGTCCTGTCAGCCTACGAGGCCACCGGCGACCGCCGCTATCTGGACTACGTCACCACCCGCCACCGCCTGCTGGCCGACATTGCCCCCGCCTTTCGCAGGCTCCACGAGCAGGGCAAGCCCATCGACACCAACATCCGGCGAGTCATTGACCCCCATGCGCTCGACGATGCCGGTGCCGTTTGCTGCTCGATGATTAAATATGAGATAGCACACCCTGAATCGCAGCCATCCTCCCTGAAGCCGCTCATCGACAACTATGCAGACTACATCATGAACAAGGAGTACCGCCTGGCCGACGGCACCTTTGCCCGGCTGCGTCCCCAGAAGAACACCGTCTGGCTCGACGACATGTTCATGGGCATTCCCACCATAGCCTACATGGGACGCCTTACCGGCGACAGCAGTTACTATGACGAGGCCGCCCGCCAGGTGATGCAGTTTGCCCGCCGGATGTGGGTGCCCGAGAAGAAGCTCTTCCGCCATGGCTGGGTGGAAGAGGCCTCACACCCTTCAACTCTCCTCTCTCCCCTCTCCACTCTCCCCTCTCAACTCCCCTCCTTCCACTGGGGCCGGGCCAACGGCTGGGCCATCCTCACCCTCTGCGAGGTGCTCGACGTGCTGCCCGAGAGCCATCCGCAGCGGCAGCCCATCATGCAACTGCTGCGCCACCATGCCGAGGGGCTGGCCTCGCTGCAGCACCACGACGGCTTCTGGCATCAGCTGCTCGACCGCCCCGACACCTACCTCGAAACCTCGGCCACGGCCATCTATGCCTACTGTCTGGCCCACGCCGTGAACCAGGGATGGATCAGCGCCAAGGCCTTCGGCCCCGTAGCCTTGCTGGCCTGGCATGCCGTCAGCTCCAGCATCAACCAGCTCGGCCAGGTAGAGAACGTCTGCGTGGGCACGGGCATGGGCTTCGACCCCGCCTTCTATGCCTACAGGCCCGTGCACCCCATGGCTGCCCACGGCTATGGCCCCGCCATCTGGGCCGGTGCCGAAATCATACGCCTGCTGTCGAAGCAGCACCCCAAGCTCAACGACTCCGCCGTGCAGTTCTACGACAACGAGGTGCCCACCGACCAGCCCATCTTCAACTACGATGGCAAAATCAGGTACTGACCACACCTTTATAATTACACCCTTTAACTCCTTTTAACTCCCATCGCTACTCTAACTCCCAACTCTTTTGTACCTTTGCAGTCAAAAAACATACAACATTCAACACATTATCATCCATGACCAAAAGGTTCTACCTGTCACTGGCGACACTCTTAGTCGCCCTTACGGCCTGGGCTCAGATGGCCGACCCAGTACATTTCCGCTCCGAGCTGAAGATGCTCCAGGGCGACGAGGCCGAGATAGTATTCACCGCCACCATCGACCCCGGATGGCATGTCTATAGCACCGACATCACCGACGACGGCCCGACGAAAGCCACCTTCCATGCCGACCGCCTGGAGGGCGCCGAGCTGGTGGGAGCGTTGAAGCCCAGAGGCCAGGTGAAGGAACAGTTCGACGAGATGTTCGGCACCAACCTGCGCTTCTTCGAGAACCAGGGAGCCTTTGTTCAGAAGATACGCTTCACCAAGCCCCAATACGACATCAGCGCCTACTTGGAATATGGCGCCTGCAACGACGAGATGTGCATGCCCCCCACCACCGTGGAGTTTGCCAAGAAAGGCAACAGCCCCGTGAAGGAGCCCGTGGCCGAGGAGCCCCAGGCCCAAGCCCCCACCGGGGAAGTGGCTCCCGCCGACACCCTCAACACTCATCACTCATCACTCATCACTCATCACTCCCCACTCACCACTCCCCTCTGGCAACCCATCACCGAGGAGCTCAAAGCCTTCGAGTCGGCCGGGGCTGACGAGATGGACCTCTCCTGGTGGATGATCTTCTTCGAGGGTCTGCTGGCCGGCTTCCTGGCCATCCTCACCCCCTGCGTGTGGCCCATCATCCCCATGACCGTGAGCTTCTTCCTCAAGCGCAACAAAGACCGCAAGAAAGCCATCCGCGAGGCTGTCACCTACGGCCTGAGCATCGTCGTCATCTACGTGCTGCTGGGCCTTGTGGTCACCCTCCTCTTCGGTGCCTCGGCCCTCAACGCCCTTTCCACCAACGCCCTGTTCAACATCTTCTTCGCCCTGCTGCTCATCATCTTCGCCGCCTCCTTCTTCGGAGCCTTCGAGCTGACGCTGCCCAGCAGCTGGTCGAACAAGATTGACCAGAAGTCAGAAGCCACCACCGGCCTGCTCAGCATCTTCCTCATGGCCTTCACGCTGGTGCTCGTCAGCTTCTCGTGCACCGGCCCCATCGTGGGCTTCCTGCTCGTGGCCGTGAGCACCCAGGGCAGCATCGTCGCCCCCACCATCGGCATGCTCGGCTTCGCCATAGCCCTGGCCATACCCTTCACCCTGTTTGCCCTGTTCCCCTCGCTCCTGAAGCAAGCCCCCAAGAGCGGCGGCTGGATGAACACCATCAAGGTGGTGCTGGGCTTCGTCGAGCTGGCCTTCGCCCTGAAGTTCCTCTCCGTGGCCGACCTGGCCTACGGCTGGCACCTGCTCGACCGCGAGACCTTCCTCGCCCTCTGGATAGTGCTCTTCGCCCTGCTCGGCGCCTACCTGCTGGGCTGGCTGAAGTTCCCCCACGACGATGATGAGCGCCGCACCAACGTGCCCCAGTTCTTCCTCGGATGGGTGTCGCTGGCCTTCGCCGTCTACATGGTGCCCGGCCTGTGGGGCGCCCCCCTGAAAGCCATCAGCGCCTTCTCGCCCCCCATGAACACCCAGGACTTCAACCTCTACAGCGGCTCCGTCGAGGCCCGGTTCACCGACTACGACCAGGGCCTCCAGGCCGCACAGGCCGAGGGCAAGCCCGTCATGGTCGACTTCACCGGCTATGGCTGCGTCAACTGCCGCAAGATGGAAGCCGCCGTATGGACCGACCCCACCGTGCGCCAGCTCATCAACGACCAGTACGTGCTCATCTCGCTCTATGTCGACGACAAGACCCCCCTGCCCCAGCCCATCGAGGTGACCGACGTCGACGGCCAGCAGCGCAAGCTGCGCACCGTGGGCGACAAGTGGAGCTACCTTGAGCGCACCAAGATCGGTGCCAACACCCAGCCCTTCTACGTGCTCCTCGACCCCGCCACGGGCAAGCCCCTGAACGGCCTGCGCTCCTACGACGAGGACATAGCCGCCTACATCGACTTCCTTGAAAAAGGCCTGAAGAACTTCAAGTAGAACCACTGTTGAAGACACTCTGCCGCTACCTGTCCGACTATATGGGCCTGCTGGTGCTCCTCAGCGCCCTGCTGGCGCTGATCTTCCCCGCTGCGCTCAGGCCCGTCCCCACCTCAGCCATCAACTACCTGCTGGGCGTGGTCATGTTTGGCATGGGGCTCACCCTCAACCCCCGCGACCTCCGCATCGTGTTCAGCCGTCCGCGTGACGTCGTCACCGGCTGCCTGGCCCAGTTCACCGTCATGCCCCTGCTGGCCTGGTTGCTGACGCGCCTCTTCTCGCTCGACGAGTCGCTGGCCCTGGGCGTGGTGCTCGTGGGCTGCTGCCCCGGTGGCACCGCCTCCAACGTCATCACCTATCTGGCCCGTGGCGACCTGGCCCTGTCCGTAGGCATGACGGGCGTCTCCACCCTGCTGGCGCCGCTGCTCACGCCCCTGCTCACGTGGCTGCTGGCCGGCAAGAGCGTCGATGTCCACGTCTCCAGCATGGTGCTCAGCATCCTGTGGGTGGTCATCGTGCCCATTGTCGTCGGCCTGGTGGTGAAGTGGCGGTGGCCCCTGTTCACCCGTCGGGTCACCGACTACCTGCCCGCCTTCTCCTCCGTGGCCGTAGCCTTCATCGTGGCCATCATCATCGCCGCCAATGCCACGAAGCTCCTGGCTGGAGGACTCACCATCATCCTTGTCGTCATGCTCCACAATGTCAGTGGCCTGGCCCTGGGCCATCTTGTGGGCCGGGTGCTCGGCCTGGCGGAGCCCAAGCGTCGTGCCATCTCCATCGAGGTGGGCATGCAAAACTCCGGCCTGGCCAGCAGCCTGGCCACCCTCCATTTCGCCGCCTACCCCCTGGCCACCGTCCCGGGAGCCATCTTCAGCGTGTGGCACAACCTCTCGGGAGCAGCCATCGCATGGATGTATAGGAGAAAAAACGGCACTTATCGTTATGTGTTATGATGTTATGTGTTATGATGCCCCTGGCCATGGTCACAAAAAAACCTCCACTTCGCAGTGGAGGCTCCTGAAAACAATCGTATGAAAGCAAGATACTAATGTTCGGCCTTCAGGATTCAAACGGCCCGTGGCCCATGCAGCTGGTGGTGGTCAGGGCGGTGATGAAGGCCGTGAGGGCGGCTACTATCATCTTCGCCAGCACCTCGATAATGCGTTTCTTCATGGTTCAGACTATTCTTTAGTGGTTACACATGCGCCCACGCGGGCACGAAACCCACGTGGGCAATGTTTAAGGATTCTGAGCGTCGCGCTCGGGAACTTCGGTTCCGCCGCCTGCCTTGTACTCCTCCCAGTTTTCCAGGGGGATGCGCTCGTACCACTTCTGCTTCACACCCTGGACGGTCTTGATGTTCACCTTCACGTAGTCGCCCTTCTTGAAGGAGCACTGCATCTTGTAATACTTCGAGGTGAGCTTCTGGATGTCGTCGCCCGTGGGCTTGAAGCGCAGGAACACACCGCTGATCATCTCGTTGCAGTCCTTCTCGATGAACCTTTCCACGCTTGCGCAACCACCGTTCTGGGGGTCGGCCTTGATGGAGGGGTAGAAGGTGCCCAGTCCTTCGAGCGACACCGAATAGCCCTGCGAGCAGAGTTCGGGAATACACTTCTTCAGCTGTTCCAGCACCAGCTTCAGCACCTCGCCCGTTACCAGCGAGCCGTGCTCGGCCATGTGCTTCACCAGGCCGTTGGTCGAAAGCTGGCCCTTGAGGTAGAGCACGGGGTAGACTCGGCCGTACTTCGCTGACGACTCGTTCATGTTTCTGCGAGCGTCAATCTGCATTTGTAGGTTTACGTTTGCCATAGTTGGATGGTTTTAAATTATTAATGTTAATATCTGTTAAGGCTTTTAGGGCCTCCGAAAACTTTTTTGAAGCCTCCGAAAAAGTTTTTGCGCGCTTTAAAAACTTTTTTGCAGCCTTCAACAGCCGCTTGTGTGGCGAGGCGCCAAAGAAAGAATTCGACGATGCAAAGGTAGCAGGTTTTCTTCTTCCGTGCAAGGGGGTTGGCGCTCCGTGGCGGGTTTGGCCATGTGGAAAAATTTCGCTATCTTTGCCCCATGACCACGCTTCAAATCGTGGCCGTGGCGGTGGCTGCCTTTGCGCTGGGCCTCACGGCAGGCCTGTGTTTAGGGGTGTTTCGCATGAACAGGCGGCTGCTGCGCCACGGCATCAACCCGCGCCAGCTGGCATGACCACGACGGCCGCAAGGGGAGCGTTTTCTGAGTTAGAAAACGTTAAAAACAACGCGCAAGCTGCCTTCTTAACCTTTTTTCACGTTTTTTTGTTTACACGGAAGATGGAGGAGGAAGTGCTGAGAAACGATGAAAAAGTGTCTTGTACTGAAATAGGTTGACTCATAAACCGCCTTAAATGTTAAACGGTTAACAAATATTAAGTGTTATGAGCAAACAGAAATTCAGTCGCGCATTGAAGCGCAGTATCTGCATCGAGTACATGCAGAGTGGCAAGTC
>JAFPTC010000083.1 GCA_017400455.1 Prevotella sp. | reverse complement strand
AAGTGTAAAAAGGACAAAAATCTTCAAAAATCTGACACAAATCTCTTCTGATGGCATATTTTTGTAGATTTTGTGCCCTTGGCACACCCGCAAATCTTCAAAAATATACATTCGTTCAGCTATTTTTGAAAGATTTTTGAAGATTTTTGTCTAAAATAACACATGACTGAGTTGTTACTTGGCTGTTCCGAATAATTTGCTCACTTAGCAGCGACAGCGGCAAAGGTGAGAATGGACATCTGCTTCATGCCCTAAATGAGCTTTACATTTGCTTTGTCGATGCAAAGATACGAAAAATTGCACTAAAGTAGTGCAAAATTTTAGAAAAAATGCACTATCATAGTGCAATTTGGCGATTTCTTGCTGGAAAGACCAGATGGCACGCATTTTTACGCCACGCGCACTATCTACGGCCACAGAATAATCGAACCAAACTTGTTTCAAAAAAAGGGCTATTATTTCCGCATGTCGCGAAAAAGTGTTATCTTTGCACCACGATTAATCATTTTTGTCATGACAAACCTACGCAAACCATTCCTTTGCCTTGCCGCATTGGCATGCAGCCTGGCTGCTGAAGCCCAGAGCGAACTCTATCCGCGCCACTTCGACCTGGAGCAGGTGACCCTGCTCGACGGGCCCATGAAGACGGCCATGTACAAGAACTTCGACGTGCTGTTGCAGTACGACACCGACCGCCTGCTCACCCCCTTCGTGCGCCAGGCGGGCCTGTCGAAGACGGCCGACGCAGCCTCGCCCTACTATCAGTGGGAGACGCGCCACCCCAACTTCAAGAACTGGGGCGGCGACGCGGGCTTCGACCTCAGCGGCCATGTGGGCGGTCACTACCTCTCGGCCCTGGCCCTGGGCTATGCCGCCTGCCATGAGCCCCAGATGAAAGCCCGCCTGAAGGAGCGCATGGACTACATGCTGAAGGTGATGAAGGACTGCCAGGACGCCTACGACCAGGACACCGACGGCCTCTATGGCTTCCTGGGCGGACAGCCCATCAACCAGTCGTGGCGCGACCTCTACAAGGGCAACACCGCCACCATTCGCAAAAACTGGGGATGGGTGCCCTTCTACGTGCAGCACAAGATTCTGGCCGGCCTGCGCGACGCCTTCCTCTATGGCAACAGCGAGGTGGCCCGCGAGCTGTTCCGGAAGATGGCCGACTGGAGCGTGAACGTGGTGAGCCGCGTCAGCGAGGCCGACATGCAGGACTGGCTGAACTGCGAGCATGGCGGCATGAACGAGTCGATGCTGGACGCCTACCAGCTCTTTGGCGACCAGAAATACCTCGTGGCAGCCAAGAAATATACCCACAAGACGATGCTCAACGGCATGCAGACGCTGAACCCCACCTTCCTCGACGGCAAGCATGCCAACACCCAGGTGCCCAAGTACATTGGCATGGAGCGCATCTATGAGCAGGACGCCCAGGCCGACAGCTACCGCCGCGCCGCCGAGAACTTCTGGCAGGACGTGGCCCAGCACCGCACCGTCTGCATGGGCGGCAACTCCGTGGGCGAGCACTTCCTCAGCGTGGAGAACAGCCACCGATATATTGACCAGCTGGACGGCCCCGAGAGCTGCAACTCAAACAACATGCTGAAGTTCTCGGAGATGCTCTTCGACCGCACGGCTGACGCCAAATATGCCGACTTCTATGAAGGCACTACCTGGAACCATATCCTCTCCACCCAGGACCCGAAGACGGGCGGCTATGTCTATTTCACCACCCTGCGCCCGCAGGGCTACCGCATCTATTCGCAGGTGAACCAGGGCATGTGGTGCTGCGTGGGCACGGGCATGGAGAACCACTCGAAGTATGGTCACTTCATCTACACCCACGACGGGGCCCAGACGCTCTTCGTCAACCTGTTCGTGGCCTCTAAGCTGAGCAGCGACCAGTTTGCCCTAACGCAGCAGACGACCTTCCCTGCCACGGATGCCTCGGGCTGTGCCCATTCGCTCATCACCGTGGAGAAGGCGGGCCGCTATGCCATTGCCGTGCGCCATCCTGCCTGGGCAGGGGCCGACTATCAGGTGACGGTGAACGGCCAGGCCGTCAACGCCAGCGTGGCACGGGGCCAGGCCAGCTATGTCACCATTGACCGCCAGTGGAAGCAGGGCGACCAGATTGCCGTCAGCCTGCCCATGGAGCTGCGCTATGAGGAATGTCCCAACTATGCTGACTATGTGGCCTTCAAGTACGGCCCCATCCTGCTGGGCGGCGTGCTGCCCGAGGAGGAGCTGCCCAACGTCTATGCTGGCGAGGGGCGCATGGACCACGCGCCGGGCTCGAAGGGCACGACGAAGAAGCTCAACACCGCCCCCCTGCTCATTGGCCAGCGGGCCGACGTGCTCGGCCGCATCAGCCGTCAGGCAGGCAACGACCTGCGCTTCACCATCGATGCCAGCCGTCCCGGCGTGGCCACCTACGGCTGGGACAAGGTGGAGCTGCAGCCCTTCTACCAGATTCACCATCGCCGCTATATGTGCTACTGGTATCAGCAGACGGCCGAGAACTATGCCGCCAGCTCGATGGCACAGACCGAGGCCGAGCAGGAGGCGCTGGCCCAGCGCACGCTGGACTTCGTGGCCCCCGGCGAGCAGCAGAGCGAGGCCGGCCACGAGGCAAAGTACAGCAGCGACAGCAGCACCGGCATGTACAACTCGGAGCGCTATCGCGACGCCCGGCAGAACGGCTTTATCCAGTACACATTATATAATAATAGCGGCGTCAGCGAGGGGCTGACCGTCATGCTGCGCTTCACCACCGCCGACAAGGGCCGCCGCGCCACGCTGACGGTGGACAGCCGCAAGGTGGCCGACATCACCATTCCCGCCTCGGTGGCCAATGCCGATGCCAACGGCTTCTACAACGTGGAGTATGCCATTCCCGCCTCGGTGGCAAAAGGCAAGAAGAAGCTGGTGGTGAAGCTCACGGCCTCGCCCAGCACCTTCTGCCCGGGCCTCTACTACATGCGCCTGATGAAGCCTGCCGACCAGCAGAGCACACGGGTGTCGGCACAAATGCTGGCCCCCAAGGGCCTGAAGGGTGTCTACGACCTGGCCGGCCGACCCGTGGCCCTGGGGAAGGCAGGAAAGGGAATTTACATTGTGAAAGGGAAAAAGACAATACTGTAAGGATATGTATAAAAAGACATTTGCATTGCTGCTGTGCCTGCTGCTGGCCGTGCCCTCGCTGCCTCAGATGTTGCTGAGCCACCCCTGGCAGGGCAAGCGCGTGGCCTATCTGGGCGACAGCATCACCGACCCGCGCAACAGCGGCTCGAAGAAAAAATATTGGGGCTTCCTGCAGGACTGGCTCCAGATAACCCCCTACGTCTACGGCATCAGCGGACGCCAGTGGAACGACATTCCGCGCCAGGCTGACCAGTGCTACAAGGAGCATGGCGACTCGGTGGATGCCATCATCATCTTCGTGGGCACCAACGACTATAACGCCGGCGTGCCCCTGGGCCAGTGGTACGACGAGCGCGAGGACTCGGTCATGGCCGGCATTCACGAGCAGAAGCACAACGTGATGCGCCGCCACCGCACGCCCAGCATGAACGGCGGCACCTATCGCGGACGCATCAACATAGCCCTGAACCACGTGAAGCGCCTCTATCCCACGAAGCAGGTGGTGGTGCTCACGCCCATCCATCGTGCCGGCTTCTATGCCAACGACAAGAACTGGCAGCCCACCGAGGAGTGGCAGAACGGCTGTGGCGAGTATGTGTCGGCCTATGTGCAGGCATCGAGAGAGGCGGCCGACGTGTGGGCCGTGCCCGTCATCGACTGGGCGGCCAGCAGCGGACTCTTTCCCTTGATGGACGAGCACGTGCAGTATTTCAAGAACGGCGACAACGATCGCCTGCATCCTAACGACAAGGGCCACGAGCGGCTGGCCCGCACGCTGATGCAGCAGTTGCTGGCGCTGCCCTGTTGTTTTGAATAAACAAGGAAAACGTATGCAAGCAATCATATTAGCGGCCGGCATGGGCCGCCGGCTGGGCGAGCTGACGAGCCAGAACACCAAGTGCATGGTGAAGGTGAACGGCGTGAGCCTCATCGACCGCCTGCTGGGCCAGCTGTCGCGGCTGGCGCTCAATCGCGTCGTCATTGTCGTGGGCTATAAGGGCCAGGAGCTGAAGGACTACATCGGCCAGCGCTATGCCGAAAGGCTGAAGATAGAATATGTGGAGAACCCGGTGTATGACCGGACCAACAACATCTACTCGCTGGCCCTGGCCAAGGACCAGCTGCAGGAGGACGACACATTGCTCATCGAGAGCGACCTCATCTTCAGCGACCGCCTCTTCCCCATGGTGGTGGACAATGCGCAGCCCAACGTGGCATTAGTGGCAAAGTACGAAAGCTGGATGGACGGAACGATGGTCACCATAGACAAGGAACAGAACATCGTGAACTTCGTGCCGAAGAAGGCGTTCAACTATGCCGACATTGACAAATACTACAAGACGGTGAACATCTACAAGTTCTCCAAGGAGTTCTCGCAGCAGAAGTATGTGCCCTTCCTCGATGCCTACTCGAAGGCGATGGGCAACAACGAATACTACGAGCAGGTGCTGCGCGTCATCACCATGATCGACGACTCGGGCCTGAAAGCACTGCCCATAGGCCAGGAGAAATGGTACGAG
The DNA here is from genome assembly GCA_017400455.1 of Prevotella sp. Taxonomy (GTDB): domain Bacteria; phylum Bacteroidota; class Bacteroidia; order Bacteroidales; family Bacteroidaceae; genus Prevotella. The sequence goes on along the minus strand of JAFPTC010000083.1, from coordinate 14,790 downwards.
ATTGACGACGTGCAGGACCTCGACATTGCCGAGACCATCTTTGCCGAGGGCGACGAGATGCTGCACCGCTTCAACTATCGCTATGGCGGCCACTGGCGCTTCCCCAAGATGCTGGACTACTGCTACTTAGTGAATCCCTACTTCCCCACGCAGCGCATGAAGAACGAGCTGCGCGCCAACTTCGACACGCTGCTCACGGAATATCCTTCGGGCATGGCGGTGATGCAGCTGCTGGCAGGAAAGTATTTCGGCGTCAAGCGGCAGTACACCGTGGTGGGCAATGGAGCCGCCGAGCTGATAAAAAGCCTGATGGAGCAGCAGGGCGAGGGGCGCATAGGCGTGGTATATCCCACCTTTGAGGAATATCCCCACCGCCTGAGGAAGGAACAGATCGTGCCTTTCTTCCCCGACAACAGCGACCTGCACTATACGGCCGATGACCTGATGGAATTCTTTGCCGACAAGGAGATAGAGACGCTGCTGCTCATCAATCCCGATAACCCCTCGGGCAACTTCATTCCCAAGGAAGGGCTGCTGGCACTGGCCAGCTGGAGCCGCCAAAGGGGCATCAGGCTGGTAGTTGACGAGTCGTTTGTAGACTTCAGCGACGATTTTGAGCAGAACAGCCTCATTTCCAACCAGCTGCTGGAACAGTATCCTCAGCTGGTGGTGATGAAGAGCATCTCGAAGTCGTATGGCGTGCCAGGGCTGAGGCTGGGCATCATGGCCACGGCCGACACCGCCCTGGTGGACCGCGTGAAGCGCGACGTAGCCATCTGGAACATCAACTCGTTTGCTGAGTTCTATCTGCAAATATTCGGAAAATACGAGGCCGACTACCGGCAGGCCTGCCATCGCTTCATTCAAGAGCGGCGGCGCTTCGAGCAGTTGTTGCGCCAGGTGAGCTTCCTGCGGGTCATTCCCTCGCAGGCCAACTACTTCTGCCTGGAGGTGACGCAGCGCTTCACCAGCGGCGAGCTGACACGCCGTCTGCTGGCCGACTATGAGATCATGGTGAAAGACTGCAACTCGAAACATTTCCTGGAAGGGAAGAACTACATTCGCGTATCAGTGAGAAGCACCGAGGACAACAACCGGCTGATAGCTGCCCTAAAAGAACTGGAACGATGAAGGTCTGTATTTGCGGAGGAGGCAACCTGGGACATGTGGTGGCTGGATTCGTGGCTGCCCGACAAGGCTTTGAAGTGAGCATGCTGACGCGACACTCTGAGCAGTGGGGACGCCAGCTGGTCATCGACTGTCCTGACGGCACGCTCACGGCGGAGCTGGCCCTTGTCAGCGACGATGTGGAGCAGACCGTGGGCCAGGCCGACATGGTGCTGCTCTGTCTGCCGGGCTTCGCCATCCGTCCAGCCCTGCTGCATATCCGCAGTGGCCTGAAGCCGGGAACGGCAGTGGGCAGCGTGGTCAGCAGCACCGGCTTCTTCCTTCAGGCCATGGAGGTGCTGCCGCCGCAGGTTCCCCTCTTTGGCCTGCAGCGCGTGCCCTTCATTGCCAGGGTGGAGGAGTATGGGCATCGTGCCCGCCTCATGGGCTACAAGTCAAGTCTGAGCATGGCGGTGGAGCACACAGCCGATGGCGAGCAATTGCGGAAAGAGGTGGAGCACATGCTGGGAACACCCACGAAGCTGCTTTCCAATTTCTACGAGGTGAGCCTTTCCAACAGCAATCCGCTGCTGCATCCGTCGCGTCTATATGACCTTTGGGGGCAGTGGCAGCCAGGACAGGTGAGCACGAGGGTGCCGCTGTTCTATGAGGAGTGGACGGAAAGGGCTGCAGAAATCTATTTGGCACTGGACGCCGAGCTGCAACAGCTGTTGCAGGTGCTGCCTGTCAGGAAAGGAAGCATCCCGTCGGTGCTGGACTATTACGAGAGTACCGATGCCGCCACGCTGGCTGCCAAGCTGCGCTCGATAGAGGCCTTCAAGGGCATCAAGGCACCGATGAAGGCGGTGGAAGGCGGCTATGTGCCTGACTTTCAGAGCCGCTACTTCACCGAGGACTTCCCCTACGGGCTGGCCCTGGTGCAACGGCTGGCCCGCCAGCATGGCGTCAACACCCCCACGACCGACGAGCTGTGCCGGTGGGGAATGGATAAAACCGCGCTAACATCATGAACGTAATACAGAAAACCCTGAACTATCTGTGGCTGCACGGCTGGAAATACCGTGCCATGGAGCGCTGCCACCAGCGGCAGGTAGAGCAGCTGCGGAAGGAGCATCGGCCGCTGAACGTCGTGTTCATGGCCATTGACATCTCGCTATGGCGCTATCAGCACCTTTACGAGCTGATGGCCCAGGACAGCCGCTTCCTGCCCACCATCGTGCTGTCGCCGTGTCCGTTGCGCGAGAATCCTGACGGTGATGCCGAGAGCCTCCGGCGTTTCTTCGACCAGCGGGGCATTCCCTATATTGACTACCATCACGGGCAGCCGGCCTACGACATCCGCCATCGGCTGGACCCGGACATCATGTTCTATGCGCAGCCATACGAAGACCTGCTCAGTCCGGAACACGACTGCAAGGCGTTCTACGACAAACTGCTGTGCTACATGCCCTATGGGTTCTGGTCGAGCACGGGGAAGCTGAGCTATGACCTGCACTTCCACAACATGGCCTGGCGGCTGTACTATTCCACCAATCTGCACCTGCAGGAGGCCCAGCGCATTGCCTCCAACAAGGGGCGCAACGTCAGGGTGGTGGGCTATGCCAATGCCGATGATTATCTGAAGGCCGATCATCCTTCGCCATGGAAGGTGATGGGCGACGGGAAGCGGCGGAAGCGCATCATCTGGGCTCCGCACTTCTCAATCAAGCATAATACGGGCTTCATGCCTCGGAGTAACTTTCTGTGGATGGCGCCGCTCATGGTGAAGCTGGCGCAGGACTATAAAGAGCGTATTCAGATAGCGTTCAAGCCCCATCCCGCACTGCTCACACAGCTTTATGACGACCCAGACTGGGGGCGGGAGCGGGCTGATGCCTACTACGAGCAGTGGCGCACCATGGAGAACACGCAGCTGGAGACAGGACAATTCATTGATCTCTTCATGACCAGCGATGGGATGGTACACGACAGCGGTTCCTTCGCCGTGGAGTATCACTACACCAGGAAGCCTGTCATGTTCGTGTCGAAAGATTTCGACGCCCTCCTTTCCACGCAGACGGACTTTGGCAAACAGGCTTACACCCTGCACTACCTGGCACAGGACGAGAAGGACATAAGACGCTTTATCGATGACGTGGTAGTGGGCGGCAACGACCCCATGCGCCCACAGCGCGAGCAGTTCTTCAATGATTTTCTGTTGCCGCCAGGCGGAAGGAGCGTGGCGCAAAATATGTTGGACGATATTGTAGAATCGCTGAATCTGTGATGGAAGGATCGTTGAAGGAGAAGACAGCCAAAGGCCTGCTTTGGGGAGGCTTCAGCAACGGCTTGCAGCAGCTGCTGGGGCTGGTGTTCGGAGTCGTCCTGGCGCGTAAGCTCTCGCAGGAGGATTACGGCATGGTGGGCATGTTGGCCATTTTCTCGGCCATTGCTGCCTGCATGCAGGAAGGAGGCTTCATTGCTGCTCTGAACCGCAAGAAGGAGGTCAGTCAGCGCGACTATAACGCCGTGTTCTGGATGAGCATCCTCGTCAGCGTGGCTTTCTATCTGCTGTTTTTCTTCACGGCTCCGCTCATTGCCCGCTTCTATCACGAGCCGCGCCTGACGGTGCTGGCGCGCTACTCGTTCCTCAGCTTCCTCTTTGTCAGCTTCAGCATTGCGCCGCGTGCCTACATCTTCAGGAACATGATGGTGCGCCAGAGCAGCATCATCGCGCTGGTGTCGATGGCACTGTCGGGCGTGGTGGGCATCGTCATGGCCTATCAGGGCTTTGCCTATTGGGGCTTGGCCACGCAGAATATCGTCTTCACGCTGTCGGTTAGCGTGCTTAACTATTGGTTCTCCGGCTGGCGGCCCACGCTGAGCATCGACCTGCGCCCCATCCGCGAGCTGCTGGGCTTCAGCAGCCGGCTCATCGTGACGAATATCATCACGGCGGCCAACACCAACATCCTTTCCGTCCTGTTGGGACGCTACTACAAGGCGCATGAGGTGGGCGACTTTTCGCAGGCCAACAAGTGGAACACCATGGGCCACTCGCTCATCACCAACATGCTTTACAGCGTTGCCCAGCCCGTGCTGGCCAAGACCGGCGACGACCGCCAGCGTCAGAAGCAGGTGTTCCGCAAATTGCTGCGCTTCACGGCCTTCATCTCGTTTCCGGTGATGCTCACGCTGGCACTGGTCAGCCAGGAGTTCATCGTCATCCTCATCACCGAGAAGTGGCTGGCCAGTGCCCACCTGCTGCGCACGCTCTGTCTGGCAGGAGCCGTGATGCCCGTCAGCTACCTGTTCTCCAACCTGCTCATCACCAGGGGACGCTCAGCCACCTACATGTGGTGCACCATTGCCCTGTTGGCAGCCCAGCTGCTGGGTGTGGGCCTCTGCGTGCCCTTCGGCATCAGTCGCATGGTGCAGGTCTTTGCTGGGGTGAACATCGTGTGGGTGGGCGTGTGGTTCTACTTTGCCCGGGGCGAGATAGGCCTGACGCTGCGCGAGGCCGTTGGCGACGTGGCTCCCTATGCCCTGCTCTCCATCGCCATTGTCTACGCTACCCATTTGCTTACGGCCAGTATTAATAATATGTATGCGAGCTTGGCACTGAAGGTGCTCATGGTGGCGGTGGCCTACTGTGTGGCGCTATGGCTGCTGCGCTCCACCATTTTCCATGAAGCCATCAGCTTCGTCGTTAAGAAAAAGATAGAATGAAGAAGTCACGCGATAGCAATATGGAGCTGCTGAGGCTGGTGGCCATGCTCCTCATCATGGTGGTGCATGCCAACTTCCGTGCGCTGCCTAAGCCCGATGCCGACATGATAGCAGCCAACCCGTCGTCGGCTTTCCTGCAGTTCATGACCGAAGGGTTCACCATTTTCGGAGTAAACGTGTTTGTCATGCTTTCTGGCTGGTATGGCATCAGGCCACGGTTGTCGCGTTTCTGCGAGTTGCTGTTCCAGTTGCTGTTCTTCGGTGTGCTCTGCCTGGGCGTGGAGTATGTCGTCAGCGGCCAGCTGCCGTCGAAAGCATTACTCACCGTGTTGTTGCTTGACCCCGGGGCCTATTGGTTCGTGAAGGTTTACATGGCGCTCTATCTCTTTGCTCCCGTGCTCAATGCTTTCGTGGAGCACGCCTCGCGCAGGCAGTTTGAGCAGGTGCTTATGGGTGTCTTTGCCTTTATGTTCCTCTTCGGATGGGTGACCGAAGCCACCACATGGATAGGGGCGGGCTATTCCTTGCCTTGGTTCCTCTGTCTCTACTTGCTGGCACGCTACATGCGGGTGCACCAGCCTTGGTTTACGAAGTTCCCGCGTAGCATCGACTTGGGCATTTACCTCGGTGTGGTGGCGTTCCTCACGGTGGCCGTCTTCATCCTGCGCCATTACAATGTGGGCGGCGTGCTCTACTTCTACTGTTGCCCGTTTGTGGTGCTGGGAGCCATGTATCTGCTGCTGTTCTTCAGCAAGCTGACGGTGAAAAGCCGCGTGGTGAACTGGCTGGCCATTTCGGCTCTTGCCATTTATCTCACTCACAGCAGTAGTTTCATAGGAAAGTATTACGATGGGGCCATCAGCCAGTGGTTCTATGGTGAGTCGAGGCCAGTGTTCATCGCCTATGCCTCGCTGCTCATCGTTGGCGTGTTCTTTGGTTCCATCCTCATAGACAAGGTGCGGCTATGGATGTGGCATCCGTTACAGAAAATGTTCGATAAAAGAGAAAAATCATGAAATATCCCGCAAATGTAGATGTGGCCGTGCTGCTGCTCTTCTTCACCCGCAGCGACACGTTCCGACAGGTTTTTAACGAGGTGAAGAAGGCCCGCCCGTCGCGGCTGTTCCTCTTTCAGGACGGGCCGCGAGGCGAACGTGATATGGCTGGCATCGAGGCCTGCCGTGCTATCGTGGCCGACGAGGAGATAGACTGGGAGTGCGAGGTGCACCGCAACTACCAGGAGCATAACCTGGGTTGCATGGTGGCGGGCTACACCAGCCATCGCTGGGCTTTCTCGCTGGCCGAGAAATGTATGGTTTTAGAGGACGACGTGGTGCCATCGCAATCGTTCTTCCCCTTCTGCAAGGAGATGCTCGACCGTTATGAGAACGACGAGCGCATCACGATGGTGGCAGGTTTTAATGTGGACGAGCAGACGCCCGACATGCCTTACGACTACTTCTTCACCTCAGCCTTCAGCATCTGGGGATGGGCATCGTGGCGGCGCGTGGTCAGTCAGTGGGACGAGAAGTACACGTTCCTTGACAATCCCGAAGCCATGCACCAGTTGGATGCACTCATCCGTCAGCGCGGCTACAGAAAGAGCTTCATCCGCATGTGCCAGGATCATCGTGCCAGCGGGCAACCGCAGTTTGAAAGCGTGTTCTGGGCAACGATGCTCTTCAACAGCGGCCTGGCCATCATGCCGGCGAAGAACATGATAAACAATGTGGGAGCATTGGCCGACTCGGCCCATTATTCTGAGTTCAAGACCATGCCCCGAAGGCTGAAGCAGCTTTTCACGATGAAGCGCTATGACCTGCAGTTCCCCTTGCGCCATCCGCGCTATGTGATAGAGGAAGTGGGCTACTGGAAGCGTATGTACAAGGCCAATGGCTGGGGCTATCCGTTGACGAAGATAGGCCGCTCTTTAGAGGAGCTATGGCTGAACTTGCGCTATGGCAACTTTAAGTTCATCTTCAAGTCCGTGGCTCGCCGGTTCCGCATCCTGACCGGTCAGGAGAAGTTCAAGTAGCATTTCCTTACCAAAGGCAGAATGGGCGTGGGAACCATGCCCCTGATGTCCTTGCCTTCAAGGATGCGTTGTCTTATCTCCGTGCTGCTGATGTCGAGCAGTTCTGTGTTGACAATGCTGACAGAGGAGGGTAGGGCAGAGCTGTCTATCTCGCTGCCCCGCCGTGGGTAGATGATGACGTTGTGGTTCTTCAGAATATCTTCAGCCTTGTACCAGCGGGGGAAGAGCTGCCAGTTGTCGCCGCCAATGAGCAGCGTGAACTGGTGGTGAGGATAATCCTTGCTGAGGCGTTGCAGCGTGTTCCAGGTGTAGCTGGGGCGGGGCAGGTGCAGCTCGTAGCTGCAGGCCACGATGCCCTCCTCGCCGTGCAGGGCCAGGCGTGCCATCTGGTAGCGCAGCTGGTCGTCGAGCAGGTCATTGCGTCCCTGCTTCAGCGGGTTTTGGGGCGATACCATGAGCCATACTTCATCAAGCCCAGCCAGCGTCAGCAGCTGACGGGCCAAGGCAATATGCCCTGTGTGGATGGGGTTGAACGATCCGCCGAATATTCCTATCTTCATGGTTGTAGTTCCTTTTCTTGGTATGCTGTGCGTGTCATTTTTGTTGCGTTGTCAACGCAACATACCTGACGGTGATTGGTTGCAGATGGCGTGAGCCATGTCGTTGAGCGAGAGGCACTGGCTACGGCTTATGGTAGTCCGCTCGTTGTGATGCTCCCATGGCGCAAGAATGAGTAGCTGCCCGCTGGCGCAGGCTTCCATGCGCCGTCCGCCGGGTTTGGCCAGGTCAGTGAAGCCGTTCTCTTGCAGATAAACAAGCGGGAAGCCGGCTTCGAAGGCCGCTCTCATCACAGCTTTCTCACCTGGAGAGATGGATGGCGAGACAAGCACCGCCCCTTGACGGCAGGCCGTCAGGCATTTCTTTACGTAGGCATTCACCTCTGGTTCAGTCATTTTCCGCGAGCACTGTACCTGCAATAATTCCGGACGGTCGAGCAAGAAACGGTTGCCAATGGCCGAGAAGGTCATGCCGGCAGCAGTCAGGTTGCGCTGTACGCGAAACAGGTCTGGGTGCTCCCGCTTCATCAGCAGCCGGCGCGGATTGTCGCTCAGGTAGTAGAGCCACCGTTCCAGCTGTCCCTGTCCGTAAAGGATACGGTCGTTATAGCCTCTGGCAAAGAGCTGACCGTGGCTTCGGTCCTCGCCTCGGCGGTCTTGTCTCGTTTGTTGCGTTGTCAACGCAACATACTGGACGGGGGGCATGCCAAGCACCAGCTCGCGGTAGTGGCGGTTGCAGGCTTGCTTGAAGCCTCGGATAACCATGCCAAGGGGCTTTTCCATCTTCTCTTTCACAAAGAGAATGCCGTGCAGGTGGTCTGGCATCATCTGGAGGGCGACGACAGAAATCTCTGAATGGTGGTAGGCTGAGGCCCACCATTCCCTTTCTACAGCAAAACCCAATGGCGAGAGGGAGATAGCAGGCGTGTCTGGTGACCCAGCGGGTGCTTCGCTCCTGCCGATCACCTCACCGAAAAGTGCACGGCGCCCTTCAGTGACCATTGTCAGCATGTACATTTTGCGGTCGCTATAGTCGTTCCAGACAGCACGCCGCTGCATGGATGGCTTTTTTCTGCCCGCAAAGGGCTGCTGCTTTCGGAAGGTTTCTTCGTCCATGGGCCTTTTTTTTGCTGCTGAGTATATTACTTGCTGTTGAGTATATTGCGTTGTCAACGCAATATACTTGACAGTTGTGGGGCGCGAGGTTTAGCGCTGCAGGAAGGCACTGACTAAGTCGAGGGTATCCTTCTTGGCTTGCTCCAGGTCGTCGTTCACCACGATATGGTCGAACTGCGGGGCGAAGGTCAGCTCATACTCAGCCTTGGCCAAACGGTTCTCGATGGCTTCGGGCGTGTCGGTGCCGCGTCCTTCGAGGCGACGGCGCAGCTCCTCCACCGACGGCGGCTGGATGAAAAGGCTCAAGGCCCGCTCGCCGTAAAACTTCTTGATGTTGACGCCGCCTTTCACGTCGACATCGAACACCACGTTCTGGCCAGCCTCCAACTGTCGTTCCACCTGGGATTTCAGCGTGCCGTAGAAACGGTTTTCATACACCTCCTCATATTCCAGGAACTCGTCGTTGTCGATGCGCTGGCGAAACTCCTCCGGCGTGAGGAAGAAATACTCCACGCCGTTCTGTTCCGTTCCGCGTGGCTGGCGGCTGGTGCATGAGATGGAGAAATAGAGTTTCAGCTCAGGGTGGTCCTTCATGAGCCAGTTCACGATGGTTGATTTTCCGCTGCCCGAGGGGGCGGAGAAGATGATTAACCCCCCTCGGTCCCCCCCAAGGGGGGAAGGGGCTGGCGCAGTGTTTATGGCTGGTTTGTTGTCCATTGCTCGTTTTATTTTGTTAATAACATTGACTGTATCGTTCAGAACTTCTTCATTTGTAAAACGAATGACGTCAAAGCCGTATTCGTTCAGGTACTTTGTCCGTTCCTCATCGCTTATGGGCTGGTCACCTAAATAATGGTAGGCTCCATCAACTTCCACCACCAGTCTTTTTCTAAGGCATACGAAATCAGGGATGTAGCCGTAAATGGGATGTTGACGCCTGAACTGGAGTCCAAGTTGATGGCCTCGCAGGTATTCCCACAAAACAGACTCTGCGGGAGTCATATATCTGCGGTTGTTTTTTGCATTTTTCAGCAGCAATTTGTATGTACTCCCATCTGTGGTCTCATATCCATAGCGTCCCATCTTAGTAGAAGTTTTTTCCTCCTCCCCTTCGGGGAGGTCGGGAGGGGTTACAGCGCGTTCAGCACCTGTTCCTTGATTTGCTCCAGCTCGTCCTTCATCTGCACGACGATGTTCTGCATCTCTGCTTGGTTCGACTTCGAACCGGTGGTGTTGATCTCGCGTCCCATTTCCTGAGCGATGAACCCGAGCTTCTTGCCCTGTCCGTGGCCGTTGGCCATGGTCTCGCGGAAATACTTCAGGTGGTTGGTCAGTCGCTGTTTCTCCTCGCTGATGTCGAGCTTCTCAATGTAGTAGATGAGCTCCTGCTCCAGTCGGTTCTTGTCGTAGTCCACGCCTGGAATCTGCAGCAGCCCGTCGACGATGCGCTGGCGTATTTTCTCCACGCGGCTTTTCTCCCATGGTTCTATCTCGGCCAGCAGCCGCTCGATGTTGTCTATTTTCTCGGCGAACTTGCGCTCCAGTGCGGCTCCCTCCTGCTTGCGAAAATCCACCAGCTCGTTGATGGCTTTCTCCACGGCCTTGCTGGCGGCCTGCCACTCGTCGGCGCTGAGCACCTCGACGTCGGTGCGTGTCAGCACGTCGGGCATGCGTGTCAGCGTGTACATCCAGTCCTTTGGCTCGGGTATGCCTGTTTTCTGGGCTATGGTCTTCAGCTGCTGGTAGTAGTTTTCCACCAGTGCGGCGTTCACGGGCGTCGGGTCGATGCCGGTGTCCTTCTCTATCCATAGGGCGAAGTCCACCTTGCCGCGTTCCAGCTTGGTGGCTATGAGCTGTCGGATCTCCATCTCTTTCTCTCGATAGAGTGGGGCGATGCGAGTCAGCAGGTCCAGCTGTTTAGAGTTGAGCGACTTAATTTCAGCGTTTATTTTCTTGTCTTTAAATACTACGACGGCCTTGCCGTAGCCTGTCATTGATTGAATCATTTAGATTTAAGATTTTAAGAGTTAGGGGAAAGGCTATTTCCTTTCCCCATATTTGTTGTAAGAAATGTTTTCGGGCTTCCACTTGTCCTTTGGTGTGGGCTGCTCGTCGGGATAGCCGATGATGACGGTGCAAAGGGGCTTCACGCTCTCGGGCATTCCCAGCACGTTCATGGTGTGGGTGTAGCGGTCGTCCATGGGCCACTGTCCGGTCCATACGGCACCCAGCCCCAGGGCGTGGGCAGCCAGCAGCAGGTTCTCGGTGGCAGCACTGGTGTCCTGAATCCAGTATTCCTGTCCTTTTCCAGAGAGGGCCTTCTGCATGTCTCCACAGACCACGATGGCCAGAGGTGCATTGCGCAGCATGTTGCCGCGTCCGCCCTCGCCGGCCAGCTTGGCCAGCACCTGTTTGTCGGTCACTACGACGAAGTGCCAGGGCTGCTTGTTCACGGCCGTGGGAGCGGCCATGGCTGCGCGGAGCATGGTCTCGATTTTCTCGGTCTCCACGGGCTGGTTCTTGAACTTGCGAACCGAGGTTCGCGTCATGATGTTCTCAATGGCTGCCTTCTGGCAGCATTCTTTCTTTTGGCCGTCTTTGCAACAGTCGTTGCAGCCCTCCTGCTTGCAGCAGTTTTGGGCAACGGCGGCACTGGCGCCCATGAGGAGCACCAGTGCCAGCGTCGTTAGTCTCTTTTTCATGTTGATATAATGTGGATTAAACATTACCAGATGTGGATGCGCTCGGCGGGCGTGCGATAGAGTTTTCCGCTCTTCAGGTTGAACACGTCGTACCAGCTGTCCATGTTCATCACCACGCCGTTGACGCGCTCGCGGGCCAGTGAGTGCTCGTCCTTCTCGTCGGGATCGTCGCTCATGGTGGCTGCCTTGGCATGTTCAGCGCTGTACTTCAACTGCCACAGGTGGGCGTAGGCCTGGAAGAAGCGCTGCTGCTGAAGGGTGAGCTCGTCGCCCCAGAAGCCGTTCTTCATCAGGTAGTTGGTGTAGGTCTCGTAGGCCAGCTCCATGCCTCCCAGGTCGGCAATGTTCTCGGCCAGGGTGAACTCGCCGTCGTTGTAGACGCCGGGCAGCTCGTCGGGCATCACTTCAAATGCGCTGTAGCACTCCACGAGCTGCTGCGACAGCTCCTTGAACTTCATTTCGTCGGCCTCGCTGGCCCAGATGCTGCCCAGGTCGCCGTTCTTGTCGAACTGTGAGCCTTCGTTGTCGAAGCCGTGGGTAATCTCGTGACCGAAGATGGTCAGCAGGGCGTAGTTGATGGCGCTGTTGGCCGTTTCGTCGTAGGCAGGCTCCATCATCCATGCGGGCAGGATGAACATGGAGTTCATTGCGGGCATGTAGAAGGCGTTCACTACGTCCAGTGTAACATCGCCTGAAGCGAGTAGGATATGGAAGCCGGCTTTCTCTATGGGCATGTCGAGAATCTTCTTGGTCAATGCAAGATGTGCCTGGCGGGCGGCCTGCACACCGTCGAGCAGGTTTTCGACCTGGCTCATGTCGGGAGTACCCTCTTCCAGCCATTCGGTGGGAGCACCCACATAGAAATTCATGGCCTGTAGCTTCTCCTGGACGTTGGTTTTCGATGCGCTGCTCATCCACGTGTTGCGTTCGATGCGCTGTGCAAAAGTGGTGCGCAGCTGCTCGCAGAAGTCCATGGTGCGGTCGATCATCTCGGGCGTGACGTAGGCCTCAGCATATAGTTGTGCCTCCTCGTAGGCGAAGCTTTTATTTGTGAATTTCAACAAGTTTACTATTTGTTCAAGGCGCTCGTCCATTGACTGCTCATCTTTGGACAAGGTCAAGGGGGTGTCGCTCTTCAGGTACTCCACCATCAGCTCTTTCAGCTCGTCAACGCTGACGTTCTGCATCTCACTCAAGAACATTTGCATGTTAAAGATTTCGTCCAGCCCCTCTGAACCGATACCGGGCAGGTCGGCCGGCAGATAGGCGCGCTCGGGGTCAATGCCCAGCTCCTGGCAGATGGTGAGCAGCATGGGCCAGTTGGTGTCGCTGAAGCCACGGGTGGTGCTTCCGCCCACTACGGGCTGCAGGCTCCTGATGAGGTCGGGATTCCTCAGCAGCTGCAGCTGCAGGCTGTTGGTCTTGCTCTTCACAATGTTGCCCCATCTGGCGGCAAAGATGTCGTCATCGTCGCCTTCGTCGTCGTCGCCTTCATCGTCTGATTCAATCTTGCTGAATTCTGGTTGGTTAATGCCGAAGAAGATGGCGGGCTGTCCGTTCTTAGACAGGAGCTCCATGCCAATGGGCATGAGGTATCCCTCCTGCATGAGCTGGGCCATGAGTTTCCACAGTTCTTCCGTGGTCTCGGTGTTGTTCACGCGAGCGATGGTCTGTTCCAGCTCCTCCTTGGCAATGGCGTACTTCTCGGTCGAAGCACCTACCAACTGGGTGAAAGCCTTTGCCGCAGGTCCGGAAGGCAGGGCATTTGACAGGGCAGTCTGGTGTTCTTGTAACTGGACAATGGATCCCACGAGGTCCTCGTCGCCCAGTTCGGTGTTCTTCCACCAGCCTCCGTTGACGTGCATGAAGAAGTCGTCGCCGACCTGGACGCTGGCATCCATGTCCTCGTCATTGATGTTCCACACTCCCTCGTCGACGGCCGATGGCTCAACGGGGTTGTCGGCCATGTCGGTACACGACGACAGGCTCAGACCGCTTAAAGAAAGGATGACGGTCAGCATCCACAATGCTTTTGTTTTCATATCTGCAAAATGTTATTGGTGTTTAAAGTAATGAATATATGATGCTTTGGTTTGCAAAAATAATACTTTTTTGTCATTTTTGCAAATATTTACAGTTATTTTTGCGTTCATGGCTTCCAACTTTCTTGGGCGGGCGAGTTGGAGGCGGCTGAGGAAGCGGTTTTTTGCTGGGGAGGCTTCCCGTGAAAAAATCTCACGTGAGAAAATTTTCTGGGGAGGCCTCCCGTGAAAAAATCTCACGTGAGAAATTTTTCTGGGAAGGCCTCCCATGAAAAAATCTCACGTGAGAAATTTTTCTGCGGAGGCTTCGCGCCTGAAAAGGCAGCCGGCGCCCTGAACGGCGACTACTGGTTTGCTGGCGCAAACGAATCCTGGGCCCCTTGCGCGCACGCGTATATATAATAATGTATAGAGGCATGAAAAATGCGTAATGTTAAATAATTCTAAATCTTAGGAGCGCAAAGCAACAAGATGTAAGAAAATTGCCGAAAAAGCAGTACCTTTGCAGTCCGATTATTAGGGGAGAGTCTTAGAATCCCCACGGGCGTCGTGTAAATAGCGCCTGTCTTTGGCCGGACAGCGTGGTTTGTGAATCGGCGTTCACATGTAAACTTTATAAAGTAAAAAACTGTTTTTTAGTAATTAAACGAAGAAATGAACACTTTAAGTTACAAGACCGTCTCTGTGAACAAAGAGACTGCCAAGAAGGAGTGGGTCGTCATCGACGCTACCGATCAGGTGGTGGGACGCCTCGCCTCGAAGGTCGCCAAGCTTATTCGCGGTAAGTACAAGCCCAGCTTCACTCCGCACGTCGACTGTGGCGACAACGTTATCATTATCAATGCAGCCAAGGTGAAGTTCACCGGCAATAAGGAAACCGACAAGGTTTATACCCGTTATACAGGCTATCCTGGTGGCCAGCGTTTCAACACCCCTGCTGAGCTTCGCAAGAAGCCCTTTGGCGTGGAGCGTATTCTGAAGCACGCCGTAAAGGGTATGCTGCCCAAAGGCCCCCTCGGCCGCTCTCTGCTGAACAACCTCTATGTGTATGAAGGTACGGAGCATCCTCATGAGGCACAGAAACCCAAGACGATAAAGATAGACGAGTACAAATAATAATAATGTAACACAGATATGGAAGTTATCAATACCGTAGGTCGTCGCAAGAGCTCAGTGGCTCGCGTGTACATGTCGGAAGGCACCGGCAAGATTACGATCAACAAGAAAGACTTAACCGAATATTTCCCCTCTGCCATTCTGCAGTATGTGGTGAAGCAGCCGCTGAACCTGCTTGAGTGCGCCGAGAAGTATGACATCAAGGTTAACCTCGATGGTGGCGGTTTCACCGGACAGAGCCAAGCTCTGCGCATGGCTATTGCCCGCGCACTGGTGAAGGTGAATGCCGAGGACAAGAAAGCACTGAAGACACAGGGATTCCTGACACGCGACAGCCGTGAGGTGGAGCGCAAGAAGCCCGGTCAGCCGAAGGCACGTCGTCGCTT
>JAFPTC010000082.1 GCA_017400455.1 Prevotella sp. | reverse complement strand
GAAGGGGACACGATACACGGCCTCTGTGCCATTTGCGGTGCAAAAGTACATAAAAAATTTTATTTCGGTAAGAAAAGAGCGGAAATTTGTGCGATTATTATTATCTTCGCCACAAAATAGCAAAGCTGATAACTAACTTTTAACAATATTATTGACATGAAAAAGATTGTTTGCCTCCTGGTGCTTGGTGCCATGACTACCATTGCCGCCATGGCGTTCAGACCTCCCACAATGGGATGGAGCTCGTGGAACACGTTTGCCCTCAACATCAATGAGGATGTTATTCTCGGCCAGGCTGAGGCCATGGTCAAGACCGGACTGGCCAAGGCCGGATATGAGTATATCAACATTGACGACGGATACTTCCTCCCCCACAACAAGGACACTAAGGAGCTGGGGGTAAGGGAGGAGCTGTTCCCCCACGGCATGCGCTACGTGGCCGACGAGATTCACAAGCTGGGCCTGAAGGCGGGCATCTACTCCGACGCCGGCGCCAATGCCTGCGGCGGCTCGAAGGACATAGGCTACTACGGCTACGAGAAGGAGGACAACATCCTCTTCTTCGACACATGGGACTATGACTTCGTGAAGGTGGACTACTGCGGCGGCCATCAGCTGAAGCTGGACGAGCAGGAACAGTACACCAAGATCATCAAGGCTATCCGCGACAACGTGAAGAAGAAGGACGTGGTGTTTAACATCTGCCGCTGGGCATACCCGGGCACTTGGGTGAGCGACTGGGCAGACTCCTGGCGCACCACGGGCGACATATACTGCGCATGGGCCTCGGTGCGCTCTATCATCAAGGAGAACCTCTACCTGTCGGAATATACCCACGACGGCCACTACAACGACATGGACATGCTCGAGATTGGCCGCACGCTGGCACCGGACGAGGAGATTACGCACATGGCCGTATGGTGCATACTGAGCAGCCCGCTGCTGATTGGCTGCGACATGAGCCAGATACCGGAGTTCTCGCTCAACCTGCTGAAGAACCCGGAGCTGATTGCCATCAACCAGGACGTGCTGGGCATCGGCGCTCCGGTGGTGCAGAGAGAGGGCGACGTGTATGTCTTTGCCAAGGACCTGAAGAAGGTGCGCGGCAAGGAGAGGGCCGTATGTGTGACTAACCTCAGCGATGAGGTGCAGACGATAGAGGTGAGCATCGCCAACCTGGGCTACGACGGCACTATCAGCGTACGCGACGTGGTGAACCACAAGACCTTCGCCCCCGCCGCGCAGGGCAAGCTGAAGGTGACGGTGCCTGCCCACGGTTCGCAGGTGTTCGTGACCACGGGAGCCACCCGCAACGAGCCGACGCACTACGAGGCTGAGGCCAGCTGGATGAAGGAATACCAGGAGATCAGCAAGAGGAAGACGGCTACCTACAGCCCCATGGACGGCGCTTCGGGAGGCACGGTGGTGACTACCCTGGGCGGCGACGACGATAACTACATGGAGTGGAAGAAGGTCTTCTCAAAGAAGGGCGGCGACTACGACCTGGTGATTAAATACGTGAGCGGCGAGGACCGCTCGCTGGCGCTGAGCGTGAACGGCGAGGAGATGCCCGAGCTGAAAGGCATGAACGGCGGCAGCTGGGACAAGGTGGCCAGCAAGACGGTGCGCATCAAGCTGAAGAAAGGCATGAACAGCATCCGACTGGGCGAACAGGACTCCTGGGCTCCCAACATCGACTGCATCGAACTGAGCGCAATATAGTCGAGAATTGAAACTACGGATTGCACAAATCTTTTTTCAAGAATTAGAGAATTTGAGAATTGAATAACGAAAACGAAAACGAAAACGAAAATCCGTAAGATCCGTGAGATCTGTGTTTTTTT
>JAFPTC010000081.1 GCA_017400455.1 Prevotella sp. | reverse complement strand
GTGAAGCTGCTCATGCACCACGAGACCAGCAGCTCCACGCAGAACTACGAGCGCCACATGGAGCAAGCCTTCCAGCTGATGAACAAGTACGGCTACGATGCCGTGAAGACGGGCTACGTGGGCGACATCATCCCTCGTGGCGACCACCACTACTCGCAGTCGATGAACAACCACTATCTCCACGTGGTGAAAGAGGCCGCCAAGCATCACATCATGGTGAACGCCCATGAGGCCACCCGTCCTACGGGCCTCTGCCGCACCTATCCTAACCTGGTGGGCAACGAGAGCGCTCGCGGCACGGAGTACGAGGCCTTCGGCGGCAGCCGTCCCGACCATACCTGCATCCTGCCCTTTACCCGCTTGCAGGGTGGCCCGATGGACTATACGCCCGGCATCTTCGTCACCCGCCTTTCGGAGTGGAGCGACAATACCAGCTGGGCGCGCATCACCATTGCCGGCTCGCTGGCCCTCTATCTGACGATGTACTCGCCCTTGCAGATGGCCGCCGACCTGCCCGAGCACTACGAGCGCTTCGACGATGCCTTCCAGTTCATTCGCGACGTGGCTTGCGACTGGGACGAGAGCATCTATCTTGAGGCCGAGCCTGCCGATTACATCACCGTGGCGCGCAAGGCCAAGGGCACCGACAACTGGTTCATTGGCGGCAAGTGCGACGAGCAGGGCCACCTGGCCACCGTGAAGCTCGACTTCCTCGACAAGGGCCGCAAGTACGAGTGCACCATCTATCAGGACGCCAAGGACGCTCACTACGAGACCAACCCGCAGGCCTACGTCATCACGAAGAAGGTGGTGAAGGCCGGCCAGACGCTGAAGCTGCAAGAGGCCCCAGGCGGTGGCTTCGCCGTCTCCCTCATTGCTCAGTAAATCCTATCGGGCAACAATATTAGCGGCCTGCAAAGCTTTCTTTGCAGGCCGCTAATTCTTTTTTGCAGGCCTCAAGTTCAGTTTTGCAGGCCGCTAATTCTTTAAAACTCGACAACGCAGAAAAAACAACTCAATTATTTCGTGCTAATGCGCAAAAACAGAACGAACTACGCCACGTATGACCGACTGAATAAAACTTGGCATTCAGCGCCCGCCCACACTTATAAGCCCGCCCGCTCGCAGTAATAAGGGCGGCCGCCCTTATTATTGCGGGCGGCCGCCCGAATCGTGCAACTCGGTACCTTTTTCCCTGTTTATCAGTGCTTTTTCCCCTTTTTCCCCGTGCCTTTTTCCCCTTTTCTCCAGTGCTCCCGTTTCACCGGCGTTAAATGATTATAAAAAAACAACTTGGGACGATTTTGAAACACAGAGACACAGAGGTACAGAGTTTTCTTATAAAAGAATAAGGCTCTGTGTCTCTGTATCTCTGTGTTTATTCATCACTATTGTGCCAACTTAATTATCTACGGTTACTAAAAATTTGCGTAGTGATGAGGGGAAAAGAAAGAGAGTCTAAGGCAGCTGGGCGAAGAGTAGCTCCACTAAGCGCGACACGGCATAGTCGCCGCGCCGGCTTTCCGGAATCCAGAAATAGCCGTCGGGCAGCGAGGGCCGTTCGGCAGGCTCCCATAGGTAGAAATCGGCCATGATGATGCGGTGGGTCAGCACGTGCTTCACCCCCAGGCGAACCGGCACCAGGACGGGCGGCTCAGCGGCGCCTGCCAGCAGCGGCTCGCCAGCCTGCGAGCCCTCGTCGGCCAGCAGCGGCTCGTAGAGCCCCTGCCAGATGTCGCCCGCTGGGCGGCGGCGCAGGGCCGTCTGCCCCTGCCAGCGTAGGTAGATGTAGACGAGGTGGCGTTCCTTCACCTTCAGCGTCCGCCGCTTCACGGGCAATTCGGCCACCCGCTGCTCGCGAAAGGCCACACACGACTGCTGCAACGGGCACACCCCACACGCCGGACTGGCGGGCGTGCACTGAGTGGCGCCGAAGTCCATCATTGCCTGGTTGAACAGGGCGGCCTGGGCAGGCGGCAGCAGCTCCTGGGCCAAGGCGGTGAACTCGCGCTTCCCCTCGCCGGTGTTGATGGGGGTGCTGATGCCATAGTGGCGAGCCAGCACCCGGAAGACATTGCCATCGACCACGGCGGCAGGCAGCCCGAAGGCGAAGGAGCCAATGGCCGCCGCAGTATAGTCGCCCACGCCTTTCAGGCCCTTGATGCCCTCTAACGACTGGGGGAAGCCGCCCATCTCCACAATCTGCTGGGCGGCATGGTGCAGGTTGCGGGCGCGGCTGTAGTAGCCCAGTCCCTGCCATTCCCTCAGCACCTCGTCCTCAGAGGCGGCAGCCAGCGCCTCCACCGTGGGCCATCGCCGCATGAAACGCTCCCAGTAGGGGCGTCCCTGCTCAATGCGCGTCTGCTGGAGGATGATCTCCGACAGCCAGATGGCGTAAGGGTCATGCGTCTGCCGCCAAGGCAGCTCGCGTCCATGCTCCTGAAACCATTTTAGAAGCGTAGTGGTGAAAGTCATGCTGCAAAGGTACTTAATTTTGGGCGGTTAGGGCGGAAATATGGAGTTAAAGGGAGTTAAAGGGCTTTACTTTTTTCGCCTACTCACATCTTTTTCTTAATTTTGCAAACAACAAATCGAAAATGTCTATGAAGCAAATCCTCCTTTTGGGCATGGCTGCCACGATGATGGTGGCCTGTGACCCGCAGAAAGATGCCCCTTTTTGGTTCGATGAGATGACCTATTCGCCTTCTGAGACCGTATTCAAGGTGTTTGCCCCCGATAATGCCGAATGTTATGTCGTGGTGGGAGGCGACAGCGTGAAGATGGAGCACAGGCCCACCACTGACGACACGCTCATGGTGGAAGGACGCATCTACAGGGCCGTGGTGAATGGCGACCAGAAGGGAAAGGAATATGAGTTCGTGATTAATGGCGTGTCCTCGCCCGGCACCTTTGCCAAGGCCGTCACCGTGAACGGACAGAAGGGCGTGGTCGTAGACCTGCGCGACAGCGATCCCGAGGGATGGGCCGAGGACAAGGGACCCCATCCCCAGGCCTACAGCGACTGGGTGGTCTATGAAATGCACCATCGCGACTTCTCCATCAACCAGCCCGAGGCCTCGCATCCCGGCAAGTTCCTGGCGCTGGCCGAGCCGTGGGCCATCAGCCATCTGCGTAGCCTGGGCGTGAATGCCGTCCATATTCTGCCGTCGTATGACTTCGGCTCGGTGGACGAGACCCGCCTGGACGAACCGCAATATAACTGGGGCTACGACCCCGTGAACTATAACGTGCCCGATGGCTCCTACAGCACCGACCCCGCCAATCCCTTGTGCCGCATCGGCGAGTTCAAGCAAATGGTGAAGGCCCTCCACCAGGCGGGCATCAACGTCATCCTCGACGTGGTCTACAATCACACCTACGACATTGCACATTCCAACTTCCAGCGCACCTATCCCGATTACTACTACCGGGTGGGCAGCAACGGCTCGGGCTGTGGCAACGAGACGGCCTCGGAGAAGCTGATGATGCGCCGCTTCATGATAGCCAGCGTGAAGCACTGGATAAAGGAGTACCATATTGACGGCTTCCGCTTCGACCTGATGGGCTGCCACGACATTGAGACCATGAACGCCATCCGGCAGGCCGTAGACGAGCTTGATCCCACCATCTTCATCTATGGCGAGGGATGGAGCGCAGGCCAGTGTGCCTTGCCCCAGGAGCAGTTGGGCATGAAGGCCAACGTCGGGCAGATGCCGCGCATAGCCGCCTTCAGCGACGAGCTGCGCGATGCCCTGCGCGGGCCCTTCAGCGACGACACGAAAGGTGCCTTCCTGGCCGGACTGCCTGGCGAAGAGGAAAGCATGAAGGCCGGCATTGCAGGCATGGTGGCTCATCCGCAGGTGGACTACGCCAAGGTGAACTATAGCAGCCAGCCCTGGGCAGCCGAGCCAACGCAGATGATGGCCTACGTGAGCTGCCACGACGACATGTGCCTTGCCGACAGGCTGCGCGCCAGCATCCCCGGCATTGGCGAGGACGAGCTGATTCGGCTCGACCTGCTGGCCCAGACCGCCGTCTTCACCAGTCAGGGCGTGCCCTTCATGCTCAGCGGCGAGGAGCTGCTGCGCACCAAGCAGGGCGTTCACAACTCGTTTGAGAGCCCCGACAGCATCAACCAGCTGGATTGGAATAACAAAACGCGCTTCCCGCAGGTGTTCGACTACTATCAGAAACTCATTGCGCTGCGCCAGCACCATCCCGCCTTCCGTCTGGGCAGTGCCGAGCTGGTGCGCCGTCATCTGGAGTTCCTGCCCACGCAGCCCTGCGTGGTGGCCTTCCGGCTGAAGGACGTGCCAGGCGACTGGCAGAACATCGTCGTCATCCTGAATGCTAACCGCAAGAGCGTGGACGTGGCCGTGCCCGGAGGCAACTACACCGTGGTGGGCCAGGAAGGCCGCATCAGCGAGGAAGGGCTGGGCACCGTCAGCGGACCCACTGTCAGCGTGGCTCCACAATCGGCTTTGATTATACACAACTAACAACTAACTTTCTATGAAGAAAACTATTTTAGCATTGATAGGCTTTCAGCTGGCCGTGGGTTCGCTGATGGCTCAGTACACCCCCGTGAGCCAGATGGAGAAGCTGGACCGTGGCGTGGTGGCCTTGCCACGAAGTACCGGCACGGGCATCTTCCTCAGTTGGCGCCTCCTGGGCACCGACGATCCCGCCACCACCACCTTCGACGTGGTGCGCAATGGTGAAACCATCAAGGAGAATCTTGCAAAAACCAACTTCGAGGACGGAGGCGGCACGAAGACAGCCTCCTACCAGATTGTGACAAAAGTAAACGGCGAGGTGGTGGAAACCAGCGAAGCCGTCAGCCCATGGGGAAAGACCTACCTGACGCTGAAACTCGACCGCCCGGCAAAGGGCGAACAGGGCGGAACCTACACTCCCAATGACATGTCGGTGGGCGACGTCGATGGTGACGGACAGTATGAGCTGTTTGTGAAGTGGGACCCCTCCACGTCGAAAGACAACTCCCAGAGCGGCGTCACCGACAATGTCTATATCGACTGTTACAAGCTCGACGGCACCAAGCTCTGGCGCATTGACCTGGGACGCAACATCCGCGCCGGCGCCCACTACACCCAGTTCATGGTCTACGACTTCGACCGCGACGGACGGGCCGAGTTGATGTGCAAGACGGCTCCCGGCTCGCTCGACGGCAATGGCAACTACGTGAACCTGGCCGCCACCGACGATGATATCAAGAACGCCAGCGGCACCGGCCTGTTCCGCACCAGCGATGGCCGCATCACCGGCGGACAGGAGTGGCTCACCGTGTTCAAAGGCGCCACCGGCGAGGCCATCCACACCATCTTCTACAATCCCAACCGCAACATGACTTACGGCGGAGCCGCCGACGGCAAAGTGAACTGGGGCGATGTGGACGGAAAGAACGATGCTGCCAGCTATGGCAACCGTGGCGAGCGATTCCTGGCTGCCGTGGCCTATCTCGACGGCCCCGACCAGCCCGCCAGCGGCATCTTCAGCCGTGGCTACTATGGTCATGCCTTCATCTGGGCTGTGGGCTTCGACGGCGAGCACCTCTATCAGAAATGGCTCAGCCAGCACAAGACGTCGAAGACTGCCTACACGCTCTATACCTACGATGCTGAGGGCAATCGCACCAGCAAGGCCTTCACCAAGTGCCAGCCCACCAGCGGGAAGGGCAGCGGCACCATGTTTGGCAATGGCAATCACAACATGAGCATTGCCGATTTGGATGGTGACGGATGCGACGAGATTGTATGGGGCTCGGCTGCCCTGGACCACGATGGTCGCCTGCTCTATGGCACGGGCTTTGGCCACGGCGACGCCATCCACCTGGCCGATCACTGCCCTGACCGTCCCGGCTTGGAGGTGTTTCAGATTCATGAGGAGTCGCCCTATGGCTGGGACCTGCATGATGCCTTCACGGGCGAAGTGCTCTATTCTGCCACCGGCGACAAAGACAACGGCCGTGGCATTGCCGCCCAGTTGGACAGCAAGATGCGTGGCTCTTTCTTCAGCTCCTCCAACGACCGCAGCCAGCGCAGCGCCGTTACGGGCGAGGTGGTTTCGACGAAGTCCACCTCGATGAACTTCCGCATCTACTGGGACGGCGACGCGCAGGAGGAACTGTTCGATGGCGGCTATAACAGTAATACTGGCAAGTCTACACCACTGATTACCAAGTGGAACGGCAACGGCACGACCACGCTGCGCACGTTTGACAGCTCGTATGGCAATCCGCAGAGCTGCAACTCCACGAAGGCCACGCCCAGCCTGCAAGCCGACCTGCTGGGCGACTGGCGCGAGGAGCTGGTGATGTGGGACTACAACAATCCCGCGCAAGTGCATATCTACACCACGAACATCACCTCGGCCCTTGCCATTCCCACGCTCATGCACGACCACACCTACCGCATGGGCATCTGCTGGCAGAACACGGCCTACAACCAGCCGCCCCATCTGGGCTACTATCTGCCCGACTATGTGGCTGGAACTCCCAATGCCATTCAGACGCTGAAGAACGGCGAAAGCAGCAAGGAGCCCGTGCTCTATGACCTGCAGGGACGCCGCATCCAGGCCGACCGTCCTTTCAAGGGCGTGGCCATAGAGCGGCAAGGCGGCAAGAGCCGTAAGATGGTGATAGACTAACGGCAGCTTATTTGCTGTGCATCAATCGGCCGTCGCTGGTTATTCCGGCGGCGGTCATTCTTATGCGCGTTTCTTTGCCGTTGTTGTAGAATGTAGCGGTGAAGCGGCCCTGCTCGTCGCACACGGCATTGGGATTCCAATAGAGCGTGCGGCGATAGTCGGCCGGCAGGCTGTCGGCCTGCATGCGGCTGTAGTCGGGCTGGTAGAAGTCTTCTGGCTCGTTGACCCCATGGAAAAGGATGTGGCGGTCGCGGAAGGTGGGCTGGACGCCCTCGTAGGGAATGAGCTCCAGGTCCACGGTGGCATCGGGCGAGTGCTCTTCGTGCACCATCAGCGAGTCCTCGGTGCGCGGCTCATAGTCGGTGAACACACGGATGTTTTGCAACCGCTTCAGCTTCAGTCGGTTGTAGAGATACTGCGGCGTGCGGTTGGCTATGAACAGTCCGGCCGCTTCAGCCTCCGAGCCCGACACGAAGGGGCTGTAGTTGCGGTAGTAGGTGTGGCCTTCTATGCGTCCGTCCACATTGTAGTCTACCGAATGGTTCATGCTACCGAAGAGATACTTGCACACCTGGACGGGAAACTTGCGCATGTCGAGCTTGCCGAAGCTGAGGCCTCGGTCGGTGATGTCGTTGTAGAGGTCGTAGGCGTCCATGACGAAGGCCGGCTTCTTCCAGTCTACGGCCCGGCGTCCGCGTCGGTGTCCGCGCACGTTGATGTTGCCCAGCTGGTGGACGTCGTTCTCCATCGACAGCTCCGACAGCGTGTCGAGGAGCATCTCCTCGGTGTATTCGGGCTGGTGCTTCTCGTAATAGGTGTAGTCGTGGGTGTAGATGGGGTAGAACAGGTCGCGTTTCACGTAGTAGTCGGGAAAGGCGTCCTCGTCGAGCACCGACTTGTCCTTGCGCGAGAGCATGTTCTTCTTCGTGGAGTCACGCTCGGTGAAAGCTTTCATGTTCAGATAGGCCAGCCCGTAGAAGGGTGGCACCTCGAAGAGGAAGTGCCCGCCCTTGGTCATCTGGGTGGCGCCCACAAACTGGCCGTCGATGTTCAGTTCGGCCTCTACCAGCACGTCGCGCTTCAGGTTGCTGTGGTTCACGCCCAATGCGGCGTTGGGATCCATCAGATAGTCGAAGTTGTCCCAGCTGATTTCCTCCTGCGTTTCAATGCCCAGGCCGTCGCTTTCGGTTTCCTGGTCCATGATGGTGCTGCCGTGCTCTTCGTCGTCGAACAGCGACGAGCTCTTCTGAATAGTGGCATGGCGTCCGCCGTTGTATCTGCCGAATTGCCAGCCGTCAATCTCGGTTACTCCGGGAGGAGGATCGCCTGGCAGGTCGCCAACGGGAATGATGTTGAGCATCTTGTAGACGCTGCCTTCGATGGTCAGCGTGGTCTCGGGCGTGTAGCGCAGGCCGTGGTTCTCGTCGGCCAGCTCCTCCCACTTGTATTTGCGCCATCCCTGCACCATCATGAGCAGGTCCAGGTGGCGGCGGTGCTCGGCATCGTCCTTCTCGAAGTAGTGGGCGGGAAAGGCAATGAAGCCGCGCAGCTCGCTGCTGAGCAGCAGGTCGGTCATGAGGTTGCCGTTGTCGTAGGTAGGCTCGTCGGTATAGGTGTCGCGAATGGACAGCGAGAAGAGGGTGGGCTTGCTGACGCCTTCGAGCTGCACGGGAAAGTCGATGCGCTGGTAGGGGTCATAGGTCTGGTTGGCCGGCACGGTGGTGGTGATGAGTGCCGAGTCGTTCTCGTGGTTGTTCACGAAGAAAAGGCGGTCGGCCAGTATCTGGCCGTCGTTGTCGAACAGGGTCACGTCGGCCACGCCCGATGGCAGCTGCTCCGTGGGCAGGGTCACCACCGTCGGCTCGTTCAGCTCCACCTGCTGGAAATGTTTCAACGCCCCTCGGCAGAGGATGCTGATGGCATAGTCCTTTCCGGCCAGCAGCCCGAAGCTGTTGATGGTCAGCTGGTTGCCGTTGAGCTGGAAGCAGGCGCCAAAGGTCTCGGCCTTGGGCAGGTTGGTGGTCCACTGCTTGTCTCTCCACTTGAACGACGCCTTCAGCCGCTTGTTGCTGGGCGTCACCACGAAGGTGCCTCGTCCCATGTAGTCGGTATGGATGCTGATGGGCCGCTCGCCGTCGGCGGTCACCGTGCCGCTGATGTCGATGGCCTGTCCATGCTGGTCGGTCACCTCGAAGGCCACGCGGTTTTCAATGCCAGCTATCAGATGGCCGCCCTCGGGATAGAAGGTCACCTGCAGGTCGTCCTTCTTCACACGCGGCAGTCGCGTCTTAGGGCGCTGGTACATGCGGCGGGCGTCGTAGTCGCCAGACTCGTCGGGTTTGCTGTAGATGGGCAGCACGCGGCTGTAGAGCCCGTCCCAGATGCGGAAGTAGTCGGCGGCCATCTGGCGGTTGTAGAACCACCACGTCTCGTCCTTGCGATAGGTGTGGTGGCGCACGTTGAAGTTGAGCATCCAGCGGGTGTAGGCGCGCAGCTCGTAGTAGCCGCTGTAGAGCGAGTCCTGCAAGGCAAACTGGCCGCAGGTGTCGCCATTGGGGTTGACGATGACCGTCTGGCGCTCCACCAGCAGACCGTCGGGCGAGAGCAGCTCTACGTAGAGCAGGCGGCTCATGTCCGTGGGTTGCAGGTTGTCGGCACGCACCACGTAGGCCTTGTACCAGAGGGTGTCGCCCACGAAGTAGCACTGATTGTCAGTGTGTACATAAACCTTCTCCTGCACCTGCGAGAGTGACGAAGCTTCCAGCGTCTGGCGTATATGGTCCAGGCTGCCGTTGTCAGCACTGGCAGTGAGTGCTATCAACGAGAATAAAATTGCAAAAAATAGTTTAGCCATGGGTGTCGATGCTAATTTTCTGCAAAGGTAATGCAAAATCCTGAAAATCTGACGATTTTAAGAATTTTTTTATTCGCTCTTCACTTCTCAGTCTTTCAGCGAGTATCTGAGGCCAAACTGCAGGTCGAACATCCAGGGCCGTTCCTTGAAGATGTTCTTTATGTGGCTGCCGTTGTCGGGATAGTAGCGCAGTCCCGGCTGCACGTAGATGCTGGTGTGCTTCAGCAGACGGTACTCCAGTCCCGCCGAGCCTGTGAACGAGAACTGCATGCGGTCGCGATCCAAGTGTCCGTTGTCCAGTTTGGTGCTGACATTGTAGTGGGCCTCGGCACCAGCGCTGATATAGGCCGTCAGCCTGGGTGACTGCCAGAAGGTATAGCCAGCTGTAGCGGGAATGCTGAGGTAGTAAAGGCGCTGCTCGTTCACCTGTTGGCTGATGTTTGAGGTGTAGGTGAATGTGGAGCTTACGCGAGAGTAGTTAACGCCTGTAGCCACCCACCATCGGTCATTCATTGGAATCCTGAGCGACAGACCGATGGTAAAGGGCATGTGGTGCTCTGTCTTCTCCTCGTGGTTGGACAAGTAGACGGGTGTCTGCCGAGCCAGCGACTGTGAGGTGGGCCCCATGTACGAGCGGGTCATCAGCATTGGCTCGGTCTGAGTCATGCTGCCTTGTGCCAGCAGATTTGTGGTGTGCAGTTGCAGCGATGGGCGAATGGCTTGCTGTCGTTCTGTCTGCCTCTTGATGGGAATGCGCTGGTCGCGGCGGAGGGGGCTGCGTTCAGTTGGTTGGGAGGGGATGGAAGGAAGGGTATCCTGGGCAGGATGGGTATCCTGGGCAGGATGGGTGTCCTGAGCAGGATGGGTGTCTTGGATATCCTGGGCAGGATGGGTGTCTTGGATATCTTGGGCAGGATGGGGATTCTGGGCATCTTGGGCAATTTGGGTAGGATGGGCTTTTTGGGTGGAATGGGCATCCTGGGCGGGGGTGTGGGCTTGCGTGGGCTGTGCTTCTTCATCCACCTTTTCCACCTTCGTATCGTCGGGTTGAACGGTGAGTCCGGTTGTTGCCGACAGTTGCTGTTGCGACAGTTGCGGTTCCTGCTGCTGCTTCAGCAGTTGCCAGCTGCCCACGAGCAACAGGGCACAGGCAGCAGCTGCTGCTATCCAGCGGCGGATGATGACCCTCCGTGCACGCTTGTTCATGCGCCGCTCAATGTCGTCCCACAGCCCTTCGGGCACGTGAGATTCGTGTTCGGCCAGTCGTTGGCGCAATTGTTCGGTCCAGTCTTGCTGCTTCATCTATGGTGGGTACTTTTGTATTTGTTAATCATATTTTTCAGCATCTTCTTGGCGTGGAAGAATTGCGATGCTGAGCTGTTCTCCCGGATGCCCAACAGGTTGGCAATCTCCTTGTGGCTCTTCTGCTCGAAGACGAAAAGCGTGAACACCGTTCTGTAGCCTTCTGGCAGCTGCTCTATCAGCTGTTGCAGTACGTCGGGGCTCACGCCTGCAATGTCAGGTGGTTCTTCGAATGGTTCTTCGGTCGTGTCAGGCTCTTCGTCTATGTTGATCACTGTGAGTCGTTTTTCTTGTTTCATCCAGTTGATGGACTCGTTGCTCACGATGCGCATTACCCAGGCCCTCAGCGTTCCCTCGCCCCTGCCGTTGAAACTGTCGATGTGCGTGAACACCTTGACGAACGCCTCTTGCAGAATGTCGCGGGCAGCCTCTGTGTTGGCCACAAAGCGCATAGCCACAGCCATGGCTTGGCCTGCCAGTCGGGTGTACAGCTCATGCTGGGCCTCGCGGTCGCCCTCTTGGATGCGTTTCAGCAGCAGCGTCTCGTTTTCCACGCGTTGTCAGTTACTCTACAGGACCGTGCTGAAGGTGAGTAGTCCCAGGTTGCCTATCCTGATATCGCCGTCAACCATGACATAATCCACGTAGGCCCCTATCGTCATGGTGTTTAGATAGGTGTTGATCGACATCTCCGCCTTACCTGAGAAAATGATCTTTACGTGGTGTTGCTTGTCTCCCTCCGTGCAGTCGAATTCATAGGGTGGGGTGGTCAGCTCGTAGATCATGCTGGTTGTCGTGTATCCCTTTTCGCTGCATTTCATGACGTAGGGTGGTAGCTCTCCCTTTGTGCTGTAATCTCCGTAGCCAGGTAGCTGGTACAGCAGTTCTGCCGGCAGCCGCTGCAGTGTGACCGTCTTTTTCCTGTTGTCGAATGTGCAGCCAATGTTGTTGTCCTTGCCAGTCAGCGTTTTCCAGCTGGTTGTCGCATCGGGCTGTCCTTCGGGGGTGTTCTCGTCGCTGCTATCGTCACCTTCATTTCCAGTGATCCCATTAAGCCCATCCTTTCCATCCTTTCCGTCTATTCCATCCTTTCCGTCGGACTTTTCATAGAAGATCACACTGTTCACGTGTATGCTCCATTGTCCTTTAAACACTAAGCTATCATTAGGGATATAGTCTAATGGGGCGGCTGCCATTTCGTTGGTGTCGTCCTCACTGCATCCTATCGCTGCGAGTGTGCATGCCAGGCATGCTGCAATCATTATTCTTTTCATACTTTTTTATTTACCTTATTTTATATGATAACTACAAATTATTGAAAATCTTGCATGAAAAATAAAAAAAATGAGGCGGGCTATGAAGGTTTTCACGCGGAGGCTTCCCGTGAAAAAATCTCACGTGAGATTTTTTTCTGGGAAGGCCTCCCATGAACACGCGGCGCCGCGCCCCTTTTACAGGGGGATGTTGAGGGGTGAAAAAAGAGGGTGGAAAAACGTCGGGGTGGACTGGCCGATTATTGCTTCAGCTTGAAAGAATGCTCAATGCTGTTCAGCTCCTCGGCGAAGGCCTTGTCTACCTTCAGGCGCTGCTCCACGGCTGAACAACTGTGGAGCACGGTGCTGTGATCGCGGCCACCAATGAGCTGGCCAATGCGCGAGGCCGGCATCTTGGTGTACTTCTGGGCCAGGTACATGCTGATCTGTCTCACCTGTACGTAGTCGCGCTTGCGGCTCTTGCTGAACACGTTCTGCTGGCTCACGCCGTAGTGCTTGCACACCTTTTCCACGATGTCGTCGATGGTGAGCGGATGGTTGTCCACCTTGACGGCTCGCTTGATGATGCGCTCGGCCAGATGCATGTCGATGGGCGAGTTGTAGACGATGGAGTAGGCCATGAGCGAGTTGACCACACCTTCCAGATCGCGCACGCTGCCATTGGCCGTCTGGGCGATGTAGTTGATGACATCGGCCGAAATCTTCAGTCCGTCGCGCCGGCACTTGGCGTTCAGAATGTCTATGCACAGCTGGGCATTGGGCTTCTCCAGCTCGGCTATGAGTCCGCAGGAGAAACGTGAGAGCAGGCGGTCCTTCACGCCGTCGAGGTCGACGGGTGGGCGGTCGCTGGCCAGCACGATTTGCTTGCCCAGGCGGAACAGGTGGTCGAAGATGTGGAAGAAGGTGTCGAGCGTGCGTGGCGACGTAGACCATTCCTGGATGTCGTCGACAATGAGCACGTCGATGGTCTGATAGAAATTGATGAAGTCGTTGACGGTGTTCTGGCGCACGGCGTCAGTATACTGCACCTGGAACAGGCGTGCCGACACATAGAGCACGCGCAGTTTCGGATAGGTGTGCTTGCAGGCTACGCCAATGGCGTTGATGAGATGGGTCTTTCCGCAACCGGAGGGTCCGAACACAAAAAAAGGATTGAACGTGGACTTTCCCGGATGCTCGGCTATGGTCATGCCAACGGTGCGCGGCAGCTTGTTGGAGTCGCCCTCAATGAAGCTCTCGAAGGTCTTCTTTGGGTCGAGCTGGGGGTTCAGCTGCTGGGGGGTGGCAGCATCGAGTACCGTGGGCGAGAGATTGGCACGATTCGTGGGCTGAGGGGCCTCCACGGCGTCGGGACGGTCGCCTTCCACCTCCTGCGTCTTGCCGTTTTCGCGGTCAACGACAAGGCGGTACTTCAGGCGGACGTTGGCAGTGAAGCTGTTGTTGAGGGCCCAGGCCATCAGGCGTACGTAGTATTGCTCCAGGTACTCGTAAATGTACGGACTTGGAACCTGAACGAGCACTGTCTTCTGCTGCTCATCGTAGCTTTCAAAGACAATGGGCTCGAACCACGTCTTGTATATTTGCTCAGTGACATTCTGCCTGATCAGATGGAGGCAGTTGTCCCAAAGAGCCTTATGACCTTTTTGCATCAGTTTTAGATTATTATCTATAAGTCGGATTCAGCAGTTTAGTGTTGGAATAGCCGACTTTCGAGTGCAAAGTTCGTGAAAAAAATCGAACCCGCCAAATTGTTTAAAAATACCCAGCGTGTTTACAATCTGCGTAACTTGCTATTTTTATGCCGTTTATGGTGTTTCACGTTTTTTCGTTGGCTTTTGCTATTGCACAATTGCAAAGCGCTGAATTTCAGATAGCTTTGTCTTCTTTTTTCGTGATTTGCGCTTGGTTAATTATTTAGACAAAATTAAAATTACTTATCTTTTTTGCCAAAAACAGATACGTTGATATAGCGCCGGGGATGCTCCTTGAAGTCGGTGAGCAGCGAGTTGACGCTTTGCATGGTGCTGTTCAGGTTGTCGTAGAGGTTGGGGTCGTTCATGAGCAGGCCAATGGTGCCTTTGTTGCTGTTCAGCGTGGCGCTGAGCTGCTGAACGTTAGCCAGGGTGGCGTCGACGCGTTGCATGGTGGCGTCGAGGTTCAGCTGGCTGAGGTTGCTCGTCAGGGTCTCAGTGTTCGACAGCACGCCATGGGCCTTGTCCATCATCTTGGGCATCTCGCGGTTCAGCGAGGCCGTGAGCTGGTTCAGCTGGCGGGCCGTGGTGTTGAGGCTGGCGGTCAGCTGCTCGGCGTTGTGTATGGTGCCGCTCAGGGCAGGATCGGCCACAAGGGCATTGATGCTGGCCAGGATGGAGTCGAGCTTGGGCAGCATCTGCTCTACCTGGGGAATCATCTCGGCGGCCTTGCTCATCAGTCCGGCCTGAACAGCCCCTTCAATGGTGTCGCCTTTCTGCAAGGTGCCGGCCTGAGGCTCGCCAAGGCGCAGTTCCAGCTTGACATTGCCCAACAGGTCGCTGGCAATCTCGGCCTTGGAGCCGCGATAGAGCTGGAGCTTCGGGTCCAGGTCCAGGGCCGCTATGATATGGTCGGGACGCTGATAGTCGTATTCAATGCTTTTCACCACGCCCACGCGATAGCCATTGGCATAGACGGGGCTGGAGGCCGACAGCCCGCTGACATCCTGGAAGCAGGCGTAATAGATGTCGTTCGACGAAAACAGCGACATGCCTTTCAGAAACTGCATGCCGATGAAAAGAACTACGATGGCCACGATGGCTACGAGGGCAATTTTAACTTCTTTGGTAAAGAATTTCATGTCAGGATGATTATAAAATGTCGGGATGTTTATCTGTTTTTTCTGAATTCTTGCAGGGCGGCAGCGGCATCGACCTTCTCGCCATTCTTGAAGGCGATGATGAATGCTTGTGGAAACTTTTCGAGCACGTCTTTTCTCAGCTGGTAAATCTCGTTATAGTTCTCTGACGAGCCAATGGTGTATTTCCACAAGTTCCCCTCCTTGTAACATTCCACGCCCGTGAGGCCTTTCAGCTGGCGGTCGTTGGGGCCAAGCTCGGTGGCGCTGGCCAGGAGCTGCACCTTGAAGATGGGCGCATCGGTGGCCGTCGTGGTGGGAGTAGTGGGCGGGGTCGGTGTAGTGGGCTGTGTCGGAGTGGTGGGCTGAGTAGGGGCAGTAGGCTGGGTGGGCTGTGGAGCAGACTGGGTGTGCCTGTTCTTATAAGCCACGAATGCCTGGTAGATGCCTTTGCCCATCGCATCGACATTGGTGGGGTCGGTGAGATAGTTAGCCTCAGAGCGGGTGGTGATATAGCCCAGTTCTATGAGGCAGGCGGGCATGGAGGTCTCGCGCAGCACCAGGAAGGCGTCTTGCTTCACGCCTTTGTTGGGGCGTCCGGCCGTGGCGCACACTTTCTGCTGGATGAGCTGAGCCAGTTCCACGCTCTGAGCCATATTGGTCTCGTTGACAATGTCGAAAATGATGTAGCTTTCTGGCACGCGGGGGTCGAAGCCGGCATAGTGCTGCTTGAAGTCGCTCTCGATGAGCACCACCTCGTTCTCGCGCATGGCAGCACTGAGCTTCTCGTCGCTGCGGCGCATGCCCATGGTGTAGGTTTCCATGCCGCTGATGGGCCGTTTGCTGGCCACGGAGTTGGTGTGGATGGATATGAAGACGTCGGCCTTGTTCTTGTTGGCTATCTCGGCACGTTCGTGCAGGGGAATGAAAACGTCGGTCTTACGGGTATAGATAACCTTGACATCGGGACAATTGCGCTCAACATACTTTCCGAAAGCCAGGGCCACGTTGAGGTTGATGTTCTTCTCCTTGGCGCCGTTGGCGCAGGCGCCGCCGTCCTTGCCGCCGTGGCCGGCATCAATGACCAGGGTGTATTTGTGGTCGGCAGCCTCAGTGGGCCATGCAAAGCCGAGCAGGCAGGCTATTAATAGGGTAAGTCTATTTATCATTGGTTGAATGGTTTGTGACGCTCATCTCTATGCCGGCACCATCGCAGTCGGCTCCCATGGGAGGATTCTGCTTGGTCAGCTTTAAGTCGATGGCAGTGGCTTGGGGAAACTTGAGAAAAATGGCGTTGCAGATGCGGGCGCCAACGTGCTCAAGCAGGTTGGAGGGAATGGCCATCTCGCGTTTCACGATTTGAAGCAGGTCAGCGTAGCTAAGCGTGTCGCTGACATCGTCGGACGCCATGGCCTTATATATATTATAATGTACGCGAAGAGAAAGCAGGAAATTGGCGCCCACTTGTCTTTCCTGCTCCATCACCCCATGAAAGGCATACAGGCGCAGGCGGTCGATGAATATGGTACTATTCTGCAGCGTCATGGATGTTGGTCGCGTCGGCAGGGTCGCTTTGGTCGGGCTGGCCGGGAAGATATTTTTTAAGGGCCCTTTCTACACCGTTCTTCCAGGTGTTGATGCTTTCGTCCTTCAGCTGGAGCGAGGCTACCAGCTTGATGACATGTTCGATGGGCATGCCATAGCGTAATACGCCGGAGATGAGTTTGGCGTAATTCCAATACTCGGGATTGAATTTCTCGCTGATTCCCTCGACGGTGATCTTATATCCGCGTGTATTCTCGAACTGGAAATCGTAGCGCTTGGTGCCGTCGGGGTTGACCTGCTTGATGATTTTTCCCTTACTCACCGATTTGGGCAGCAGTATGCCTTCCTCTTCGTCCTGCAGACCAGTGAAAATCTCATAGGGATAGCCGTCGAGCAGACCCACTAAGGCCACCCATTTCTCTTTGTTGTTCTGAAAACGCACCACGTCGCATTCCAGCACCTGAGGCCTCACTTCCACAACCTGTGGACGTGGCATGGGGGCAGCAGCTGCTGCCGGCTCGTTGTCATGCAGGCAGGCGTCGCTCTTGTTTGTCGTTTGTTTGTCCATTTGCTTCTTCTCTTTGGCTTTTTCGTTGCAAAATTAATAAAAAAGTAGCAGTTTCTCATAGGGGAATGGAAAAAAAATAGTAATTTTGCAAACAATTTGAGTAAATAGGGACAAGTTATGAAGAAAATACAAGCTACATTGCTGCTTTTACTGTTTGCTTTATGTGTCTTTGCCATTCCTGCTAAGAAGGGAATCTGGAAAGCTTTATCCTACAATGGAGTCAGCGTAGAAGCTCAACTGGTAGGCGACGAACACATGCACTATTGGCTGACAAGAGATGGTCAGCGCCTTGCAGAAGACCGTGGCGTGTTCGTACCGGCCAACGTCGAAAAGCTTTCAGCCTATGCTGCTGAGCGTCGCGCCAAGGCGGCCCAGCGCAGGGTGGGACGTCTGCCCAGGAAGGCCATTGGCGATTTCTTTCATTATACCGGCCAAAAGAAAGGCCTGATCATCCTTGTGGAATTCACCGACCAGCACTTCCGCCCGGAGAACGATTCACTGCGCTATACACGCATCTGCAATGAAGAGAACTACAGTGAAGGAAGGTTCCGGGGGTCGGTCTATGACTACTTCAAAGCTCAGTCGTATGGCGAGTTCTCGCTGAAGTTCGACGTCGTAGGTCCCGTTCAGATGGACACAACCTATTATTATTACGGCCATGATACCAATCCTTCTGAGAGCGGCAGCGATGCCCATCCAGGCGAGATGACGGCCAAGGCCTGCATGGCTGTTGACAGCCTGGTGAACTTTCCCGATTACGACTGGGACGGCGACGGATTCGTGGACCAGGTGATGTGTATCTATGCAGGTGAGGGACAGGCCACAGGCGGCAGTGCCGGCACCATCTGGCCCCACGAGTGGGACTTGGAGTCGAGCGACTATGGCAGCCCACTTGAGCTGGACGGCGTGAAGATTAATACTTACGCCTGCGCCAACGAGCGACAAGGCAACAGCATTATGGGTATTGGCACCATTTGCCATGAGTTCTCCCATTGCCTGGGATTGCCCGATATGTACGACATTGAATACGGCGGCAACTTCGGCATGGGCGAATGGTCGCTCATGGATACCGGCAGCTACAATGGTGACGGCTTCTGTCCTTCCGGCTATAGCAGTTTCGATAAGTACACTTGCGGCTGGGTGAAGCCCGTTGAGCTGGAAACCAATGTCCGTATTGACGAGATGAAGCCCCTTGAAGACGCGCCGGAGGTTTATATGGTTCGCAACAAGGCCTACGCTGACGAGTATTTCCTTTTGGAGAACCGCCAGCAGAAAGGCTGGGACGCCGAGAGCCCGGGCTGCGGAATTCTTATTCTGCATGTTGACTACGACCGCACAATCTGGGAATATAACCTTGTTAATACGAATTATCCCGGCGGTGGTGGCTATCCTATGAACGACCATCAGCGCTGTACCATTTTCCATGCGGGCAACACCACGAGCAGTTTCTGGTATGGCCCATCCCCTGACCCTTATCCTTATGAAGGGAATGACTCGCTGACCAATACTTCAGAGCCGGCAGCCATTCTTTACAACGAGAATAACGATGGCAATAAATTGATGAACGTGGGCATCATGGAGATTACCCAGAATGACAATGGCACCATGGCCTTCCGTTTCCGCAACACGGCTGAAGAGGTCTACGTGCCCGAAGGTACGCTTTTCTATGATTCGTTCAACAACTGTGTGGGCACTGGCGGCAATGACGGGCAGTGGAGTGTCAATATAGCCAGTAGCACCTTCGTTCCCGACTGCGAAGGATGGGAGACGGTGAGGGCCTATGGCGGCTATAGCTGTGCCCGCTTTGGCAATGGCAGCACCCCTGGACTGGCCACTACCCCCGCTTTCGACATGGAGACCAATGATGCCTATCTGTCGTTCATGGCTGCCGGTTGGAATAAGGACGGCACCACGCTCTCGCTCAGTGTCGAGGGCGACGGCATTGTAGAGCCTGCTACGGTGGAGCTGGAAAACTTTGCGTGGAATGAATATAAGGTAAAGTTGCATGGAAACGGACAGCTGAAGGTGACCTTCTCGCCTGAGAAGCGCTGTCTGCTGGACGAGGTGCTGGTGGTTTCGGTAAAGGCCGATCCGACCAATGCCGTGACGGCACTGCCTCAGCAGCAGGGCAGCAACGTGCCTGCTGGCTACTACACGCTTGACGGCCGCTTCGCAGGAACCACATTCCAGACACTGCCTCGGGGCATTTATGTCATGTACAGCCCCCAGCATAGCAAAGGTAAGAAAATTGTGAAATGAAGAATCTGAATTTACGCCGAAGTATTCGCCGCTACAGTCAGCGGCCAGTGGAAGACTCGCTGTTGAATGGCCTGCTCGATGAGGCCCTTCGTACGCAGACCATGGGAAACCTCCAGCTCTACAGCGTGGTGGTGACCCGTTCCGAAGCGCTGAAGCAACAGTTGGCTCCCGCCCATTTCAACCAGCCCATGGTGACCCAGGCTCCTGTGGTGCTGACCATCTGCGCCGATTTCAATAGAACCTCGCAGTGGGCCCGCTGTCGTCAGGCCGACCCTGGCTACGACAATTTCCTTTCGTTCATCAATGCCGCCACTGACGCTTTGCTCTACACCCAGACCCTTTGTTGCCTGATGGACGAGCAGGGACTGGGCTATTGCTTCCTGGGCACCACTGTCTATCAGCCGCAACTCATTATCGACGTCCTGAAGCTGCCCCGACTGGTCATGCCGGTTGCAACGCTCACCGTGGGCTGGCCCGACGAAGAGCCGCCGCTGTCCGACCGCTTGCCGCTGAAAGCCGTGGTCCATGCTGAAACCTATCACGACTACACCCCTGCCGATATAGACGAGTATTATGTTCCTAAGGAGCAGTTGGCAGAGAATGTTCACTTCGTGGAACTGAACCACAAGCAGACCTTGGCTCAGGTGTTTACCGACCTGCGCTATACCCGCAAAGACAACGAAGCCCTGTCGGCCACTTTCCTTCAGACCCTGCGCCGACAAGGTTTCATGGATTGATTCTAATTTTATAACCATGTCATATAGCATTGAAAAGATAACCACATTAATAGGAGCGCGCCGCTACGGTCAGTCCGATGCCACCATAGGATGGCTGCTCACCGACAGCCGCTCGCTTTGCTTCCCCGAACAGACATTATTCTTTGCCCTGCGCACCCAGCGTGGCGACGGCCATCGCTACATAGCCGAACTCTATCGGCGCGGTGTCAGGAACTTCGTTGTTGAACAACTGCCCGCCGACCATGCCACCGCCATGCCCGACGCAAACTTCTTGCGGGTGCCGTCGCCGTTGGCCGCCCTTCAGCGCCTGGCCGAGCGCCACCGCGACGAGTTCAGCATTCCCGTGGTGGGCATTACCGGATCGAACGGTAAGACCTGGGTGAAAGAGTGGCTCTACCAGCTGCTGATGCCTTCGATGAAGACCACCCGCTCGCCCCGCAGCTACAACTCGCAAATAGGCGTACCCTTGTCGGTGTGGCTGCTGAACGAACAGAGCCGGGTGGCCCTGTTCGAGGCCGGTATCAGCCAGCCCGGCGAGATGCTGGCCCTGCACGACATCATCCAGCCCACCATTGGCGTGCTCACCTCGCTGGGCGCCGCCCATCAGGAGAATTTCCGCTCAATGGACGAGAAGTGCATGGAGAAGCTGCAGCTGTTTCGTGATGCCCAGGCCGTCATCTATCCCAGCGACGATGACGTGGTCAGCCGCTGCATCCGCCGGAGTGACTACCGTGGCGAGCGCATAGGCTGGAGCCGCTTCAACGACAAATCGCCCATGTTCGTCTCTGACGTGCAGGGCTCCCATATCACCTATATATATAAAGGTACGCGAGGCGAGTATGATATTCCCTTCATCGATGAGGCGTCAATAGAAAACTCCATTACTTGTGCCACTGCAGCGCTGCTTCTGGGCCTGACGCCCGAAGAGATTGCTGCGCGCATGGCCCATCTCGAACCCATTGCCATGCGCTTGGAGGTGAAAGAGGGTCAACGCGGGCTGACGCTCATCAACGATGCCTACAACAGCGACTTGCAGTCGCTTGACATCGCGCTCGACTTCATGAATCGCAGGCCCGACCATGAGGGCCGCAGGCGCACCTTGATTCTCAGCGATATTTATCAGAGCGGCGAAACGGCGTCGAACCTCTACACCCAGGTTTCCGACTTGGTGATGAAGCGGGGCGTCGACCGTTTCATAGGCATTGGCCCCGAGGTGACCGCCCAGGCCGATAAGATCCAGGTCTCGCAGAAATGGTTCTTCAACGATGTGGAGCAGTTCCTTCACAGCGGCGTCTTCCGCTCGCTCCACGACGAAGTGCTGCTTCTGAAGGGTGCCCGACCCTTCGGTTTCGAACGCATCAGCGACCTCCTGGAGCAGAAAGTGCATGAAACCATTCTTGAGGTCAACCTCAGCGCCGTGGTGGGCAACCTGAACCACTTCCGTTCAATGATGAAACCCGAGACGAAGATGGTCTGCATGATCAAGGCCGATGCTTACGGTGCAGGCGCCGTTGAGATAGCCAAGACGCTGCAGGAGCACCGCGTGGACTACCTGGCCGTGGCCGTGGCCGACGAAGGCGTAGAGCTTCGCAAGGCTGGCATTACTCAGAACATAATCGTGATGAATCCTGAGATGTCGGCTTTCAAAACGCTCTTCGCTTATGACCTGGAGCCCGAGGTCTATAGTTTCCGACTGCTCGATGCGCTCATCAAGGCCGCCCGTCAGCAGGGCATCACGGGCTGGCCCGTGCACATAAAGCTCGACACGGGCATGCACCGCCTGGGCTTTGAGCCCCACCAGATGGAGGAACTCATCAATGTGCTGAAGCATCAGTCGGCCGTCATTCCCCGCTCGGTGTTCAGCCACTTCGTGGGTAGCGACAGCGACGACTTCGACGCTTTCTCCGCCCGTCAGTTCCGGCTTTTCGACGAGGCCAGCCGTCAGCTTCAGGCTGCCTTCCCGCATAAGATCCTGCGCCACATCGACAACTCGGCAGGCATCGAGCACTTCCCCGAGCGCCAGCTCGACATGTGCCGTCTGGGCATTGGCCTCTATGGCGTTGACCCCCGCACGAACCACATGCTCGAAACCGTGTCGACGCTGAAGACCACCATCCTGCAGATACGCCAGGTGCCCAAGGAAGACACCGTGGGCTATAGCCGCAAGGGCAAGCTGACACGCGACAGCCGCATTGCCGCCATACCCATAGGCTATGCCGACGGCCTGGACCGCCACCTTGGCAACCGCCACGGCTACTGCATAGTGAAAGGGAAGAAGGCGGAGTACGTGGGAAACATCTGCATGGACGTGGCCCTGATCGACGTTACCGACATCGACTGCCAGGAGGGCGATCAGGTGGAGATTTTCGGCCAGCAGTTGCCCGTCAGCGTGCTCAGCGACGTGCTCGACACCATCCCCTACGAGGTGCTCACCAGCGTGTCGAACCGTGTGAAGCGCGTGTACTACCAAGACTAAGCGGACATGCCCCAAAATACTGGGGCGGCGCCGCATGAAAAAATCTCACGTGAGAAATTTTTCTGGGAAGGCCTCCCGTGAAAAAATCTCACGTGAGAAATTTTTCTGGGAAGCCTCCGCGTGAAAAAATCTCACGTGAGAAATTTTTATGGGGAGACGTCCCCGGTTTATAGGCTATGCGATGAGCTTTATCGCAGGATGTCGATGAGCTGGCTCTGGGTGAAGAAAAACTCCACGCTCTGGCCCGTGTCGGGGCAGGTGTAGCGATAGCCCAGATTCTTGTTGGCATTGGGAATGTTGCGCAGGTCGTTCTTTTCCACCTCGCCCAGTTGTCCCAGCATATAGCGCACGTTGTCCTTCACCTCGTTGAGATTCGACTCAATGTTGGCGAATGCCTCTGGGGTGACTTCGTATATGTAATAGACGCAGTCGCCTTCCTGCTGCATGGCGGTCATCGTTATGCCCTCGACCAGCTGCATGGGAGTCTGTGCATTGGCTATCATGATGCTGATTTCCATCTTTTCCTGAGCCGACATCACCTCTCCCTGCAGGGCCTGTCGCAGCTCGTCACGGCTAATCTCCATGGAGAAACTCTCGCCAGAAAGTCGACCTTCGTAGACGAACTTCAGCGAGGCACCGGCATCCAGCAAGGCACTGACGAACTCCTTCTGGTTCTTATAGTAGTCCAGCACCATTTTTTTCGACAGCTCTGCATTGTCACGAAAGCCTTCAAACTTCAGCACTCTGTCGTCCATCTCATAGCGCATAGTGACGCAGTCGCCGTCATAGTCGGCACCCATCATGCGCCCAAACATAGAAATCTGTATGGGACAGCTTTTGTTCAATTCGTCTATGCCCGAGCGCAATTTGCTCTTGGCACAGCCCGTCAGCATTGTCAGCATCAGCGTCAGCCAGACCATCGTGGCTGCCGCCGACATCTTACTTTTGAAGTAATACATTCTGTTTAAGTTTTTAAAAGTTAACAATCATGCAAAGTTACTACAAATAGTTTGATGTTCAAAACTTTTTCAGTATAATGTGCTGTTATTTCCAGATAATTGTGTACTTTTGCACCGTAATCTACGCTAAAACAAACATTCTAAAAGAAAATGGAACAAGTATTTAGTTACATTATTAGTTTCGGAGCGTCTGTCATGATGCCAATTCTGTTTACCATTATTGGCGTCTGCATAGGCATGAAGTTCGGTAAATCGCTCAAGAGCGGACTCTACGTGGGTGTGGGCTTTGTAGGCTTAGGCATCGTCACAGCCCTGCTGACAAACAATTTCGATGCACCGCTGAAAGCAGTGTCGAACATTTTCGACCTCGACCTGAAGGTGTTCGATATGGGCTGGCCGGCTGCTGCCTCCGTAGCCTATAACACGGCCGTGGGCGCACTCATCATCCCCATCTGCCTGGGCATTAACTTCCTGCTGCTCATCACCAAGTGCACCCGCACGGTGAACATTGACCTGTGGAACTACTGGCACTTCGCCTTCATCGGTGCCGTGGCCTATTTCGTCATGGATCACTCCATGCTCTGGGGCTATTTCGCCGCCATCGTATGCTATATCATCACCTTGGTCATGGCCGACCGCACGGCCGACAAGTTCCAGAAATACTATACCGACCTCGACGGTATCAGCATTCCGCAGCCCTTCTGCCAGAGCTTCACGCCGTTTGCCATCGGCATCAACTGGGTGTTAGACAAGATTCCCGGATTCTCGAAACTCGACATCGACGCTGAGGGACTGAAGAAGAAGTTCGGCGTGCTGGGTGAGCCTATTGTGCTGGGCGTCATCGTGGGCGGCCTTATCGGTGCCCTGGCCCATGTTGACCACTTCAAGAACTTCGATGCCTATGCCGCCACCTTCGACAGCAGCACCGATGCCGTCATGGCCATTGTCAAGAGCATCCTCTTCCTTGGCGTGACGATGGGCGCCGTGATGGAGCTGATTCCCCGCATCACGAAGCTGTTTATCGACGGTCTGATGCCCATCTCTGAGAAGACGAAGGAAGTGGTGGCCCGCAAGTTCAAGGGCAAGAAGGTGTACATTGGCATGTCGCCCGCCCTGGTCATCGGCCATCCCACCACGCTTGTGGTCTCGCTGCTGCTCATTCCCGTGAGCATCGTCCTGGCCGTGTTCCTTCCCGGCAACCAGTTCCTGCCGTTGGCCTCTCTGGCTGGCATGTTCTACCTCTTCCCCATGGTGCTGCCCTTCACGAAGGGTAACGTGGTGAAGACCTTCATCATCGGCCTCGTGGCCCTGACCATCGGCCTCTACTTCGTCACCGACATGGCTCCTGCCTTCACCGAGGCAGCGCACGAGGTGTATGCCACCACGCAGGATGCCGCCGCCCGCGTGCCTGAGGGCAACTATGCTGGTGCGCTCGATTTCGCCTCGTCGCTCTTTGGCTGGGTCATCTACAAGTGCGTGAACAACCTGCAGTGGATTGGCATGGGCCTGCTTTCGCTGCTCACCATCGGCATGGTAGCTTGGAACCGCCGCAGCATCGTCGCCGAGGAAAAGAAGGTATAAAAAGATAAAGATGTCCAGAAGCGAATTATCATAATGACCGTAATTGTTCCGTAATAGAGTTATTATTTCTTTAGGAAGAGATGACGAAGCAAGAATACTTAGATATCTACGATGTAGTTGGAACTGCAATGGAAGTTTTCAATACGCTGGGTCGCGGTATGGCAGAGCCAATCTATCAAGATGCTCTTGAAGAAGAGTTCCACCTAAGGAATATGCCGGTAGAAAGGGAGAAATTGCTTGCTACTTATTATAAGGGTAAGAGACTGGACAAGACATATTTTGCCGATTTTTACTATAAGGATATAGTCATAGAACTGAAATCGGTAGATGACATTTGTCCAGAACATAGGGCACAGTTATTCAATTATATGCGAATAACGAAACAAAGCAGAGGTGTCCTTATCAATTTCGGTGAAACCAGACTTCATGCCGAACGATATCTGTATGTCCCAGAGGATGATCGTTTCGTGCTGCTTAATCAGGAAAATTATCGCCAATACATTACTGATAAATAATGCGAGCACAATTCCTTGAAATAAAACCTGCTGTTACAATAATTATGGATCATTACGGTTATTACGGGCATTTGTTTCTGAAAAAAGAATAGAGTCACAAAGAAATATATTAAATGGTAAGATTATGAAAAAAATGAAATTTGTTTTATCGGTAGCCTTATGTTCAATCGCATTGGCTTCCAGCGCCCAGCAGAACGTGACCTTTCGGACGGCATGCCATCCGGAAGACGTGAAACACTACGACACCAAGACGCTTCGCGACCGCTTTGTCATGGAGAAAGTAATGGTGGCCGACGAAATCAACCTCACCTACTCGCACTACGACCGATTCATCTTCGGCGGAGCCATGCCCGTGAACAAAACCCTGAAACTGGAAAACTTCCTCGAACTGGGACTCGACGTAGACAAGACCATCACCGAGAAGTATTTCCTCTACAACCGCGAGCTGGGCGTGGTGAACTGCGGCCAGGGCGATGGCGTGGTCATCGTCGATGGCAAGGAGTATGCCCTGGCTCCCAAGGAGGCCCTCTACATAGGCCGTGGTCATATAGCCAAAGGCAAGGACGTGAACAAGGAGGTGCTGTTCCGCTCGAAGGATGCCTCTAATCCCGCCAAGTTCTACCTGAACTCCGCCACCGCCCACCAGCACTACAAGACGCAGTGGATTACGCTCGACGGACGCAAAGGCTCGCTGAAGGCCGCCGTTTGGGGACCTGTGGGCACCACTGAGGAGTGCAACAATCGCACCGTCTATAAGCTCATCGTCAACGATGTGCTCGAAGAAGGCCCCTGCCAGCTGCAGCTCGGACTGACCCAGCTGAACCCGGGCGCTGCCTGGAACACGATGCCGCCTCACACCCACGGCCGCCGCATCGAGGCCTACTATTACTTCAACCTGCCTGAGACGCAGACCATTGCCCACATCATGGGTGAGCCGCAGGAGAGCCGCGTAGTATGGCTGCACAACGAGCAGGCCATCATGTCGCCCGAATGGAGCATCCACGCTGCTGCCGGCACCTACTACTACACCTTCATCTGGGGCATGGCCGGTGAGAACCTGTATTACAACGACAAGGACGAGATACCTGTGAATCAGCTGCGCTGATTCACAGGAGTTAAGAATGAAGAGTTAAGAATGAAGATGTGTCGCCTACGGCGAGTAAGAAGTAACAGATAAGACTTTTCGCATGAGTGAATTCAGCAAGATGTTTGATGAGAAATGCCTGATGTTTGCAACAAGGGTAGTGAACTTATGTCGTTTC
Organism: Prevotella sp.; assembly: GCA_017400455.1. Taxonomy (GTDB): domain Bacteria; phylum Bacteroidota; class Bacteroidia; order Bacteroidales; family Bacteroidaceae; genus Prevotella. The sequence goes on along the minus strand of JAFPTC010000081.1, from coordinate 1,707 downwards.
TTGGATAAAGAGAGACGGGGAAAGCACATCGTTGATCAAATCTTGCGTAGCGGAATGAGTATCGGAGCAAATTACTCTGAAGCTGAATGTGCAATTAGCGATAATGATTTTTTGGCTAAACTGTATATTTCCTTGAAAGAATGTAACGAAACGCTTTTTTGGTTGCGCCTATTGCGGAATGTCAATGACATTGATGAGAAACAGTTTCAATCCATCTTTAATGACGGAGAAGAGATTAAGCGCATGTTAATAAGCATTATCAAGACAAAGCGTAACAACATGAACAAATCTTAATTGTTACATCATACTGCCGCAGGCGATACATTTATAATCTAAAATCTGAATTCTAAAATCATAAATTATACTCGCCGCAGGCGATACATTTTAATTCTAAATTCTAAAATCTAAATTCATAAAATGACACCAGTACAAAAAACCAAAATGTCCAACTTCCGTTGGGTCATCTGCGGGTTGCTTTTCCTGGCAACCACTATTAACTACATGGATCGCCAGGTGCTCAGCCTGACGTGGAAGGACTTCATTGCTCCTGAGTTCCACTGGAGCGACGCTGACTATGGAACCATTACGGGTCTGTTCTCCATCTTCTATGCTATTGCTAACCTCTTTGCCGGAAAGTTCATTGACTGGATGGGCACGAAGAAGGGCTATCTCATTGCCATCTTCGTATGGTCGCTGGGCGCCGTGCTCCATGCCGGCTGCGGATGGGTGGCCATGACCGTTGAAGGCTACGACAGCATTGAGGCCCTTCGCATGGTGCAGACTGGCAGCGATGCCGCCGTCGCCATCGCCACCATCTCGGTGTGGCTATTCCTCTCGTGCCGCATGATTCTCGCTGTCGGCGAGGCAGGCAACTTCCCCGCCGCCATCAAAGTGACGGCCGAGTATTTCCCCAAGAAAGACCGCGCCTTCTCCACTTCCATCTTCAACAGTGGTGCCTCTGTGGGTGCCCTGGCAGCTCCTGCCACCATTCCTCTGCTGGCTCGTGCCTGGGGATGGGAAATGGCTTTCATCGTCATTGGTGCACTGGGCTTTGTGTGGATGGGCCTGTGGATGTGGCTCTACGAGAAGCCCGCTAAGAACAAGCGCGTGAACCAGGCTGAGCTGAACTATATTGAGCAGGACAGCGACATTGCCAACGTGCAGGACCGCGACAACATCAAGGAGGAGAAGACCATCCCCTTCTGGCAGTGCTTCAAGTACAAGCAGACGTGGTCGTTCATCGTCGGTAAGTTCATTGACTGGATGGGCACAAAGAAAGGTTATCTGATTGCTATCTTTGTATGGTCCACAGGTGCTGTATTGCATGCTGGTTGCGGTTGGGTGACGATGAACATCGAGGGTTATGACTCTATCGAAGCCCTCAGACTGGTTCAGGCCGGTAGTGATGCAGCTGTTGCTATCGCTACAATTTCTGTGTGGCTGTTCCTTTCTTGTAGATTGGTTCTTGCTGTCGGTGAGGCTGGTAACTTCCCCGCTGCCATCAAGGCCACGGCCGAGTATTTCCCGAAGAAGGACCGTGCTTTCTCCACCTCGATTTTCAACAGCGGCGCTTCGGTGGGGGCTCTGGCAGCTCCTGCCACCATCCCTCTGCTGGCCCGTGCCTGGGGATGGGAGATGGCGTTCATCATCATCGGTTGCCTCGGCTTCATCTGGATGGGTCTGTGGATGTGGCTCTATGAGAAGCCT
>JAFPTC010000080.1 GCA_017400455.1 Prevotella sp. | reverse complement strand
CACTTGAGATTTTTTCACGCGGAGGCCTCCCAGAAATCTGTAATCTGACTAAAAGAAGATGGAAAGCATTATTCAAACGAAAAACATGCTCATCTTTGGAAAATAATTCGTACCTTTGCTGGCGAAATTTACAATAGTTATTAGATTATGGTTAAACACATTATTCTTTGGACCCTGAAACCGGAGCTGACGGAAGAGGAGAAGCAGACGGTGAAGGCCGGCATCAAGGCCGGACTGGAGGGACTGGTGGGTCAGGTGCCCGGACTCATCGACGTGAAGGTACACATCAGCGGACGGCTCGCCTCGTCGAATGCCGACGTGATGCTCGACTCCACACTGGAGTCGGAGGAGGCGCTGAAAGGCTATGCCCAGCATCCTGCCCACGTGGCCGTGGCTAACACGAAGGTACGCCCCTACACGGCGCAGCGCAGTTGTCTGGACTTTGAGATTTAATGATAGATGGGAAGAAGCAAGAAGCCGTTACCCCTCCTTGAAGGCGTAACGATAGAGGCCGTGGCTGCTGAAGGCAAATGCCTGTTCCACTGGCAGGACATGGTGGTGTTTGTGCCATGGTGCGTGCCAGGCGACGTGTGCGACGTGCAGCTGCGGCGCAAGAAGCACTCGTTTGCCGAGGGCGAGGTGGTGAGGATTGTCAAGCCGAGCGACAAGCGGGCCGTGCCGTTTTGCCAGCACTTCGGCACCTGTGGCGGCTGCAAATGGCAGAATCTGCCCTACGAGGAGCAGTTGCGCTTCAAGCAGCAGCAGGTGTACGACCAGCTGCACCGCATAGGCAAGGTGGAGCTACCTGAGTTCCGCCCCATCCTGGGCAGTGTGAAGACGCAGGAATACCGAAACAAGCTGGACTTTGGCTGCGCCAACAAGCGCTACCTGACAAAGGAAGAGATAGAAAGCCTCCCCCCAACCCCCTCCCAAGGAGGGGGAGCCAAGGACATCCCCGCCATAGGCTTCCACATCACGGGAGCCTTCGACAAGATTCTGCCCATTGAGAAGTGCTGGCTGATGGACGACCTGCACAACCAGATTCGCAACGAGATTCGCGACTATGCCCTGGAGCACCAGCTCAGCTTCTTCGACCTGCGCCAGCAAGTGGGACTGCTGCGCGACGTCATCATCCGCAACTCGGCCAACGGCCAGTGGATGGTGATTATACAGTTCTGCTTGAAAGCCTCCCCCAACCCCTCCGAAGGAGGGGAGAGTTTCCCCCCATCCCCCAACCCCTCCCAAGGAGGGGAGCATTTCCCCCCATCCCCCACCAACTCTAAAGAAGGGACGAACCAATGGGACAGCGAGGACGGGAGGAAGGCGATGGCACTGATGCAGCACCTGGCCGACAGGTTCCCGCAGATTACGTCACTGATGTATCTGGACAACCAAAAGTGTAACGACACCATTGGCGACCAGGAGATTCTGGTGTTTAAAGGGCAGGACCACATCTTCGAGCAGATGGAAGACCTGAAGTTCAAGGTTGGCCCGAAATCGTTCTACCAGACCAACACTGAGCAGGCCTACCACCTCTACAGCGTGGCCCGCGAACTGGCCAACCTCACGGGGCATGAACTGGTCTACGACCTCTACACCGGCACGGGTACCATTGCAAACTTCGTGGCCCGTCAGGCCCGTCAGGTCATAGGCATAGAATATGTTCCGGAAGCCATTGACGACGCAAAGATCAATTCTCAGCTGAACGGCATCGACAACACGCTGTTCTTTGCCGGCGACATGAAGGACATCCTGACCGACGAGTTCATCGAGGAATATGGACGTCCCGACGTAATCATCACCGACCCGCCACGCGCCGGCATGCACCCCGACGTGGTGAAGACCATCCTAAGGGCGGCTCCCGGGCGCATTGTCTACGTGAGTTGCAACCCCGCCACGCAGGCCCGCGACCTGCACGACCTGGATCAGGACTACCGGGTGGCGTGCGTTCAGCCCGTCGATATGTTCCCCCACACGCCGCATGTGGAGAACGTGGTGCTGCTGGAAAGAAGATAAAACTGAAAGAGGCATCGCTGCTGAGCGATGCCTCTTTCAGTTTCAGAATGTGTGTTGCTCAAAGACCTCCCACGAGGTTTCGGCCTTGAAGGAGAAGCTCTCTTCATTGACCGACTCTGAGAACAGATTGCCCCTATACTCCGTCACCATGCGGTTCTTCAGAGGCACATGGTCTAATATCTTTTCAGAAAGTATATTCCCCGCCGCATCATGAACGGTGATATCGATTTTCAGTTCCCCCGTCTCGTTGCGCAGGAATGTATAGGCATCCAGCACCTGCTGCGGGCTTTCGTGGTTGATGTCCACAAAGACACTCTGCTGGGAATTGACCGTTCCACCCCACCCTGTTACGGCATTAAACACGCCCGACTCTCCTGTATAGAAGAGATGGACCCTGGCGGCTTCGGCTGGAGCCTCGTCTGTGGCAATGATGCGCACAAGAGAGGAGGCCCTCTGCAGCGTGACCTCGCGAATCTGGCTGTCGCCCGTCACCTCCAAATCGCCATAATAATAGAATGTGTCGGAAAAACCGTCGCTATTGGCAAACTGCAGTTTCTCGGGTGTTGTAAGCGATGGGTTGCCATTGCTGCTATGTGCCAACACGAGCAACTGATAGGTGCCCGGTTCCAACGGCACCGACACCTGGCCAAAGCCACTGTCACCAGCCTTCTGCAGGACTTTCTTCACCTGAGTGTCGTCCTTGTAGACCACGAAGCACAGGCGGGTGCAATAGTCGGCGATGTTCTGCACGGCACGTGTGTCGTCGAACGGCACAATGTTAAACATGCTGGCCTTGATGGTCACGTTTCCTTCCTGCTCGACGACAGTCGTTTCCTCGTCCAAGACCATTTTCTCGCAAGCACTCAAGGCAAAGGATGCCAAGAGGGCGAGCACGGGGATAAGTCTAATCATTCGGTTTTTCATGTTACTGGTAATTATTTATTATTGGTTGTCAGTATTAACTCTCAGGAGCTTGCTTCTTCTTGCCGTCGCGCCCTTTGTCCTTGCGCCCACGGCCATGACCGCCGCGCCCACGGCCTTTTCCTCCGCAATGGCTGCTGCGGCCTGAAGCCTTCTTCTCTTTTCCGTCCGACTGGTAGGCAGGTCCCTCGCCAACGCCTTCGGGCAAGGGCAGCTTCTCCACCTCCTTGCCCAGGAAGCGCTCAATCTGCATGAAGCGCTGCACGTCGCGCTCGTTGACAAAGGTGATGGCCTGTCCGTCGCGGTCGGCACGTGCCGTTCGGCCAATGCGGTGAACATAGTCCTCAGCATCGTGAGGCACGTCGAAGTTGATGACGATGCGTATGTCGTCGATGTCGATGCCACGGCTGACGATGTCGGTGGCCACCAAGACGTCGACCATGCCGGCCTTGAAGCGATACATCACCTCGTCGCGCTCCTGCTGGCTGAGGTCGCTGTGCATGGGGGCGCAGTTAATCTTCAGCCGACGCAACTGGCGGTCAATGTCCTTCACGCGGTCTTTCTTTCCGCAGAAGATGATGACGCGCTTCAGGTCGCCATTCTTAAACAGATGGTCAATGATTTTCAGCTTCTGCGGATCGTAGCACACGTAGGCCTGCTGCAGAATCTTGTCGGCCGGACGGCTCACCTTCAGCTTCACCTCCACTGGGTTGTGGAGCAGCGAGACGGCCAACTCGCGCACCTTCGAGGGCATGGTGGCCGAGAACATCACCTTCTGGCAGTCTTGCGGCAGCAGTTTGGTGATTTGCAGGATGTCGTCGATGAAGCCCATGTCGAGCATGCGGTCGGCCTCGTCGAGGACAAAGAAGCTGGTGCGGGCCAGGTTCAGGTTGCCCACCTTCAGGTGGCTGAGCAAGCGGCCAGGGGTGGCAATGACCACTGGGGCGCCGCCTCGCAGGCTCTTCAGTTCCTGGTCGAAGCGTCCGCCGTCGTTGCCGCCATAAACGGCAATGGAGCTAACGTTGGGCAAATAATAGGAGAAGCCCTCCATGGCCTGGTCAATCTGCTGGGCCAGCTCACGGGTGGGTGCCATCACCACGCAGTTGATGGCATCCTCGGGATAGTTGCCGTCGTCGAGCATCGACAGGATGGGCAGCAGGTAGGCTGCGGTCTTGCCCGTACCCGTCTGGGCCACGCCCAGCACGTCGTGCCCGTCGAGAATCTGCGGAATACACTTCTCCTGTATGGGAGTCATCTCCTCGAAATGCATGTCGTAAAGGGCATCGAGGATGTTATCGTTCAAATAGGTTTCTTCAAATGTCATCTAATTACTTTTCAATCTGCCTACAAAGATAGTCATTTTTACCAAAACGACAAAGAATAATGGGAAAAATCTGATTATCTTTCAGCATGAATTGGTCTAAAAGTCAAGACGGTAGAACACATTGGGCAGCGAGATGCCCCCTACTTCGTCTCTCACCGTGCGGCTCTTCAGCGTAAAGCGCTGGTAGGTAGCTGGCTCCATCATCAGGAGGTTCAGGCCCTCAAAGGCTATGGTGTGGCTGACCTTTTTCTTGTTCCACTTGTAGCTGACGGTGAGGTCGACAATGTGCTCTGGGTCGAACTGCTTGCTCATGGCCTCATCCTGCTTATAGAGCGGCTCGTCGGGAATCTGGCCGGCATCGAGCAGCGCATTCATGGCATCCACATCGATGGGGGTATAGCGCAGTCCGCCCTGCACAGTGTATTTCACACTGACGTTGAACACGTTCTGCCTGTTGTGGCCCACCATCCACTCCTTGCCGCCGAGCACCTTCACCATATAGCCACGGTCGTAGACCTGAGGACGCCACACCTTGTCCTGTGCACGGTATTCCGACTTGAAGAACGAGCCGTTTACCTGGCCGAAGAAGCCACGGCTCATGTAGTGCTCCAGCGTTACGTCGACGCCATAGTTGCGGGTGTTGCCTTCGTTGACCATCGGCTCGTCGAAGGTGTTAAAAAGACGGTTGACGGCACAGAACGTTGATCCGTTGATGCCTACGGGGGTATCGAAACCGTACTGATAGTAGGCATTGAGGCGCAGGTTGAGGTTGTCGCTGAACTTGTGCATGTAGGTGGCCAACAGGTGGTGGGCCTTCGACAGGCCGAGGTCCTTGTTCATCTGCACGCCGTCCTCTTCGTAGAAGTAGGCATCCATGCGTTCAAGCATCGAATGGAGGCCGTAGCCCAGTGAGATGGCGTTGTGCTCGTCCCAGTCCCATTTCACGCTGAAGCGCGGCTCCACGCTGAGGTCCTTGGAGAAGAGGAAGTAGCTGGCTGCCACTCCTGCATTGAAGCTGAGACCGTTTGACGGCTTGAACACGTTCTGCCAGAAGACGCTGCCCAGGCCAGTGTCGTCCTTGTTGTCAACCCAGGTCTTGAAGGGGGGCTTCTGGTAGACATAGTCCACCGACTTGTAGCCCAGGTTGAAGAAGCGATGACTGTATTCGGCGCCAAACTGTGTCAGCCATTTCAGCGTGAGCTGTTTCGACAGCTCGGTGTTCACCGTCAGGCGGTCCTCGTTCATTTTCTGGTTGCTGAAGGGGATGGTCTTCGGCGGATTCTGTGTGTAGTGCATGTTCTGGTTGTCGTCGAAGGCAAACTCCCAGTAGCCCAGGGCGAGATTGATGTGCTGGGCGTTATAGGCTGCAGTGGTGCGCCATGTCCATTTGTTGCCGAAATGAATCTTGTGGGTGACGCCGCCCAACAATCCCCACACGCTGCCGTCGAGCTGCGAGGCGTCATAGATGGTCTCAATGTCGTTAATGTCGATGGCCTTGTCCTTCGACGAGTCATAGTAGCCGAGGGCAAAGATGCTGAAGGTTCCGGCCCGTTTCGTGGGGAAGTTCAGCTTCAGCGAGAAGTCCTGAAAGTCGTACGTCGTTTCCTGGTCACCAATAAGGCCCAGCTTGTCGGCCAGTGAAGTGAAGCCATAGCGATAGTTGAAGATGTAGCTGGAGTTGTGCTTGCGCGAGATGGGGCCCTCAGTAGTGAACTCCTCGCTGACGGTACCCACCTGCACCAGGTTCTCGTACTTGTTGTTATTACCTGAGCGCATCTTCACGTCGAACACGCCTCCGAGCGAGTTGGAGTAGTTGGCATTGAAGGTTGAGGTGAAGAAGTCACTGTTGCCAATGACGTTGGCGTTCAGTGCGCTCACCATGCCGAAATTGGCCTCGAAGTAGTCGTTAAAGTGGTTGGGAGTGAACACCTCGACGCCCTCGATACGATATTTCATTCTGTCGGGAGCGTTGCCATGCACCGAGATGCCGTTGCCACCCGACGTGCCCGAGACACCAGCGAAGGCTGTCACCAAACGGGCCGGGTCGTTAGCTCCGCCTGCAAAACGGGTGGCCTCCTCCATCGACAGCATTACGCCGCCAACGAGGGCCAACGGGTTCACGGCGCCCTCTTTGTTCACACGTGGCTTCACCACCACCTCGCCCAGTTCATTGCTGTTCTCACGCAGCGCCACGTCGACGACCGTCTCCTTCACGCCGGCAATGAGCACTTCCTTCATCAGGCTGGGTTCGTAGCCTATGAAGGTTGTTTCCACAGTGTAGCGGCCCGACTGGCCGATGTCTATGCTATAGCGTCCGTCCACGTCGGTGACGGCTGCCTTGTTCTCCAACTCTACCACCTTCACGGTAGCCCCAATGAGAGCTTCACCGCTGATGGCATCAGTAACCTTGCCTCGCAGGGTCTGCGCTGTTGCTGGCATTGATGCAATGCAAATCAAAGGCAACAAAAGGGAAATCATTTTTTTCATAGGATATAATTAATAAAAAGGTTGCAACTAATTGGGAGCCTGCCGATAGCAGAAGTAGGCTATAAACAAATACAGGATATTGGGCAGCCAGGCGGCCAATATCGGCGGCATGTTAGCCTGAATGGCAAAGGTGGCCGAGACCGTCTGCAACAGGATGTAGGCAAAGCTGAGTGCCAGGCCTATGCCCAGCGCCAGGCCCATGCCGCCCTTGCGCTTGCGTGCCGAGAGCGATGCTCCGATGATAGTGAGGATGAACGAGGCAAAACTGGTGGCTATGCGCTTGTGATATTCCACTTCATACTGCACCACGTTGGTCGATCCGCGCTCCTGCTGCTTGGAAATATAGCGCAGCAGCTCGGGCGAGGTGAACTGCTCCTGCTGGCCTTTGGAATAGACCAAGTCCATGGGCTCCATCATGATCATCGTGTCCAGCTCCGACCCTGTATCAATCTTCTCGCGCAGACCCTTCAGCGTGCGGATTTTGTAGTTGCTGGCTTTCCAGTGGTAGCGCGAATCGGAGATGGTGTCATACTGAATGACGGTGGCGGTCATGTGGCTCACCAGTTTCTTCTGCTCGAATTTGTAGAGGCCGAAGCCATAGCCGCGCTTGGTCAGGTTGTCATATTGCTGCATATAGGCCACTACGCCAGGCCCCACTTGCAGCATCACGTTCTGTGCCGACGTGTTCTTCTTCTTGTTCTTATACACCGTCTCGAAGTTCTGGCGCACGATGTTTCCACTGGGAATGACGTAGGCCCCCAGGAAGAAATTGATGCCTGCAATGAGGGCTGCCGACAACAGATAGGGACGCATCAGCCTTCGGAAGCTGGTGCCCGTGGCCAGCATGGCTATGATCTCGCTGTTACCTGCCAGCTTGGAGGTGAAGAAGATGACGGCAATGAAGACGAAAAGGGGCGAGAAGAGGTTGGCGAAATAGGGAACGAAGTTGGCGTAGTAATCGAAGACGATGGCTCGCCAGGGCGCATGGTTAGTGGCAAACTTCGCCATGTTCTCGTTGAAGTCGAAGACAATGCTGATGGATATGATCAGCAGGATGGCAAAGATATAGGTGCCAATGAACTTGACGATGATGTAGCGGTCGAGCCGCGTGATGGGATTTCTCATATTCGGCGGCCTAAGTCTTCTATCACAGCGCGCTTCCACTGCGTGAAGTCGCCATTAATTATATGTTCGCGTGCGTCAGTGACCAAACGCAGGTAGAAAGCCAGGTTGTGGATGCTGGCTATCTGCATGGCCAGCAGTTCCTGTGCCTTGAACAGATGGTGCAGATAGGCCTTCGTGTGCAGTCGGTCCAGCTCGCAGCCGTCGGGGTCGATGGGGCTGAAGTCCTGCTCCCACTTCTTGTTGCGCAGGTTCATCGTTCCATGATAGGTGAAGAGCATGGCGTTGCGACCGTTGCGGGTGGGCATGACACAGTCGAACATGTCTACGCCGCGCTCGATGGCCTCAAGGATGTTTTGGGGTGTGCCCACACCCATCAGGTAGCGGGGACGGTCTTTCGGCAGGATCTCGTTGACCACCTCTATCATCTCATACATCACCTCGGTTGGCTCGCCCACGGCCAGTCCGCCAATGGCAGCTCCACCGCCGCCCAGGGCCGGCAACCGTTCGGCCACGTGCTTGGCCGCTTCCTGGCGCAGGTCTTTGTATTTGCAGCCTTGCACAATGGGGAAGAGCTGCTGATGATGACCGTAGAGAGGCTCTGTCTCATTGAAGCGCTTGATGCAGCGATCCAGCCAGCGCTGCGTCAGTCCGAGCGACTGCTTGGCATACTGGTAGTCGCTTTCGCCCGGCGGACACTCGTCGAGCGCCATCATGATGTCGGCACCGATGATGCGCTGCGTGTCCATCACGTTCTCAGGTGTGAAAATGTGCTTCGAGCCGTCAATGTGGCTGCGGAACTCACAGCCTTCCTCGCGCAGTTTGCGAATGCTGGTCAAGGAAAAGACCTGGAAGCCGCCCGAGTCGGTCAGTATGGGCCTGTCCCACGTATTAAAGCGGTGCAAGCCGCCTGCCTTGCGCAGGGTGTCCAGTCCGGGGCGCAGATACAGGTGATAGGTGTTGCCCAGGATAATCTGCGCCTGTACTTGCTGGCGCAACTCGCTGAAATGAACGCCTTTCACCGAGCCGCAGGTTCCCACGGGCATGAAGATGGGCGTCCTGATGGGGCCGTGGTCGGTGGTAATCAGTCCGGTGCGTGCATCGCTTGCGGGGTCGGTATGTTGCAGCTCAAAGGTCATGCTTCTTTCTTCTCTTCGTTGATGGTAAAGTCCGTGGGATGCTTCACTTTCTCATCGGTCAAGGCAAAGGCCCACACGTCCTGTACGTCCTCCACATAGTGGAAGTTGACGTCCCTGAGGTACATTTCGGGTATTTCGAGAATATCTTTCTCGTTCTCCTGACAGAGCACGATGTCGGTGATGCCGGCCCGCTTGGCGGCCAGGATTTTCTCCTTGATGCCACCCACGGGCAGCACCTTGCCGCGCAGGGTTATCTCGCCCGTCATGGCAGTGTTCTTCCGCACCTTGCGCTGGGTCAGTGCCGAGGCAATGCTGGTGGCTATGGTGATGCCGGCCGAGGGACCGTCCTTTGGCGTGGCGCCCTCGGGCACGTGGATGTGGATATTCCAGTTGTCAAAGATGCGATAGTCTATGCCCAGCGCGTCGGCATGGGCCTTCACATACTCCAAGGCCAGCACGGCGCTCTCCTTCATCACGTCGCCCAGGTTGCCCGTCAGCGTCAGCTTCTGCCCCTTGCCCTTCGAGAGCGATGTCTCGATGAACAGGATCTCGCCGCCCACGCTGGTCCAGGCCAGACCGGTGACCACGCCGGCATAGTCATTGCCCTGATAGATGTCGCGATAGAAGGGTGGCTTACCCAGCAGGTCTTCCAGCGACGACGGGGTGATTTTCATGTCAACGGGCTCAATGCCGTTGAGCTGACGTTTGTAGGCCAGCTTGCGCAGGGCCTTGTTCACCTGTTTCTCCAGCTGGCGCACGCCGCTCTCACGGGTGTATTGCTCAATGATCTTCTCGATGCTGGCTTTGTTGAACGACGGCTTGGGCTTCACGGTGTTCAGTCCCGTGTTGTCCAGCTCGCGGGGAATCAGGTGGCGCTTGGCAATCTCAATCTTCTCCTCGGTGATATAGCCGCTCAGCTCGATAATCTCCATTCGGTCGAGCAAGGGCTTGGGAATGGTGCTCAAATTATTGGCCGTAGCAATGAAGAGCACCTTCGACAGGTCGTAGTCCACGTCCAGGTAGTTGTCGTGGAAGGCGGTGTTCTGCTCGGGGTCGAGCACTTCGAGCAGTGCCGAGGCGGGATCGCCGTTGATGGTGGCCTGCGTCACCTTGTCTATCTCGTCGAGGATGAAGACGGGGTTGCTGGAGCCGGCCTTCTGGATGCTCTTGATAATACGTCCGGGCATGGCGCCCACATAGGTGCGGCGATGGCCGCGTATCTCGGCCTCATCGTGCAGTCCGCCCAGCGAGATGCGCACGTACTTGCGCTTCATGGCGGCCGCTATCGACTTGCCCAGGCTGGTCTTGCCCACGCCTGGAGGGCCGTAGAGGCACAGGATGGGACTCTTCAGGTCGCCACGCAGCGACAGCACGGCCATGTATTCCAGGATGCGCTCCTTCACCTTTTCCATGCCATAGTGGTCGTGGTCCAGTATCTTCTGCGCCCGTTGCAGGTTCAGGTCGTCTTGGGTATATTCGCCCCAGGGCAGGCTGACAAACACCTGCAAGTAGCTCAGCTGCACGTTGAAATCGGGCGACTGGGGCTGCAGGCTGTCCAGCTTTTCTATCTCCTTGTAGAAGGTGGCGGCGATGTCGTCGCTCCACTTCTTGTTCATGGCCTTCTCCAGCAGCGAGTTCTTCTCGGGCGAGGTATTGTTGCCCATCTCGGCCTGCAGGTTCTTGATTTGCTGTTGCAGGAAATAGTTCTTCTGCTGCTCGTCCAGGTCTTCCCGCGTCTTATTGCGAATGTCGGCCTTCAGGTTCTGCAGGTTAATCTCGCGGTTCAGGGCCTTCATGGCGCCGAAGAGGCGTTCCTTCAGTGTGTCGCAGGCCAGCAGCTCGCCTTTCTCCTTAATGGTGAAGGGCATGTTCGAGCACACGAAGTTCAGGGCCATCACGTCGTTTGAGATGTTACGGATGGCAAAGGAGGCCTCATCGGGAATGTCGTCGGTGATGTTGATATATTCCTCCACGCGGTGGCGCAGGTCGTCGATGGCCGTTTTCCATTCGCGGTCGCGCTTGTCGGCCATCAGCTCTACAGCAGGCTCCACACGTCCCTGCAAATAGGGCACCTCGCCCACGATGTCAATCAGGCGCAGGCGGCCCAGTCCCTGAATGATGGCGGTCACGGCACCGTTGGGCAGCGTCAGCTGCTTCACCACCTTGGCAAACACGCCATATTCAAAGAGGTCGGCCTTGCCCGGTTCCTCCACGTCGGGGTCATGCTGGCACACGATGCCAATCATCGAGCCGCTCTTCTCGGCCTTGCGCACCAGGCGCATGCTCGACTCGCGGCCTATCAGTATAGGCGACACCACGCCGGGGAAGAGCACCAGGTTCCTGACGGGCAGGATGGGCAGCTCGCTGGGGGTGTCAATATTAATCAAATTCATGAAATCTCCATCAATATCAGCTATCATGGAGAAAGCCTTGTTTCCTTGACTATCGCTCATTAATCTATTTTCTACAATCATTTTAGCCTGCAAAATTACACATTTTTATTCAGACACGCAAATATATCAGTCACTTTTGCAGGCGTTAACAGATAAGTCTTCGCATTTGTCAACCTCCGGCCAATCGGGGGCAGAAAAATTTGCTCATGTCGGGAATTGTTAGTACCTTTACAGCCCGATTATGGCCAACGACTATTTTCAGTTCAAGCAGTTCACCGTCTGGCAGCAGCACTGCGCCATGAAGGTGGGCACCGACGGCACCTTGCTCGGTGCCTGGGCCCATGGCGGCAGCCATATCCTCGACGTGGGCACAGGCACGGGCCTCATTGCCCTGATGATGGCCCAGCGCTTTGCCCAGGCTCACATCGTGGGCATCGACATCGATGCCGAGGCCGCCGCCCAGGCCCGCAGCAACGTCGAGGCCTCGCCCTTCGCTTCCCACATCACCATCCTCCAACATGACTTTGCCAACCTCTCCCCTCTCCCCTCTCCCCTCACCCCACTCCCCACAAATTTCGACGCCATCGTGAGCAATCCCCCCTATTTCACCGACGCGCTGCCCAGCCCCGACGCCCGGCGCACGCTGGCCCGCCACGCCACCACCCTACCCTTCTCCGTGCTCATGCAGCGCTCATGGCAGCTGCTTAGCGACCAAGGCGAACTGTCACTCGTCATCCCCGCCGACGGTCGCAGTCTGTTGGAGAGCGAGGCCGTGCTGGCGGGGTTCTTTAAATGCAGGGAATGTGCGGTCAAGACGTCGCCGCGCAAGCCTGCCAAGCGCCTGTTGCTAGCCTTTGCCAAGCACCCACGGGGCATGGAGCGCACCGAACTGACCATCGGATCGGACGCCTACACTGAACTGACGAAAGATTTCTACTTATGAACATTGCACTCTTACAAACCGACATCGTTTGGGCATCGCCCAGTGAGAACATCGCCCATGCCGAAAGGCTGATGGAGCAGGCTGGCAAGGCCGACCTCTACGTGCTGCCCGAGATGTGGGCCACGGGCTTTGCCATCCAGCCCGAGGGCATTGCCGAAGAGGAAGCCTCTTCGCTGGCGCTGGACTGGATGCGGCGGACGGCGGAGCAGCGCCATTGCGCCCTCTGCGGCAGCCTGGCCGTGAGGCTCCCCGACGGCACCTATCGCAACCGCCATTACTTCGTGACACCCCAGGCCACATATTTCTACGACAAGCGCCACCTCTTCCGCCACGGCCATGAGGACCGCCACTTCACGGCTGGCAGCCATGCCGTCATCGTCGAATGGCAGGGCTGGCGCCTCCTCTTGCAGACGTGCTACGACTTGCGCTTCCCCTGTTTCGCCCGCTACGGACGGGCCGGCGAATACGATGCCATCGTCTATGTGGCCAACTGGCCCGAGCGTCGACAGCTGGCCTGGGACACGCTCATCCGTGCCCGCGCCATAGAGAACCAGTGCTACGTCCTGGCCGTCAACCGCGTGGGCGACGATCCCGCCTGCCACTATGCCGGGGGCTCCGCCGTCATCGACCCCGTTGGGCGCACCGTGGCGGAATGTCCTCAAGGAGAACATCCCGCCACTGCCGAGCTGTCGATAGAAAAGCTGCTCGACATGCGCAACCACTTCCGCGTGCTGGACGACCGCGACAACGGTTAGTCGCTTTTTTGTTTAAACACAGAGGTACAGAGACACAGAGTTTTTTTGACCTAAGTAATATGCAAAAAATAAGTAGGGATTTTCGATTCATACCAAGTTATTATTTAACGGTTACTAAAGACTATGCGCAGCCTCTCCCCTCCCTTCAAGGGGAGGGGTCGGGGGTGGGGTTTCTAACCATCCCACACGAAATCATGCATAACAAAACACAGAGGCACAGCGTCTCAAAAAAAACTTTGTGCCTCTGTATCTCTGTGTTTACCCCAATCCGTTTAGACGCTATTAGTTCGCTTTACACGTCTGGGATTTATCTCGTCCTTGATTACTGATTATTCAAAACCAGTTTCACCTGCGAGTTCAGGCCGCTGGGCATGGGCTGCCACTCATCGTAGAGGGTTTTCTTGTAGTTGATGTCCACGACGTTAATTTCCTCCATTTTGCGCCATTTCACGCCCTGGCGGTCCAGCTCGCTGATGCGGTTGGCCGGCAGGTTGGTCACCTCGATGCGCACTTCGTTCTCGCCCTCGCGCAGGGCGCCCTTGGTGTCGAGGACGAAGGGAACGCTCCAGGCGCAGCCAATGAACTGGCCGTTGAGGTAGACGCGGGCTGACTCGCGCACGTCGCCCAGGTCTATCTGCCAGGGGCCGGCGGGATTGTCCTTCTTCGACATTTTGAACTTCGTGGTATAGACGCCCGTGCCCATGGTGACGCGGGTCTGCTCGTCGAGCGTCTCCCAGGTCTGCAGGCTCTTCAGCTGATAGGTCTTGTCCACGGCGGGAGCCTCGTCGGTGAAGCTGAGCGTCCACGGGCCGTCGAGCACAATGTCCTTGGCGGTCACCGGTGCTGCCTGATGGAGGCAGGTGGTGACAAGCGGCATGTACGGACGGCTGGGAAGGACCGTGTTGAAGGTTTGCAGGATGGCTGACTCGCCGCTGCGCAGTTTCAGGCGGACGCTGTTGCCGTCGATGGCGGCGGGAGTGATGCTGCCGTCGAGCGGGTTGAACCAGTAGGCATCCTTGAAGTCAACGGCCAGCGGAATCATGGCATCGACATCGTTGGGCGTGAGGTTAGCCATGAAGTAGTGATAGCCGTTGGCATTGCTGCGGCGGATGGCCTTCATACCGAGCTGGGTCTTCAGAGGCTCGGGCCGGGCGGCGCGCTGCATCTCGGCGGCGTCGATGCCGTACATGATGTGGGCGCCCTGGCGCTTCAGGGCTTCGATGTGCTGCTTCACGGCCTCAGGCATCTGGCCGCTGCCGGGGATGATGAGTCCCTTGTAGCGAGTGCCGCCGCCAGTGACCAGCGCCCCACCCTCGCAGCGGGTCTGCATGAGCAGCCGTTCGGAGATGTAGTCGCAGTCGAAACCGGCACGGTCGATGTCGAGGATGGCCTGGCGGAATTCGGGCATGAGCTTGCCCATGGCGTGGATGCTGAACTGCATGAGCAGCTTGCCGTTGGGCTTCTTCCACGCATCGCGCACGGGCAACAGCACGAGGAAGTCATTATCGGGCTGGCCCCACTGCAGGAAACTCTGGCAGCGTTCCACATACTGCATGAAGTATGGTGCGTCGCGCCAGATGCTGTTGGTGGGGCTCATGTCGATGGAGGCGTAGAACTTCCAGCCGGGCCACTCGTCGTTCTTGGGACTATAGCACGTGCCGTGGAAGAACATGT
>JAFPTC010000079.1 GCA_017400455.1 Prevotella sp. | reverse complement strand
GGGGGGTCGTTTTGTAGTTCCATATCCGTTTTCGTCGTGTCTAAATCCGTTTTCGTCCCGACCAAATGCGTTTTAGTTCGGACGGAAGCCGGTGGAGAAGGCCGACTTCGGATGTTCTATGCCGTATTGGTCGGGGAAAATGAGCATGACACTGCAGTGGGCGAACGACTGGGTAATGATGGCAGGGATTTTTTGGAATTCAGGCTGCCAGGAGAAGGAGCCTTCGCGGGCACAAACGAGCACGAGCAGGTGGTCGTCGTGGACCGTGGCGGCCAATGTGGGGAAGTCGCTGAAGCGGTCGAAGCGCACGTAGGACATGCGGATGGTCTTGTAGTGCTGTCCGCAAAACTCGCGTATGGTTTCCCACGCCGTCGGGGTGCAATAGAACATGATGCGGCAGTCCATCTGACGTGCGAGACGGCTGACGTGCATGAGCCAGCGGTAGAACCCCACTTCGAGCTCGGCGTCGCGGGGCACAATGACATGGATGCAGCGCAGGGTGTTGACGGCACGGGTGAAGTGGACGATGCTTACCTGTCGCGGCACGCGCAGCAGTAGGTCGCCTATCTGACTGCCAAGACTGGAGGCCATCCGGCCGTCCTGCCAGTGATAGCCCATGAGAATCTCGCTGGCTTCAAAGTCCTTCATCGTGTAAGTGAGGGCGGTGATGACATTGACGCCGGAACGCACCACTTTTTTCATATTGACACCGGCCGAGGCGGCAACACTGGCAGCTTCTTTCACCAGTTGACGGGCGGCATTGAGCTCACGCTCGTTGTCAGTAGCGTCAACGACCAGTTTCACACCCACCAGCGGCGCCGTGGAGCGGTGAGGACGCATCATCAGGGCCAGGCTGACCAGGTTGGGCATGGTTTCAGGATTGCGCAAGGCCACCAGAATCTTGTCTTCCTCTCCTTGTTTCTCCTCATCGCTGACACCCACCTTGGCAATGCGCTTGGAGGCGTGTGTCGTGACGAAAGCGCTGAACAGACATGAGCAGAGAATCAGCATGACCACCGCGTTGAGCAACTCGTCGCTCACCAAAGGCTCACCCGAAGGCAACGTCAGCTGCATGCCCACCATGACCATGGCCAGCGCACCGGCCGCATGGCCACTGGTGAGGCCGGTCATCATCGTCTGCACCTCGTAGCTCAAACGGAACAGGCGACCTGCCAACAGACAGGCCAACGCCTTCGTCAGCAAGGCCAGGACAACAAAAATCAAGATAAACAGCAGGCTGTCCGGGCGGGCAAACATCTGAGGAAGATTGATGAGCATGCCCACACCTATCAGAAAATAGGGTATGAAGAGGGCATTTCCCACAAAATCGATATGACGCATCAGGGGAACAGCCTCGGGAATGTAACGTCCGAAAATCAAGCCGGCCAAAAACGCTCCCAACACGCCTTCGAGGCCCAAAGCCTGGCTCACGGCCGCGCTGAGGAACACCAGTACCAGAACGAAAATGTACTGTAACACATCATCCGAAAAGGTGCGGAAGAAGAAACGGATGAGGCGGGGATACACATAGAACAGTCCCGTCACAAAGAGCGCACACTTGACCAGCAGCCACAACCAGAGCGACCACCCTTCCTCGCCCTGCAGGCTGCCCGAGAGTCCGGCCAGGCCCAGAAGGGCCAATACCAGCGAAATCATCGTGGCCACTATGGCCAACGTCACGCCGGGATAACGCGTCAGGCCGTAGCGCGACACAATGGGGAATGCCACCAGCGTGTGACTGGACAGGATGCAAGCCACCAGACATGAGGCAGCCAGCGAGTAATGCATCAGTTTGTATGCCACCAG
>JAFPTC010000078.1 GCA_017400455.1 Prevotella sp. | reverse complement strand
TTGCCACTCTGCATGTACTCGATGCAGATACTGCGCTTCAATGCGCGACTGAATTTCTGTTTGCTCATAACACTTAATATTTGTTAACCGTTTAACATTTAAGGCGGTTTATGAGTCAACCTATTTCAGTACAAGACAAACGGAGGGAAAACAGCAGCGTGCTTTTTCGCGTGTCTATTTCGGCGATTTACTTGATGCGACCTGAAATTCTTTGTACCTTTGCATCGTCGAAATCCGGAAGACGACAGCCGCCGCGCCCCGATGGGTGAGCAAGGGGAGAGCCCCCCCGCCAGTTTCAACCCGAAACTTGGGGAATCAAGCCCCGAAACCTGGGAGAGTCAAGCCCCGCGAGCCACGAAGGTCGGCAGGCGGTAGAGAGTATTCATTCAGAGTTAAACAACGTTAAAACCTATTTTGAACTATGGCAGAACAGAACATTCAGTTTCCTGTGGATCTGTGCAGGAACAACAACGAATCATCCACTAAGTACGGCCGCATCTATGCCCGCACGCCGCGCCGCAAGACGCTGAGCACCCGAGGACTGGCCAAGCACGTCACGGAGCACGGCTCCATCTGTACCTACGAGACGATGATGCTGGTGCTCAACCAGCTGAGCATCTGCATTCCCGAGCTGCTGTCGCAGGGCCTGAGCGTCGAGCTGGACGGACTGGGAACTTTCACCCCCACCATTTCGAGCGACGCCGCCAAGGACGTAGAGACCGCCATTGCCAAGGGCCCCGACGACCTTGTGAAGGGTGTTCACATGCGCTTCATTCCCAACAACACCGACCTGCTGGCGCTGACCTCGAAGGTGATGAAGACGAAGTGCTCGCTGGTGTTCCAGGACTTCGTGGACGTGAAGACGAAGACGGTGGACGGCAAGAAGGTGCGCTACGTCACCCGAATACCCATCGACCAGTGGGACAAGTACAAGGCCGAGCCCGACGTCGAGCCTGAGCCTTAGGCCGGCAGCCTGCTCATCATTGCTCATCATTACTGAAAGAGTCACCATCAACTGGTGGCTCTTTTGTCGTTGTTAAGCAGCAGGACAATAGTGGTTTATGTGTTCAACAAAGATTTAAAAGATTTAGAAGATTTCATGTGGGCTGTGACACTTTCTGCGTCTCTGCGTACTAAGAATCATTCGTTAAATTCGTATAATTCGTAGTAAAAGACTGAATACTCAGTCATGTGTTGAATTAGACAAAAATCTCCAAAAATCTTTCAAAAATAGCTGCGCGAATATCTATTTTTGAAGATTTGCGGGTGTGCCAAGGGCACACAATCTACAAAAATATGCCATCAAAAGAGATTTATGTTAGATTTTTGAAGATTTTTGTCCTTATATTTCTTCTGGTGGTCAGCATGACTGAGTAGTTACGTACTAAGAATCATTCGTATAATTCGTATAATTCGTAGTAAAAGACTGAATACTCAGTCATGTTTTGAATTAGACAAAAATCTCCAAAAATCTTTCAAAAATAGTTGCGCGAATATCTATTTTTGAAGATTTGCGGGTGTGCCAAGGGCACAAAATCTACAAAAATATGCCATCAAAAGAGATTTATGTTAGATTTTTGAAGATTTTTGTCCTTATATTTCTTCTGGTGGTCAGCATGACTGAGTTGTTACGTACTAAGAATCATTCGTTAAATTCGTTTAATTCGTAGTTAACAATACTCTTTAGAACAGCACTTCGAGCAGCATGGGGCGCGAGAAGTGGTTGCTGACGAGCAGGCGGAGGCCTTGTTGCAGCTCGGAAAGAGTGGTGGCCTGCTGGTAGTAGATGTCGTTCTGGCGGCAGATGCCTTCGGCGGTGGACTGGTGGCGCCCGGCCACGAAGGTGTCGCTGACGGGACTCTGGGAGAGGCCGGGCAGCTGGTCGAAGATGGCTCCGTGAGCGTTGTTCAGCAGCAGGATGCGCAGGTTGCCGCCCAGGTTGGAGTTCCACAGGGCGTTCTGGTCGTAGAAGAAGCTGAGGTCGCCGATGACGCAGAAGATGAGCGAGTGGGGTGTGGCGGCTGAGAAGCCGGCGGCGGTGCTGAGCGAGCCCTCGATGCCGTTGACGCCTCGGTTGCACCACACGGGGTGGCTCTGGGCGTAGACGTTGGCCAGGCGGACGGCGGTGGAGTTGGCATAGTGTACCTCGAAGGGCTGGTCGGCTTTCTCCAGCTGTTGCTCGAACAGGGCTACGGCCGCAGCCTCGGAGTAGGGCAGGGTGGCTTGGAGCATCTGGTCCTTGGCCTGCTGGAGCTGGTGCAGCCATTGGCGGCGATAGGCGGCGCGGCTGGCCGAAGGGGCGTTCGTGTGCTTGAAGAGCTTGTTGTTGAGCGATTGCAGGACGAACTCGGCATCGCCCACGATGATGCCGCTGAGGTTTTGGAAGGTGTCTTCCACTTGGCCCGTGAGGCTGATGCGCCAGCAGCGGGCGTCGGCAGCCTGGCGGAGGAAATGCTTCAGCCGCTTGCTCACTAAGGCGTCGCCCACGTAGAGGATGAAGTCGGGAAGCATTTGGCTGAGGTCTGAGGTCTGAGCGTTGAGATCTGCGAGGACGGACTCGAAGTGGCTGACGCTGGTCAGAGGCGAAAGGGCCTCGTGGAGCACCAACACGTGGCTGAACAGGTTGTCGAGGCCCTCGTAGTGGAAGCGGCGCGGGCTGAGCTGGCCGAAGATGATGAGCGGACGGCTGGCAGCAAGGAAATCGTCGATGAGGGGCTGGGGCAGGCAGTCGTAGTCGGCTGCGGGCGTGAATCGCTGGATGATGCGCTGGGAAGGAAGCTCGGCCACGCTGAACTGGAACAGCGGCTCGCTGATGGGCACGTTGATGTGGACGCAGGGATGCTGGTCGGAGGTGGCCTCGATGAGCGCCTCGTTGACCAGGCGGTTGCAATACCATCCTTTGTCCTCGGGCAGGCTCACCGAGCATTTCACCCAGGCGTCGATGGCGCCGGGCTGGCGCAGGGTTTGTCCGTCGAGCTGGTCAATCCATTCTGCGGGGCGGTCGGCCGATATGACGATGAGCGACTGATGCTGATAGCAGGCTTCGGCCACGGCGGGAGCCACGTTGAGCAGCGCTGTTCCGCTGGTGACGCAAACGACTACGGGCTGGTCGGTGGTCTGGGCAATGCCCAAGGCGAAGAAGCCGGCCGAGCGCTCGTCGGTGACGGGATAGCACGCGATGTGGGGACATTCGTTGAGGTTGTGGACTATTGGCGCGTTGCGCGAGCCGGGACAAACCACAGCATGCTTCACCCCGTGGACCACCAGCAGGGCGGTGAGGGTGTTGACGTTTTCTTTGTTGCTATACATTATTATATAAATAACTACACAATTTTTTTTGCACAATGATTCCTTTTTTACAAAGATTTATAAGATTTAAAAGATGGCTAACGCGACATGTGTGTGGCGGGAGGGGGCGCGTGGAATCTTCTTAATCTTTTAATCTTTGTTGAATATATCATATACATAATATATGACGCATCGTGTCCAGCTTGGCCTCGGTTTCCAGCCACTCCTGTTCCTCGTTGCTCTCGCGCAGCAGCCCGCCGCCGGCATAGAGCGTTTGGCGCGTGCCGCTGATTTGCATGCAGCGAAGAGTGACATAGAGGTGGCTATCGGGGGCGTTCAGCGGGCCCATGAAGCCGCTGTAGTATAGCCGCTGGCTGTGTTCGTGCTGAAGGATGAAGTCGAGGGCCTGCTGCTTGGGCAGTCCGCAGACAGCGGGAGTGGGGTGGAGCGTAGAGAGCAGGCGGCTTAGGACCACCGTTGGGGGCAGGGAGAAATGGAAGTCGCTGCGCAGATGGACCAAGTGGGCTGCGCGAACGGTGCGCGGCCCTTCTTCGCGATAGTCAATGCCCAGCGTCTTCAGGCGGTCGGCAATGTAGGAGGCCACATAGCGTTGCTCTTCGATGTCCTTGGGCGCCCAGCGCACGTGCTCGCCTTCGCCGCTCAGCTCCTCGCCCTGCAGGCGCATCGTTCCGGCCAGCGCCATCGTGTGAAAGTTGTTGCCGCTTCCGTCGAGAAGCACTTCGGGTGTGGCCGTGAGCCACATCTCGCCGTTGGGCATGGAAACAAGGGCCACAAACATTCGCGGATAGAGGCGGCAGGCACGGTGGAAAAGGCTGACGGCCTGGCTGAGGGCGTCGGCCGTGAGGATGGTTTCGGTTCGCGAGAGCACGATTTTGCTGAGGCGGCCTTCCTTCAGCTCCTGATGGAAACGCAGGAAATCCTGATGATAGTCCTCGCGGTTGGTCTGCCGCTTCAGTATGGTGGGAAGGAGGTCTTGCGTGCCAGCATCGTTGGCCACTTGGTTCACGGTATCCGGCTCAATGAGGACGATGGGCGTTTGGGGCGTCACTTGGAAGGGAACAACCACAAAGCCTCGGCTGCGGTCCAGCTCGTCGAGCGAATGAAGAAGGTGGGGCTCGTTCGAGTCCTGCATGATCTCTACATAATGGTCGGCATGAGGCAGACGGTAGAAAGCAAACAGCTTGTTGGTAGGTTGGGTCATGCTTACTTCTTCTTCTGCTTGATGATATAGTTGGTGACGCGCACGTTTGAGATGAGATCGCCAGCAGAGTCGCGAATGTCTACATTCCAAACGTGAAGGGTGGTGCCCTTATGCAGCATCCGGGCGTAGGCTGTAACGGTGTCGCCCTCTGCTACGGCTTTCACGTGGCTGCCGCTTACCTCTATGCCCACGCAGGCACACCCTGGGCAGAGGGCTGACGAGCCTACGCCGGCCACGTTCTCGGCCAAGGCCAGCGAGGCGCCGCCGCTGAGGAATCCGAAGGGCTGGCGGTTGCGCTCGTCAACCTTCATGCGGGCCATACACGTGTCGCCCTCGGGTGTGGAAAGAAACTCCATCCCGAGGGCGGTGCTAAGATTGGGCTTTTCGTTGATAAGCTGATTGATGCGGTCTACGTTCATTTCAATAATTTATATTCTTCACTCCCCCCTCTAAATTCTTAACTCTTAATTCTTAACTCTTAACTCTTAACTCTTAACTCTTAACTCTTAACTCTTAACTCTCCTCTCTCCTCTCTCCACTCTTCACTTAAAGAGCGAGTATTCCTTAATTCCCCAGGCCAGCGCGCTGGCGCCTAAGACGTCGCGCTCGTGGTCTTCGAGGGCCGAAACGAGGAACTTCACGTGCCCACGGATGTTGTGGAACACCAGTTTGTTGAATTGCTCATAGGCTGGCTCCAGCAACCAGTGGTCGGCCTTCGACACACCACCCGCAAAGACGATGGCTTCGGGGTCGAGCAAGGTCGCATAGCCCGCCATAGCCACGCCGAGCATCTGGCCTGTGCGCTGATAAACTTCTACGGCCAAGTGGTCGCCCTGGTCGCAGCATTCGGTGATTTTCTTCGGCGTAAGTCTGTCGATGGTTCGCATCAGCGAGGGCTCGTCGCTTTCGGCCATCAGCTCGTTGGCCGTAGCTATGATGCCTTTGGCTCCGCAATAGGCTTCCAGGCAGCCTTTCTTTCCGCAGCCGCAGGTTCGCCCGCCATAGACGATGCAGGTGTGGCCCACTTCGCCGGCAAATCCGTCGGCTCCGTGATGAATTTCCCCATTGCAGAAGATGCAGCTGCCGATTCCGTGGCCCAAGGTAACAAGAATGAAATTGTTCATTCCGTGAGCACTTCCAAAGGCGTGCTCGCCCAAGCCCGACAGCTGGGCATCATTGCCCAAGGCAACAGCAATGCCCAAGCGGTCGCGAAGCATAGCCGCCATAGGAATTACACCCTTCCACTTCAGGTTGGGCGCGTTCTCTATGCAGCCCGTCAGACTGTTGCCACTGGGGGCGCTAATGCCCATTGAGCGAATGTTCTCAAAGCCTCCGTTGGCTTCGGCCAATTCTACTACTTTCACGCTCAGCTCTCTTATGTAGTCGTTGGCGTTGTCGTAGAGTTGGGTATTAAAGCAGTCACGGGCAATGATGTTGCCTCGTACGTCAACAATGGCATAGCTGGTGCGTTCGAGGCTGATGTCAACACCTATGACTCTGTTCTTTATAATGTTGCCGTTCATTATTTTGTGATTGTCTGCTTGTTATTCTTTAAACAATGAGTATTCTTTCACCTCCCACGCCAAAGCGCTGGCGCCCAAGACGCTGCGCTCGATGTCGGTAAGGGTAGAAGTGAGGAATTTCACCTTTCCACGAAGGTTGTGGAAGATGTTTTCTTCAAAAATCTTTTTGGCGGGGTCGAAGAGCCAATGGCCGGCCCGGGATATGCCGCCCGTGAAGATGATGGCCTCGGGGTTGATGACTGAAGCGTAGAGCGATAGGCCCAAGCCCAGCATCTCGCCTGTGCGGCGATAGACCTCGATGGACAGCTTGTCGCCTTGCTCGCAGAAATCGTTGATGAGTTTGGGGTCAAGATTCTCGCAGTTGCGCATCAGCGAAGGCTCGTCGCTTTCGTTCATCAGTTTCTGTGCCGTCTGGATGATGCCGCCTTCGGCACAATAGGCTTCCAGGCAGCCTACGCCGCCGCAGCCGCAGCGTCGCCCGTTGGGATTGACGCAAACGTGGCCTATCTCTCCCGCAAAGCCCTCGTAGCCCAGATTGGGGTGGCCGTTGGAAAACATGCAGCTGCCGAATCCTGGGCCCAGTGTGACGACAATAAAGTCGCTCATACCGTGGGCGCTGCCAAAGGTATGCTCACCTAAAGCTCTCACATGGGCGTTGTTGCCAACGGCAACGGCCATTCCCAGCCTGTCGCGCATCATCGATGCCAAAGGCACTTCGCCTTTCCAGGGCAGACTGGGGGAATACTCGATACAGCCTTTCACGAAATTGCCGCTCAACACGCCCACTCCTACGGAACGGATGGTGTCGTAGCCTCCGTTGGCCTCCATCATTTCTATGAGCCTGCTGCAAAGAAAACTGGTAAATTCATTAGTGTTGGGATGGTCGAGCGTAGGAAATTGGTCTTGTGCAATGATGTTCCCACGTATGTCAACAATAGCATAGGTTGTGGTGTAAAGACTGATGTTTACGCCTACTACCCGCTTCTTTGTTGTATTGTATGTCATAGCCTTGGTAAAAGAGTATATGGTTTTAGATTTTGCAAAAATAATAATATTTTTGATAATTGCCAAATGATTCCACATTTTTTTTTGCAGATGTCAATAAAAATGCTTAATTTTGCCCGCGATTATGTTTTATTCTAATAATTAATAATGTTTAAGCGTATGAAAAAGCTATTTTTAGCAATGATGGCTGTTGCTGCCATCACATTGACATCGTGTCTCGGCAAAACTTCTACCCCCGGTCAGGGCGATCCGCAGGCCGAGGCTCCCAACGAGGTTTCTGATCTGACGAAGGCTCTTGAGTCACAGTTGAACTCGGGTAACGGCGAGGGATTCTTCGGACTGGTGACAAACATTCAGGAGAAGGCCATCGGCTTCGTCAAGGACAATCCTGAGAAGGCTAAGGAATACTTAGGCACGGCTCAGAAGTTCCTGAAGGACAACAGCGCAAAGATTGGCGAGCTGCTGGGCAAGATTTCAAATACCGAGATTGCCGAGCGTGCACAGGACTTCATCAAGAGCGTTAGCGAGCAGCCTGTTGACCAGCTACTTGGCGTCATGGGCGTCGTCGGCGGTGCCCAGGAGGCAGTAGGCGAGCAGGTTGACAGCGTGAAGAACGCCGTTGGCGAAAAGATTGACGAAGTGACTGGAGCCGTTGACGAGGTCAAGGGTGCCGTAGACCAGAAGGTGAATGATGTGAAGAACGTCATTAACCAGGCCGAAGACGTCAAGGACGCCATTGGCAATGTGCTGGGCAATTAATCATTCATTGAATAAAACGGGGCGTTCGCAGAACGAATTTGCCCCGTTTTTTCTTTGTCATTACCTTTGCAGCGTATTTCTAACGTAAATCATGTAAAAGAAAGGAAACGACTATGAAGAAGGTAATGACAACTTGGATGCTTCTTGCATCAACAATGATTGCTGTGCAGAGCTGCAGCAACGAAGAAGACGAATGGTTGAACGACGTTTATGGCGAAATTGAGGATGCCGGCAACGAGAATGTGGCTCCTGGAGGCGGTTCTGGCTCGGGCAGCGTCACGGCCGAATCGGGCGACCTCACCACGTTCACCATCAGCATCGACAAAACGAGTGCAGAGCCCACCACCTCGGTTGAGGAATACTTCCCCGACGAGGAGGATAATGTGGCGAACAACACGTTCGACACCGAAGTGAGTATCACGTTCAACGGCTCCGATGCAACCTATACCTCTGCCGACGGCGTAACCCTCTCGGCCAATGGTGGCCATGTGGTTGCTAATCATGGTGAGACGAAAGGGGTGTGCTACGTGGTGAGCGGCGCTACCACCAACGGCTCGCTGACCATTGTGGGCAGCAAGAAGTATCAGGTGAGGCTGCAAGGTGCCGACATCGTCAATCCCGATTCGGCTGCGCTGAATCTGCTGAGCAGCAAGCGCGCCTTCGTCGAGCTGGCCAGCGGCACCAGCAACAAACTCACCGATGGCATTTCGTCGAAGGCCGACCACAAGGGCGCCCTCTACTGCAAGGGAAAGCTTCTGATTAGCGGCTCTGGCTCGCTTGAGGTGAATGGCTATTACAACAATGGTATTCACTCGGCTGACTACATCTTGTTCAGTCCCGGATGCAACGTCTACGTGAAGTCAACCGCCAACCACGGCATCAAGGCCAACGACGGCGTGTTCATCAACGGCGGCATTCTGAATGTCGAGGTGTCGGCAGCTGCAGCCAAGGGCATCAACTGCGAGAGCAACATCGTGGTAAACGGAGGTCGCACCACCGTTATCACTACGGGCAGCGGAGCTTACGACAGCGACGATCGTGAGGTGAAAGGCGCAGCAGCCATCAAATGCGATTCTACCTATACGCAGAACGGTGGTGAGGTGCGGCTGAAGTCTACCGGCGCTGGCGGCAAGGGACTCAAGACCGATTATGAGGCTTATATCAACGGCGGCTCGCTCTATGTCATCACCGAGGGCGCTACCTATAGCAGCCAAGGCGACACCGCCTCGCCCAAGGGCATCAAGATTGGCACGAAGAATGTTCACGGCCTGCTCAACATCAGCGGTGGCACGACGATGGTGCGCACCAAGGGTCAGGGCGGCGAAGGCATCGAGAGCAAGGGCACTATCACCATCAGCAATGGAACCGTGCTGGTCTCGGCCTATGATGATGCCATCAATTCGGCTGGCGATATGTATGTGAAAGGCGGCGACATCGTGGCCGTAGGAACAGCCAATGACGGCCTCGACGCCAACGGCAATATGTATCTTCAGGGCGGCAACATCGTGGCCTTCGGAGCCGGCGGCGCCGAGTCGGGCATTGATACAGGCGAACAGTCGCGCCTCTACATCGAGGGTGGAAACATCTTCGGCATAGGCGGACGCATCGACGCCAACATAGGCAGCGCCCAGCAGGGAATCGTCAGCACCAGCGGCTCTGTCTCGGCCAATTCTACGGTAAGCATCAGCGATGGCGGCAACACCTTGGCCACCTTCACGATGCCTCCCTACAACTACAACAACGGAACCATCATGCTGAGCACCTCAGGCATGAGCAACGGCAGCAGCTACACGCTGACTTTGGGCAACCAGACACAGACGGTGACGGCTTCCTCCTCCGTGAGCGGAGGCATGGGTGGCGGCATGCAGCCCGGAGGTGGCGGACAGCCAGGCCGTCGTTAAACGAGAAACAGAGGAGTGGGGCAGGGAAGCCACCTGGCCCTCTCCTTCAAAAAAGAAATACACCTTTTCATAGTTATTACCTATTAAACAACACAAAGTGAATATGAAGAAAATTCTACTCCCCATCCTCGCCCTCGTGGCAAGTACGAACACCATCATGGCCGTCGACGACAACACCGTCGAGGTTAGTTTCAACGGCACGACGGCCACCGTCAGCGTGGCCAGCAACATCAGCAGCTACATCACCAACCAGAGTAGCGGCTCGCACGTGAAGCTGGTGCAGAGCGCCGACTTTCAGGGCAACAGCACGGGTGAGATTACCTACATCCTGAGTGGCACCTCGACCAATGGCGAGTTCTATTTGGAAGGAGCCTACAAGTGCACCGTTGAGCTGCAAGGCCTGACGCTGACCAACCCCTCGGGACCAGCGCTGAACATCCAGAACGGCAAGCGCGTGAAGGTGAGCGCCAAGAGCGGTACGACGAGCTCCCTTGCTGACGGTGCCAACGAAGAGTATAACGGTTGCATCCATTGCAAGGGACACACCGAGTTCAAGGGCAAGGGCACGCTGAACGTTATTGGCAACAGCCGTCACGCCGTCTACAGCAAGGAATATGTAGAGGTGAAGAACATCACGCTGAACATCACCAAAGCCGTGAAGGACGGCATCCATTGTAAGGAATATTTCCTGATGGAAGGTGGCACCGTGAACATCAAGGGCGTTGAAGACGACGGCATACAGGTGGAGCTGAGCAGCGACCCTCAGACGGGGCAGACCTCGGGCCACGAAGACGAGAACTCGGGCAACTTCTACATGGAAGATGGCACGCTCAACATTGCTGTGCTGGACTATGGCGGCGAGCACGTGAAGGTTGACGGCACCACCACCTATGGCGGCGGCACACGCAACTTCACCACCACCGCTACGGCCATCAACGACCTGCAGGTGGAAGACGGAAATACGTCGAGCACTTTCGACCTCAGCGGACGCCGCATCGACGACCGCCAGGCTAAGGGACTGGTCATCGTGCGCCAGGCTGGTAAGATGGTCAAGAAGATTGTCAAGTAAACTGCGAGTGCTATGCTGAACTTGAAGCGCGACAAGCAGGAGCTGCTGGTCTATGGGCTGCTATGGGGCATTTTGTTTCTGGCCCCCATCGTGGGACACTTTGTAAGTGCCGACCAGCATGACCAGATGCCCTTTGAATGGAACGACGTGTTCTTCGTCTGGCGCCAGCTGGCCCTGTACTTTGGCGTGTTTCTTGTTCACAACTTCTTGCTGGCGCCGCTGCTGGTTGAGCGGCAGCGGCGCTGGCTCTACTTCTCCTTAGTCACGGTGCTGCTGGCTGTTTTCACCGTTGTGCAATGCAGCCACCTTCCTCATGAGCGCCCTGACGAGGGCTTCCACCCCGAAATGGACGACAGGGGTCACTCTCCCTTCGACGACGAGGGTATGGCCGATTTCCGTCCGCCTTTCGGCGAGGACGGCGGGATGGATGATCATCGTCCGCCCTTCGACGAGGACGAAGCCTTTGCCCCCGATGCTCACCCCGAGCACAAGCCCCTTCGCGGCCCCAAGCCCGACGGCGGCCGTCCGCCTATGGGCATTGGCCAGCACGACGTTGTGGCCATCATCATGCTCATCCTCATGCTTGGCATGAATATTGGTGTGAAGCTCTACTTCCGCCAGCGGCGCGATCGCCTGCGCCTGGCTCAGCTTGAGAAGCAGAATCTGGAGCAGCAGTTGGAGTATCTGCGCTATCAGATTAATCCTCACTTCCTGATGAACACGCTCAACAATATTCATGCTCTGGTTGACATTGATGCCGAGCGGGCTAAGGAAAGCATAGTCAGTTTGTCGAAAATCATGCGCTTCGTGCTCTATGAAGGGTCGAAGCAGACGGTTCCGCTGGGGTGCGAACTGACTTTCACGCAGGATTATATTGACCTGATGCGCATGCGTTATGACGAGCGTGTGAAAATATCGGTAGAGATGCCCGAAATTGTGCCCGACGCCCAAATTCCGCCCTTGGTGCTCATCACCTTTGTGGAAAACGCCTTTAAGCATGGTGTTAGCTATCAGCAGGAATCGTTTATCAACATCACCGTTCATGTGGACGATCACCACTTGCGCTTTGAATGCGTCAATAGCAAGATCACCCAGCAGGACGACCAGCATGGCGGCGTGGGCTTGCAGAACGTGCGCAAGCGCCTGGAGCTGATTTACGGCAACCGCTATACGCTCCACATTGACGAACAGCCCCGTACATACAATATTCAGCTCGTCCTTCCGTTATAAGAATAAAAACGGAAAAGCGAAAGATGATACGAGTTCTTGCCATTGATGATGAGCCTTTGGCGCTGCAGCAGTTGGCTGCATATATTAAGGAAATACCTTTCTTTGAATTGTGTGGCCAGTGCATGAGTGCGCTCCAGGCTCGCGACTTGATGGAAAGGGAGGTGATTGATGCCATTTTCTGCGACATCAACATGCCCGACCTCAGCGGCATGGACTTTGTGCGCCAGCTGGTGGCCCCGCCGCTGATAGTCTTCACCACGGCCTATGCTGAGTATGCCATCGAGGGCTTCCGCGTCAACGCTGTGGACTATCTGCTTAAACCCTTCGGGCTGCAGGATTTCCAGCGGGCAGCGCTGAAGGTGAAAGAGCAGTATGACTTGCGCCATGCTGCCGAGGTCGCGCCGGCGCCGTCCACCCCTGCGGAAAGGCAGGACAAGACGGACGACACAATCTTTGTGAAGACTGATAGTCGAACCCTGCGTATCAGCATCAGTGATATTCGCTATGTCGAAGCTATGAGCGAATATCTGAAACTCCATTTGGAGAGTCAGCCTCGCCCAGTCATCACTTATCTTTCGATGAAGAAAATGGAGGAGTTCCTACCTCCCACGTTCATGCGCATCCATCGTTCCTACATTGTGAACCTCGATCGCGTGGTGGAGGTGAACAAGAATCGTGTCATCATGGGGCCAGATGAGTATCTGCCCTTGGGTGACAGTTATCGAGACAGCTTTAATGATTATCTGAACAGCCACACGCTTACAAAGTAAACGGCTGACAAATAGGCGGAGCCTCCCCAGAAAAATTTCTCACGTGAGTTTTTTTTACGCGGAGGCTTCCCAGAAAAATTTCTCAC
This sequence comes from Prevotella sp., assembly GCA_017400455.1. Lineage (GTDB taxonomy): Bacteria > Bacteroidota > Bacteroidia > Bacteroidales > Bacteroidaceae > Prevotella. The sequence goes on along the minus strand of JAFPTC010000078.1, from coordinate 10,540 downwards.
GTGAGATTTTTTCACGGGAGGCCTTCCCAGAAAAATTTCTCACGTGAGATTTTTTGTGCGGCGTTGTGACCGAATTAAGGAATGGTTTGCGTGCGCAAAAAGTCGTCCCACTGGCCTTGGTAGCCATTGAAAACATTGATGTCGCACTCGGGAATGATTCCGCTGACGTGGCCGTCGCCTGAGAGCTGCCAGATGTCGAGGTGAATGTCGGGCTTGTACTCGCCGTAGCGGGCTATCCAGAAATGATAGCCGTCCTTCAGGTCGGGAGCCAGGGGCAGGTAGATATTAACAAAGCGCTGGTTGACATAGAGCAGGGGATGGCAGTTGGTGTGACGCTCAACAATGTCGAGCCACTCGCGGATGGACTCGAAGAGCGCCATCGGCCCGCCTATCTCGTCAATCATCATATCGGTTGGCTCGATGTCGAGCATGGGCGGCAGGTCGCCAGAGCGGAAACGGGTGTTAGCCAGAAAGTGATAGGCCTGGTCGGCGGCCGGCGTCCGGGTGGAGAAGAAATGATAGGCGCCAACGGGCAAACCCTGACGGCGCACGGCGTCATCGTCCGGCTCGTAGTATTTGTTCTCAATGGTTACGCCTTCGGTGCTTTTGATGTAGACAAAGCTGACGGGATAATCTACCTGATCGATGACGCTACTTTGGTTGATGCGGCGGCCCAGGTGTCTGATGCGCATGTGCTGCCAGTTGATGGCGAAGCGGCGGCGGCCTTTCTCATGCTGGTAGCGTGAGATGTCGATGCCGTAGATGCGCTGGCTGTGATGGCTGACGTGCTCACCGCGAAACTGGTTGCGCAGCCACGTGCCCACTTTCAGGTGATCTGGCCCTATGCTCAGTCCGAAGCCTTCGCGCTGGTCGTGCGCCCAGTGCCCCTCAAAATAGGTGCCGTCGGCGCTGCGGTAGAAACCGTGGCCGCAGGCTTCGCCACGTCGGTTCATCTGACCGGCGTAGAAGCCGGCCGAGTCGATGCGTACGCCGCTGACCAGTGTGTCGGCCTGGATACGGCCAATGACCAGACGCCCAAGGGCATCGCGGGTGAGGACCTTCCCTTCATGGGGCCTGAGCATGCTTTCCAGCGAAAGCGGCCCTTGAGGCAGGTAGACGGCCATGGACGAGTCGCCGCGTTCGGCATAGCGTGTGACCATGTCGAAGCCTTCGTCCTGTGGGTCGTGGCGGTCGAGATAGTATTTTATTTCGGCAGCTATCTGTGGCGACCGCGCAGGACCTGACGACAGGGCGGAAAGGGGTGGGGAGTATGGGGAAGAATGGCTCACATGTTCAATGGGCAGGGAAGGGGAATCCTTGCCGGAACATGCGCAGAGGGCAGATAGCAAAAGTATGGGAAGAATAGCCTTCAAGTCGCAGCCTCAATTCTTCTCGCGGTTGTCGTCCCAGTAGAGCAGGGCTTTTAGGAATGTTTCGTTGGGATTGTGCTGGAACTTCTTGCCCCTGTAGGCCGCAATGGTCATATAAATCATATAGACCAGCATGCAGAGCATGAAGGCCACGGCGTATGCCTCCCATGTGGCACCCTTGACGAAAAGGCTGAAACCGGCCACCGTGAGCAGGAACACAGCGCCCAGGATGAGCAGACGACGGCTGCGCCAGGTGTCCTTGAAGTCTTCAAACTTCTGCTTCTTCTCTAAATATGCCTCGAAAGCCTCCTCGGTGGTGCCGTAGTTCTCAATGTGGGGCAGGGTAGGGTCGTCCTTGAAGTCTGTGCGAATGTCCCAAATGCGGCTCTGCAGCGACTCAAGGTTGACACTCTCAATGTATGAACGGTCTATTTGAAACATCTTGTTTGTGATTTATAAAGACAACCTAAACAACATGGACAACTTTATTCGTGTTCTCTGAACAACGGTTTGTCCTGGTTGTTTAGGTTGTCTTCTATTACAATATTAGCAGAGCTTGCGCGAGCCGTCGCCTATGACGACGTCGATGACCTCAGGCTCGTGGCCATATTTGGCGGCGAACTTCTGCTTGGCGTCGGCAATGAACTTGTTGTACAGGTCGGCACGTACCAGGTTGATGGTGCAGCCACCAAAGCCACCGCCCATGATGCGGCTGCCGGTGACACCGTTCTCCTTGGCCAGGTCGTTCAGGTAGTCAAGCTCCTCGCAGCTCACCTCGTACTCCTTCGACAGGCCGTAGTGGGTCTCGTACATCTTCTGGCCCACGGTCTCGTAGTCGCCAGCCAGCAGGGCGTCGCAAACGGCCAGCACACGGTCCTTCTCGCCCAGCACGAAGTGTGCGCGGGTGTAGTCTTCTTCGCCCACCTCGGCACGGACTTCCTCAAGCTGCTCCCATGTGCAGTCGCGCAGGGTCTCGAACTTGCCCTCGGGGTGCTTGGCGGCTATATGCTTCACCACGTTCTCGCACGAGTTGCGACGGTCGTTGTAGGGCGATCCGGCCAATTCGTGCTTCACCTTGCTGTTGAGCAGCACTAGGCGATAGCCATCGGGCTTGAAGGGGAAGTATTCAAACTCGCGACTGCGGCAGTCGAGGCGCATCAGACAGCCGGCCTTACCAAAGACAGAGGCGAACTGATCCATGATGCCGCAGTTTACGCCGCAATAGTTGTGCTCGGTAGCCTGTCCGGCCAGCACCATATCCCACTGCGACACTTTGTTCTCGCCGAAGATGTCGTTCAGACCGCAAGCGAAGCAGCTCTCCATAGCGGCGGAAGAAGACATACCGGCTCCCAGGGGAACGTCTCCAGCGAATGCAATATTAAAGCCCTTCACGGGAACACCCAGCTTCTGGAACTCTTTGGCAATGCCGTAGATGTAGCGGGCCCAAGAGGCGCGAGGGCCTGCGGGGTCGCCCAGCTTGAAGTCAACGCGGTCCTTCAGGTCAATGGCGTAGGCCATCACGGTGTCTTCCGTGCCATTGGCGCGCATCTCGGCTACGATGCCTTTATCTACTGCGCCTGGGAAAACGAATCCCCCGTTGTAGTCGGTGTGCTCACCAATGAGGTTAATACGTCCGGGCGATGCATATACGTTACCGGTCTTGCCGTCAAAGTGCTTGATGAAGCGGCTTCTTACGAATTCAATATCCATACTCTGTTTTAAATTAGAAGGTTTATATATTAGTCAACTTTAATGTCCTTATTCACGTTCTTGCAACCAATGGTGCTGTAGAAGAGAATGTATGCTAGCATGGCGATGATAAGCCAGTAGGAGGCAATTGGGCCGGCGCTCTTGGCAATGGCTTCCTGGATGAGCGGCATGATGCCACCGCCAACCACCATGGTCATGAAGATGCCGCTGGCTGCCTCGGTGTATTTGCCCAAGCCCTCAACGGAGAGGTTGAAGATGCCACCCCACATGATACTGGTGCACAGGCCGCAGGCTGCAATGAACACAGCCTTCATGGGAACGGCATGGCCGCTGACGGTGAAGGTAACCGACTCTGGCAGGAAAATAGCAATGAGCAGAAGGCCGATAGCAACACTTGACACAACCGTCATCTGAAGCGAGGTGCTGATCTTTCCTGAGATGGCGCTACTGGTAGCACGTCCTACCAACATCATGAGCCAGTAGGCTGCAGCCAGGGTACCACCAATGGCAGCAGAGCCTTCGAAGCCCAGATCGGTGATATAGAAGTTCAGCTCCATGGGGATGCCGATTTCAATGCCCACATAGAAGAAGATGGCGATGACGCCGAGCAGACAGTGGCGGAAAGCCAACGGACTGCGCTCGTACTTGGGCTGCTCTTTGCCCAGCGTTGGTTCGGGAATCTCCACGCGGCTGATAATGACAAAGGAGATGGCGAAGACAGCCATGCCGATGAACAGCAAGGGAGCAACGTTGCTCATGCTGGTTTCGGCCGTTACAGTGCCCACGAGCAAGCCCGAAAGCAGCGGCGTCAGCGTGGCGGTCAGTGAGTTCATGGTGCCACCAATCTGGATGAGCTGGTTGCCCTTGTTGCCACCACCGCCCAGCAGATTAAGCATGGGGTTAACAACCGTGTTCAGCATGCAGACGCAGAAACCGCAAATGAATGCACCAAGCAGATAGATGATCAGGTTCAGGGCAACGGGAATGCCGTCATAGGTAAACACATAGGTACCGTCGCCGGCAATGCTGGAGATGTACTGGAAGGCGAGGCCGATGATGCCCACAATGAGGGCGATGAGAGCCGTCTTCTTGTAACCATATTTAATAAGCATTTTACCAGCAGGAATGCCCATGAACAGGTAAGCAGCAAAGTTCATCAGGTTACCCCAAGCCTTGGCAAAAGGATAAGTAAAACCCCAGATATTGCCAAAGGGTGCGCCCATATTTGTAACGAACGAGATCATCGCGAAGATGAAGCACATTGTTATAATAGCAATCAACTTGCTATTGTTCTTCTCTTGTGTCATTTGAGTGTTTGAAGTTTGAAAATTGTGTTTTTAGGTTTGAGATTCACTATTCAGCCACGCCGAACTTATAAATGGTCTTCTGCTTGTAGGTGTGATGCGGGGTGAGCACCACGCTGGGGAAGTAGGGACGATTGGGGCTGTCGGGGAAGTGCTGGCACTCGAAGCAGATGGCCGAACGGCGGCCGAAGGTAGCTCCGTGAACACCCTTATAGCCATCGGCCCAGTTGTCGCTGTAGACCTGGACGCCCGGCTCGGTGGTATATACCTCCAGCGTGCGGCCACTCTTAGGCTCGGTCAGACGGGCAGCAAAGCTCAGCTCGCCTTCTTCCTTCTTGTTCAGCACGAAGCAATGGTCGTAGCCGGCACCATTCTTTATTTGCTCGCAATCGGCGTCGATGTCCTTACCAACAGCCTTTGGCGTACGGAAGTCAAACGGCGTGCCTGCCACTTTCAGTATTTCACCGGTGGGAATGCTGGTCTCGTCAATGGGAATGTAGAAGTCGGCATTCATCTCCAGAACTTGATCGTTGATGACGGGCGTGGGATCGGCGGTGCCAGCCAGCGAGAAGAAAGCGTGGTGGGTCAGGTTGACGATGGTCTTCTTGTTCGTGGTAGCCATATACTCGATAATCAGCTCGTTATCGTCGCTCCAGGTGAACTCTACCGTGACGTCTACTTCGCCGGTGAAGCCCTCTTCGCCATAGCTCGACACACGGTGCAGCGCCAGCGAGCGGGGACCCATCTGGCGTGCTTCCCACACGCGGGCGTGGAAGCCCTTGGGACCGCCGTGCAGGGCGTTAGGACCATTGTTGATGGCCAGCTGATAGTCCTTGCCGTTCAGCGTGAACTGTCCACGGCAGATGCGGTTGCCAAAGCGACCGATGAGTGTAGACAAATAAGGTTCGGGGCTGTTAATGACGCTCTGGATGTTGTCATGTCCTTGGATAACGTTGGCCACTTGGCCATCCTTACCTGGAACCATGATGGAGCAGATGGCTCCTCCGTAATTGGTGATTGCTACTTCAAATCCTTTGCGGTTGCGAAGGATGTAGAGGTCAGTCTTCTTACCATTGATAGTGGTCTGAAAGTCTTCGCGTTTCAGACCACAAAGGTTCGCATTTTCTGTTGTTGTTGCCATAATAATTGGGGTTTTAGTTATATTCTTGTTGCAAAAATACAACAAAAAGCCGACATGCGCAAGCATATCGGCAAAAATTTGTTGTTAAAGATAACTAAATCGTCTCATTTGAGCGTTTTCAGAAAGTCGGCCACAACGTATGTGCTGCCTCCCACGAAAATGAAATCGTTGGGCTCGGCGACCGATAGGGCTGCTTCATAGGCAGTTGGTGCGTCGGGATAGCAGTCGCCTGACAGTCCGAACTGTTCGCCGAAAACCTTGAGCGAGGTTTCTGGGAATGCCCGTTTGGTGGAGCCTTTCGTCCAATAGTATTGGGCTTTCTTGGGAAGCATCTGCATAATAGTATAGATGTCCTTGTCCTCCATGACACCATAAATAATATGCATCTTGTTGCAGGCCACGTGGTCGAGCTGCTTGCTCAAGTATTCCCAGGCTCCGGGATTGTGGCCGGTGTCGCATACTACGGTAGGCTTCTCTCTGACGGTCTGCCACCGGCCTTGCAGTCCTGTCAGCTTGCTGACGCTGTTGAAGGCCGTGGTCATCTCTATCTGAATGTTAGGTATGTTCTGGGCGTTGCTAAGGTCGCACAGATAGCCGGCCTTCATCAGCAGTTGCAGGGAGTGGAGAATGGTGTTGGTGTTCTTCTCCTGATAGGTTCCTGTCAGCTCACCTTTGAAGCTGATGCCCGCACTGGTGTGATAGAGAATGCCTTGTCCGTCGGGCGAAGGCTCTGACGACAGGACGGCAGGCGGCTCTGCATAGGCCACGATGGCTCCTTTCTCCTTGGCCACTTCGTCGTAAATGGCCCGCGTCTCGGGTGTCCATTCGCCAATGAGACACGTCACCCCCTTCTTCATGATTCCAGCTTTCTCCCTTGCAATTTCCTCAATGGTGTTGCCCAGCAGCTGTGTGTGGTCGAGCGACACGTTGGTGATGATGCTCAGGATGGGGGTGATGATGTTGGTGGAGTCTAACCTTCCGCCCAGTCCCACTTCTATAATGGCAATGTCTACGTTCTGCTCGGCAAAATACTGGAAAGCCATAGCGGTCGTTATCTCGAAGAATGAAGGCTTCAGCGTGGCGAGCAGGTTGCTTTCATTGTCGATGAACTGCGTGACAAACTCCTCACTGACGGGCTGTCCGTCCACACGGATGCGCTCGCGGAAGTCAAGGAGATGTGGCGATGTGTAGAGCCCCACTTTATAACCGCATAGTTGCAGCTGTGCAGCCAGCGTGTGAGACACCGAACCCTTGCCGTTGGTACCTGCCACGTGAATGCTTCTGAACTTGCGATGGGGATGGCCCAGGTGTTCGTCGAGCGCGAGCATGTTGTCCAGCCCCTCCTTGTATCCGGAGGTGCCTTGGCGCTCGTAGTTGGCCGTCTGGTTGAAAAGGAATTCGGTGGCCTCTTTGTATGTCATGAGAAGTAATTCTTAAATCGGTTGAAAATGCTTTCCTTGGTCTGACGATCGCCTTTGAAGTTATCGCTGTCCTTGAACTGCTCAATGGCTTTCCGCTCGTCGCGTGACAGTGTTTTTGGCACGTACACGCTGATGTTCACCACCAAGTCGCCCCGCCCGGAGCCATAGCCCTGTACGGCGGGCAGTCCCTTCCCCCTCAGACGCATGGTCTTGCCAGGTTGGGTGCCGCTGTCGATTTTCACTTTCAAGGTCTTCCCCTCTATCGTGGGAATCTCTACTTCTCCTCCCAGCGTTGCTGTAGGGAAATCGAGCAGCAGGTTGTATATCAAGTCATTACCATCGCGTACAAACGTGTCGTTGTCTTCCTCTTCAATAAACACTTGAATGTCGCCGCTGATGCCGCCTCGCTGTCCGGCATTGCCCTTTCCCGGCACGTTCACCACCATGCCGTGGGCTACGCCGGCGGGTATGTTTATCTCAACGACATCCTCGCCCTTTACCACGCCCGTTCCTCCACATTCGTGGCATTTGTTCTTGATCACCTGACCTTCGCCTTGACATGTGGGGCAGATACCCTGTGTCTGCATCATTCCGAAGATGCTCTGCGTGGTGTGAGTGATGATGCCCGAGCCATGACAGGTGGGGCAGGTGTCCCTGCCCGAGCCGTCTTCGGCGCCCGTGCCGTTACAATGCTGGCAGGTGACGTCCTTGCGCAGCTTGAACTTCTTGGTGACGCCCTGGTTTATTTCTTCCAGCGTCAGTTTCACCTTCAGGCGCAGGTCGCTGCCGCGATGTTGCTGCTTCTGGGCAGAATGTCTGCTGAATCCGCTGAACCCACGACCTCCGAAGATGTCGCCGAACATGGAGAAGATGTCGTCCATGTTCATTGATGCGCCTCCGAAACCGTCGAATCCGCCGCCACCCATAGGGCCGTTGAATCCAAACTGGTCGTACTGCTGTCGTTTCTGTGGGTCGTGGAGCACGTTGTAAGCCTCGGCGGCTTCCTTGAACTTCTCCTCTGCCTCTTTGTCACCCGGATTGCGATCGGGGTGATACTTGATGGCTATCTGCCGATAAGCCTTCTTGATTTCGTCCTCGGTCGCAGTCTTAGCCACGCCCAGCACTTCGTAGTAGTCTCTTTTTTGTGCCATTTATTGTCCTACTGCCACCTTGGCGTGGCGAATTACTTTGTCGTTTAATGTGTAACCCGTTGCAATGCAGTCGATTACTTTTCCTTTCTTGTCGTCTCCCATGCCGGGAACCAGGGCCTCTGCGTCGTGCAGGTCGGTGTTGAAGTCGGCGTCGTTGGTGTCGATGGGCTTCACGCCCAATCCCTCCAACGTCTTCATCATCTTGTGGTAGATAATCTCCATTCCTTCGCGAAGCACCTGCGGATCGTCGGTCTTCTCGCCGTTCTTCAGTGCCCGCTCCATGTCGTCCACCACGGGCAGCATGGCCAGGATGGTCTTCTCGCCGCCGTTCAGAATCAGCTCAGCCCTTTCCTTCAGGGTGCGTTTCCGATAGTTATCAAACTCAGCTACCTGACGCAAGTATTTGTCTTTCAGCGAGGCAATCTCCTCAAGGGCCACGTCGAGCGGGTCTTTTTCCGGCTCTATGGCCGTTTCCTCTGCTGCTGTTTCTTCTTCGCCGTTGTTCATGTCGTTAGCGGCTTCTTCGGTGCTATTGTCTTCCACGGGAATGTCCTTGCCTTCCTCGTCTTCCTTGTTTATCTTTTCTTCTTCCATAGTAATTTAGTTTTTTTAATGATATTGATGCTACTGCAAAAACCATGCCGATTTGTCTGTCCTGCCATTTCGTCGGTTGCTAAGCAGGTGTCTTCAGTATGGGGTGGCGCCGCGTGAAAAAATCTCACGTGAGAAATTTTCACGGGAGGCCTTCCCAGAAAAAAATCTCACGTGAGATTTTTTTCGCCCTCGGCCCGCCGTGGTTCAGATGCCCACGCTCAGTAATCTTTCACCGTCTTTCGATGTGCCTTTATACATTATAATAAAAAAAAAGGGCGTTTCTTTTGGTATTTCGGAAAATGTTAGTATCTTTGTAGCTGTTTAAAAAACAATATCATTAATCTATAAAACAAACAAAAGAACCAAACAATGGCAAAGATTGTAACACTTGGCGAAATAATGCTTCGCCTTTCGCCCCAGGGCAACGACCGTTTCATTCAGAGTGAATCCTTCCGCATTATCCCCGGTGGCGGTGAGGCCAATGTAGCCATCTCCGTGGCCAACTATGGACATGAGGCCTATTTCGTGTCAAAATTGCCCAAACATGAGATTGGCCAGATTGCCGTAAACGCCCTGCGCCGCTATGGCGTGAACACCGAGTTCGTGGCTCGCGGTGGCGATCGCGTTGGCTTGTACTACGCCGAGACGGGTGCCTCTATGCGTCCGTCGAAGGTCATTTACGACCGCGCTCATTCTTCGATAGCCGAGGCTGATCCTTCCGACTTCGATTTCGACAAGATCATGGAGGGCGCCCAGTGGTTCCACTGGAGTGGCATCACGCCGGCCATCAGCGACAAGGCTGCCGAGCTGACCCGTCTGGCCTGCGAGGCTGCCAAGCGTCATGGCGTGACGGTCAGCGTAGACCTGAACTTTCGTAAGAAGTTGTGGACCAGCGAGAAGGCCATCAGCATCATGCGCCCGCTGATGAAGTATGTCGACGTGTGCATCGGCAACGAGGAAGATGCTGAGCTCTGCCTGGGCTTCAAGCCCGATGCCGACGTGGAAGGCGGCCAGACCGACGCTGCCGGCTATGAGGGCATCTTCAAGCAGATGATGCAGGAATTTGGCTTCAAGTATGTGGTGTCAACGCTACGCGAAAGCTACAGCGCCACCTTCAATGGCTGGAAAGCATTGATCTATGACGGCAAAGAGTTCTATCAGTCCAAGCGCTACGAAATCAATCCTATCATCGACCGCGTAGGTGGCGGCGACTCGTTCTCGGGTGGTCTGATCCACGGCTTGCTGACCAAGAAGACGCAAGGCGAGGCCCTGGAGTTTGCCGTGGCAGCCAGTGCACTGAAGCACACCATTAACGGTGACTTCAATCTGGTGAGTGCTGAAGAAGTAGAAGCTTTGGCTGGAGGCAACGCCAACGGAAGAGTGCAACGATAAGAGAGGTTTTTTTATATGGCAAAATTTGACAAGATAGCCGTACTGAAGAAGATCGGCGAGACGGGCATGGTTCCAGTGTTTTATCACAAAGACCTAGAGACCTGTAAGAATGTGGTGAAGGCTTGCTACGAAGGTGGTGTACGTGCCTTTGAGTTTACTAATCGCGGCGACTTTGCTCACGAGATTTTCGGTGAGCTGCTGAAGTGGGCCGACAAGGAGTGCCCAGAGCTGGCTTTGGGTATTGGCTCTATTGTTGATGCTCCTACGGCCGCTATGTACATTCAGCTGGGTGCCTGCTTCGTCGTGGGTCCGCTGCTGAATCCCGACATAGCTCCCGTTTGTAACCGTCGTCTCATTCCCTATTGCCCTGGCTGCATGACTGTCAGCGAGATTGGCAAGGCACAGGAGTTGGGCTGCGACCTGACGAAGGTGTTCCCCGGCGACGTTGTAGGACCCA
>JAFPTC010000011.1 GCA_017400455.1 Prevotella sp. | reverse complement strand
GCAGATAGTAGTTCTGCATGGAGAACATGCCCTTCTTCATCTCGCCGCCGTACCATGTGTTGATGATGCACTGCTCGCGGCTGGTGGTGTTGAAGGCCACGCAGGTCTCTGAGTTCAGACCCAGCTCCTTGTAGTTCTCAACCTTAGCCTTAGAGGCGTTGTAGATCACGAAGTTAGGCTTGAAGTTCTTCAGCTCCTCCTCGGTGGGCTGGATGAACATGTTCTTCACGAAGTGAGCCTGCCAGGCCACCTCAACGATGAAGCGCACGGCCAGGCGGGTAGCCTCGTTGGCTCCGCAGAAGGCGTCAACCACATAGAGCTCCTTGTTGCACAGCTCCTTGATGGCGATCTCCTTCACCTTGGCCCAAACCTCCTCGCTCATGGGGTGGTTGTCGTTCTTGTATTCCTCAGAAGTCCACCACACCTTGTCCTTCGACTGCTCGTCGCAGACGATGTACTTGTCCTTAGGCGAACGGCCGGTGTAGATGCCAGTCATCACGTTCACGGCGTTCAGCTCGGTGTTCACACCCTTGTCAAAGCCGGTCAGGCCAGCCTTGGTTTCCTCTTCAAAGAGGTACTCATACGACGGATTGTGGGCAATCACCTTCGAACCGGTGATGCCATACTGCGTCAAATCTAAATTTGCCATTGTTTTTATTGTATTAAAATGTTGATACATTAAACTTTCGGCTGCAAAGGTACAAAAAAGTTGAGAGTTAGAAGTGATGTGTGGAAAGTTTTTTGTGTGCGCACAACGCTTTTTTGGTTAAAGTATCAAAAAACAAAGTTTGCGCGTAAAGTTTTGCCACCCAAAGTTAGCAAAAGAATGAAATAAAATGACTATATTTGCAGTCGAATACAAACCAAAACATCACGATTATGGCTAACACACCTACTCCCCACATCGGGGCAAAGCTCGGCGAAATTGCCGAGACCGTCATCATGGCAGGCGATCCGCTGCGTGCCAAGTTCATGGCCGAGAACTTCCTGGAGAATCCCGTGCAGTTTAACAATGTGCGTGGCATGCTGGGCTTCACCGGCACCCACAAGGGCAAGCGCGTCAGCGTGATGGGCCACGGCATGGGCATCCCCTCAATAGGCATCTACACCTACGAGCTCTACAACTTCTATGACGTGAAGACCATCATCCGCGTGGGCTCGGCAGGGTCTATCCATCCCGACCTGCACGTGGGCGACCTCTGCATCGCCATTGGCGCGTGCACCAACTCAAACTATGCCTCGCAGTATGAGCTGCCCGGCACCTTTGCGCCCGTGGCCGACTTCAGCCTGCTGCGTGGCGCTGCCGACGCCTGCGACCACCTGGGCTATCGCTACAAGGTGGGCAACGTGCTGTCGAGCGACACGTTCTACACCGAGAACGCCCATAACGACAAGTGGATGAACATGGGCGTGCTGGCCGTGGAGATGGAGGCATCGGCCCTCTACATGAACGCCGCAAGGGCCGGCAAGAAGGCACTGGTCATCCTCACCATCTCAGACCACATACTCACGGGCGAGGCCACCACCGCCGAGGAGCGGCAGAACACCTTTACCCACATGATGGACGTAGCCTTTACCCTGATTTAGAAGCGTATGAAAAAACTATCGAAGACCATGCTGGTGACGGGCATTGCCGCCGGCATGATGCACCTATCGGCCTGTCAGCAGACAGCCACCAACAGCAACCCCCTGCTGCAGGAAAGCAACCTGCCCTATGGCGCTCCCGACTTCAGCAAGATAAAGGTGGCCGACTACCTGCCCGCCTTTGAGGCCGCCATCCAGGAGATGCGCGACGACATTCAGAAAATAGTGAGCAACAGCGAGGCACCTACGTTCGACAACACCATCCTGGCCTACGAGGAGAGCGGACGCACGCTGGACCGCGTCAGCCGCATCTTCTTCGCCCTGACCAACGCCGACAAGACGGCCGAGCTGGGAGAAGTGGAGAAGAAAGTGACGCCGCTGCTGACCGACCTGAGCAACGAGGTGTCGTTCAACAAAGCGCTCTTCCAGCGCATCAAAAGCGTGTATGACAACGAGCTGGACGGCCTGCAGGGCGAACAGCGGAAACTGACGGAAGAGATATATAAGGACTTCGTGCGCAAGGGCGCCCTGCTGCCCGACGATAAGATGGCCCGCATGAAGGAAATAAACCTGCGCATCAACGACTTGCAGCAGCAATGGGGCGACCAGCTGCCTGCCGCCACCAACGCCGCCGTGGTGTGGGTGGACAGCGAGGAGGAACTGGCCGGACTGAGCCAGGCCGACATAGCCCAGTGCAAGCAGGACGCACAGGACCTGGGCGGGAAGAAGCCTTTCGCCATTGTCATCGTGAACACCACGCAGCAGCCGCTGCTGGCCTCGCTCGACAACCGCGAGCTGCGCCGTCGCGTCTTCGAGGCATCGATGCACCGCGCCGACGGCTCTGCTGAGGGTCACAACACCTTCCCCATCGTGGCCGAGATAGCCAAGCTGCGTGCTGAACAGGCTCAGCTGATGGGCTACAAGAACTTTGCCGCCTACTCGCTGGAGCCTACCATGGCCCAGAACAGCGACAACGTCTATAACTTCCTGAAGAACCTCATTGCCGCCTATCAGCCTAAGGAAATGGCCGAGGAACGCGCCATTGAGGAATATGCCCGGAAGACGGAGGGCCCGGACTTCAAGCTGCAGCCCTACGACCGCTTCTACTACTCGGCGAAGATGAAGAAGGAGCAGCTGAACATCAGCGACGACGAGGTGAAGCCCTACTTCAACGTTGACAGCGTGCAGAAGAACGGCGTGTTCTATGCCGCCAACCGTGTGTATGGCCTGACGTTCAAGCAGCGCACCGACATTCCCACCTATCATCCCGACATGAAGGTGTTTGAGGTGTTCGACCGCAACGGACAGCCCATAGCCTTGTTCTACAGCGACTTCTTCCGCCGGCCCACCAAGCGCGGCGGTGCCTGGATGGACGAGTTTGCCACGCAGAGCCGCCAGCGCCAGCAGCTGCCCATCGTGTTCAACGTGTGCAACTTTGCCAAGGCGCCCGAGGGACAGCCCTCGCTGTTGACCTGGGACGAGGTGACCACCATGTTCCATGAATTTGGCCACGCCCTGCACGGCATGCTCTCCAGCTGCCAGTACAACCGGCTGGCGGGCACCAACGTGGCCCGCGACTTCGTGGAGATGCCGTCGCAGTTTAACGAGTCGTTTGCCAGCATTCCCGAGATTTTCGACCACTATGCCCTGCATGCCGAGACGGGCCAGCCCATGCCCGCCGACCTGAAGGAGCGCATGCTGAAGAGCATCAGCTACCAGCCTTGCTACGCCCTGGGCGAGAACCTGGCCGCCACCTGCCTGGACATGGCTTGGCACATGTTGCCCATCGACAGCGTGCCCACCGCCGAGCAGGCTGCCAACTTCGAGCGGGACGCCCTGGGACAGATAGGACTGCTGAACACGCAGGTGCCGCCACGCTACAGCACCAGCTATTTCAACCACATCTGGAGCAGCGGCTATGCGGCCGGCTATTACAGCTATCTGTGGACGGAGGTGCTGGCCGTGAACATTGCAAGCGTCTTCGCCCAGCGCGGAGCACTGGACCCCGCAGTGGGACAAGACTTCCGCGAGAAGGTGCTGAGCAAGGGCAACACGCTGCCGCTGATGCAGCTTTTCAGCGATTTCACCGGCATGGAGCAGCCCGACGCATCGGCACTGCTGAAAGCAAAGGGACTGTGATTAAAGGTAATAGATGGATTCCGGCCCCATGTTGAGCAGCAGATCGAGAATGCTGAGATTGGACAGGAATCCGTGGCGCTGGCTGAACACCTGATAATAGGGCTTGGGAACGAAGTCTGGATCGGGAACAGCGTGCTTAGGACAGATGATTCCACGATAGTCGGCAACGGGCCGGCTATCGATGGAATCGATTTTTTTTGCATAGTCTGTGGTCAGCTCCACATGGGGCTGAATGTCGATTAAATGGCACATTTTCGTAAAAATGTCCCAATTGAAGTCGAACAGGGTTTCCCAACGGCGCTCAAAGAAGAATGGGCGCAAATCGTCTTCGTAGTATTCAAGGAAAGGCGAGTCGCCATAGGCCGAGGTGATGGCTTGCCAATGGAGGTGGCGCCAGTTGCCGTGATCGCTGATGCGAACGGAGGCAATGCCCCTGTCGGCATCGGAAACGGCCGTCACGGGCACCGTCAGCGCCTGGATGCCTTGCGCCGTGGCAATGTGGCAGCGGTTGCGATAGGTTTGCTTCACGAAATGCTCGTGAGCCTCTATCTCCACGCGGCCGAAGCGATAGAGCTTCTGATACCACTGAACGGGACCGAAATAGGTGGTGGAAAGCAGGGCACAGGTCATGGGCAGCAGGCAAGAAGTTAGAGCGGCAAACAGAAGCGGCCGGTCATCCAGCCCCGCCAGAAAGGTGCTGAAGGTTGGTGATTATAGACTATCATGACCACCCGACCGATGATGAACTGCTCGGGTACAAGACCGAAGGTGCGCGAATCGAGGGTGTTGCCGCTGCCGATGGCTTCCATCCAATAGTGATCGGAAGAAGCACAGGTGAGCGTTCCGGGAACCACAAGGGGCTGCCCCTGGTGCATGATGGTATCGCCAGGAACAGCCTTGCAACGACAAATCAGCACTTCGTCGGTATTCTGAGGATTCTCAAAAGCGACAATATCGCCCCGTTCCATCGGCTGCCGGCCTATGCGGGCATAGCCGAACGGGCCGTCCTGTCCACCCACGCGCAGTCCATAGCTCCAGCGGTTGACCAGCACGCGGTCGCCAGCATAGAACAATGGCGAGAACGCCTGGCCATCGACCACATAGATGGTGAATGCCAACGCCCTGAAGCAGAGCATCAGCACCAGCGCCACGGCGAGCGCAAGGAGAAATCTGGCAGTTCTTCGCATAGCTGCTTTTCTTGCTGTGAGGACAGTCGCAGTACCGAAGGCGGACTACCCTACTTGATGTTGTCGACCTGGCGGAACAGACGGCTCCAGCGGATGCCACCAGAGAAGAGCCCGCGATCAGGATCGCTGCTCCACCAGATGAAGATGGGCTTGCCCACGATGTGGTCTTCGGGCACGAATCCCCAATAGCGCGAGTCGGCGGAGTTGTGGCGGTTGTCGCCCATCATCCAGTAGTAGTCCAGCTTGAAGGTGTACTTCGTGGTAGGTTGGTCGTTAATATAGATTTTTCCGTTCTTGATTTCCAGTTTGTTGCCTTCGTAGGCACGGATGCAGCGCTCGTAGACGGCATAGTTGGCAAAGAGGTCGCCACCCAGCTTCACGCTGTCGGCAAGGTCGATGGTGACGCCTTTCTTGGGAATCCAGATGGGGCCGTAGTTGTCACGTGTCCAGTGGCGATTGCCGTTCTGCGGGTACACCTTGCGCCAGTCGCCCTCGGGAGGCGTGGTGTTCAGGGTGACGCTCTCCACCAGGTCGGTGCGCTGTTCCAGGGCAGCCTTTGTGGCCTTGGTCAGCGGCATGGCCTCGATGACGGTGCGGCGGTTGAAGCGGATGTCATCGCTCTGTGAGCCTACGGGATAGCCCAGGTCTTCACAGGTGATGCCCTGCTCTTTCATGAAGTCGTTGGTGAGGACGGAACCTTCGCGGAACACCACGGTGTGGGCATACTGCACGAGATCGGGCTCCTTGTTGGCTTTTCCGTCAAGATAGACGATGCGGTCCTTGATTTGCAGCGTCTGGCCGGGCAGACCCACGCAGCGCTTCACGTAGTTCTCGCGGCGGTCGGTGGGACGGGTGTCGATGTCGCCAAACTGCGCCCAGTTGTTCTGGATGCCGTTCTTGCCGCTGGCGTAGATTTGGCTGAAGAAGGTGAGCCGCTCCAAGGGCGGGATGGAGTCGAGCAGCTGTTCCATGTTCGCGGGCATGCCATAAGCCTGCTCATAGGCACGATAGCCCAAGTCATAGCAGAGATCGTAATAGTAGGTCTGATAAGCAGGCTCGGAGCAGATGGTATCGCCAGCGGGATAGTTGAACACCACGATGTCGTTCAGCTCCACATGGCCCAGTCCGCTGACGCGACGATAGTCCCAATGGGGCCACTCAATATAGCTCTTGATGCCGCCAACGGGCAGGGTGTGCTGGGTCAGGGGAACGGTGAGGGGCGTCTGGGGAATGCGGGGGCCGTAGCTCAGTTTCGACACGAAAAGGTAGTCGCCCGTGAGCAACGACTTCTCCAACGAGCTGGAGGGGATGACGTAGTTCTGGAAGAAGAACTGGTTGATGAAATAGACGGCCACCAAGGCAAAGACAATGGCGTCGACCCATGACATGATGAAGCGCACGGGGCCTTCGCTGTCCTTCCACCATTGCCATTTGATTTTCTTTGAGATGTAGGCATCGTAGATGAAGGGCACCACCAGCAGGCCCAGCCACGACTTCACCCAATAGAGGAAGAGGAGGTAGAGCACCAGCACCACGATGAACTTAATCCACTGCCGCTTCATGTTGAGCGGTTTCTTTTCCTTTCCTTTTGCCATGGCTCAGAACTTAAACATGTCGCTAATGGTAAGCAGGCCCTGATGGTCCTTGGTGTATTCAGCTGCCAGCACAGCACCCAAGGCAAAGCCCTTGCGACTGTGGGCATCGTGGCTGATGGTGATGAGGTCGGCATCGCTGTCGTAGCGCACGGTATGGATGCCTGGCACCTCGCCACGACGAATATGGTCGATACGCAGGAGCGAGGGGTCGGTAGTGTCCTCGGCCCAGCCCGTCTTGCGGTCGAGCGCCTCCACAATCTCCTCGCCCAGCGTGATAGCCGTACCAGAGGGGTGGTCGAGCTTATGTACGTGATGAGTTTCTTCCATTTCCACGTCATACTGCGGGAACTGGTTCATGATGCGGGCCAGATAGCGGTTCACGGCCGAGAAGATGGCCACGCCGATGCTGAAGTTGCTGGCCCAGAAAAGCGTCTGGCCATTGGTGGTCTGCTGCTTCACGTCATCGCCATGCTCCTTCATCCAGCCCGTTGAGCCGCTCACCACCTTCACGCCTTTCTTCCAGCACTTCAGATAGTTGCCGTAGGCAGCCGTGGGACTGGTAAACTCTATGGCCACGTCGGCCGTGGCGAAACGTTCGCTCTCGAACTCTTCCTGATTGTCGATGTCAATGACGCTCACAATTTCATGACCCCGGCTGATGGCAATCTGCTCTATCATCTTGCCCATCTTGCCGTAGCCTATCAAAGCTATTTTCATTCTAATACGTATTAAAAAACGGTGCAAAGTTACGAAAACTACGGCGAAAAACCAAAATTATAACACATTTTTCTATAAACGTTTGCGGGTTTCACAATTTTTCAGTAATTTTGTACCCTCAAATGCGCGTGTGTGTACTTACTATTAAGTATTAGACCGCAAGCCTACTACAAGGGGAATGCATTTGCTAACAATAAATCTATAAAATATTAATTAATTAATTTTCAAAACTTTATGTGGTTATTTAATTCTTCAATTGGCAGAAAAGTTGTGATGTCCGTAACGGGCATGGCGCTTATCTTGTTTCTGACGTTTCACTGCGCCATGAACATGGTTGCGCTCTTCTCGGGCGAGGCTTACAACATGATCTGCGAACTGCTCGGCGCCAACTGGTATGCCGTGCTGGCAACTATGGGATTGGCCTTCTTGGCCGTTGTTCACATCGTCTATGCCTTCATCCTGACGGCACAAAACCGCAAGGCCCGTGGCGACAACCGCTACGAAGTGTCTACTACGGTGAATGGAGGTAGCGGCGTTGAGGCTTTCGCCTCGCGTAACATGCTCGTGCTGGGCATCATCATCCTCTTGGGACTGATCCTGCACCTGTTCAACTTCTGGTACAACATGATGTTTGCCGAGATTGTTGGCATGGAAGGTCTGGTCCACGCTCCTGGCGATGGCTTCGGTTGGATTCAGGAGACTTTCTCTAATCCCATCTATGTGGTGCTTTACGTCATCTGGATTTGCGCCATTTGGTTCCACCTCACCCATGGTTTCTGGAGTGCTCTTCAGACGCTGGGCTGGAGCGGAAAGACCTGGGAGTGCCGCATCAAGCTCATCGGCTTCATCTATGTCACCCTGCTCATGCTCGGTTTCCTCGTGGTGGTGCTGGCCTTCGCCTTTGGCTGTGCCCCCTCGCTGTGCACCGGATGCTGTGCTGCTTAATTGTTAACTTTTAAATCGAAAAAACTATGGCAAAAGTATTAGATTCAAAGATTCCCGCAGGACCAGTGCCTGAGAAATGGAAGGAATATAAGGCTCATCAGCGTCTTGTCAACCCGAAGAACAAGCTGAAGCTCGACGTCATCGTGGTGGGTACGGGCCTGGCTGGTGCATCGGCTGCCGCCTCGCTGGCAGAGATGGGCTTCAACGTATATAATTTCTGCATCCAGGACTCGCCCCGCCGAGCCCACTCCATTGCCGCTCAGGGCGGCATCAACGCTGCCAAGTGCTATCAGAACGACGGTGACTCGGTCTATCGTCTGTTCTACGACACCGTGAAGGGCGGCGACTATCGTGCCCGCGAGGCCAACGTCTATCGTCTGGCCGAGGTCTCGAACAACATCATCGACCAGTGCGTGGCTCAGGGCGTGCCCTTTGCCCGTGAATACGGTGGCATGCTGGCCAACCGCTCGTTCGGTGGTGCCCAGGTGAGCCGTACGTTCTATGCCAAGGGCCAGACCGGCCAGCAGCTGCTGCTCGGTGCCTACATCTCACTCTCTGCACAGGTGCAGGCCGGCAAGGTGAAGCTCTTCACCCGCTACGAGATGGAAGACGTGGTCATCGTCG
>JAFPTC010000077.1 GCA_017400455.1 Prevotella sp. | reverse complement strand
TGCCGGTGATGCCGAGAAGGACGTTGAAGGACCGCGATGGCAGCAGCGCAAGGACCTGATGCGCGATGCCATCATCTACAACCGCAACAATCCCAGCATCTTGTTCTACGAGAGTGGCAACGAGAGCATCAGCCGTGAGCACATGCTCGAGATGAAGGCGCTGCGCGACCAATACGATCCCTATGGCGGCCGGGCCATCGGCTCGCGTGAGATGCTCGACATCAACGAGGCGGAATATGGCGGCGAGATGCTGTATATCAACAAGTCGAAGAAGCATCCCATGTGGGCCATGGAATATTGTCGCGACGAGGGACTGCGCAAATACTGGGACGAATATTCTTATCCCTACCATAAGGAGGGCGACGGACCGCTCTATCGCGGTAAGCCTGCCACCGACTACAACCACAATATGGACGCATTTGCCGTGGAAATGGTGCGCCGCTGGTACGACTACTGGATGGAGCGTCCCGGCACGGGAACCCGCGTCAGCAGCGGCGGCGTGAAGATTGTGTTCTCTGATACCAACACGCATCATCGGGGCGAGTCCAACTTCCGCATGAGTGGCGTCACCGATGCGATGCGCATTCCCAAGGATGCCTTCTTCGTTCATCAGGTGATGTGGAACGGATGGGTGGATAATGAGTCGCAGCAGACCTATATCATCGGACACTGGAACTACGAAGCCGGCACCCGGAAGCCTGTCTATGTGGTTTCCACGGCCGACGAGGTGGAACTCTTCCTGAACGGGAAATCGCTGGGCAAGGGCACACGCAGCTATCATTATCTGCACACGTTCGAACAGGTGGATTTCGAGCCCGGTACGCTGCTGGCCGTTGGGTCTGACGGCAGCCGGTATCAGTT
The DNA here is from genome assembly GCA_017400455.1 of Prevotella sp. Taxonomy (GTDB): domain Bacteria; phylum Bacteroidota; class Bacteroidia; order Bacteroidales; family Bacteroidaceae; genus Prevotella. The sequence goes on along the minus strand of JAFPTC010000077.1, from coordinate 2,744 downwards.
GGAAACCGCTGGTACCCCCAGTCAGCTGAAACTGACCGCCATCGAGAATCCCGAAGGAACCAAGGCCGACGGTGCCGACATGGTACTTTTCCAGGTGGAAGTGCTCGACGCACAGGGCCGCCGCTGTCCGCTCGACGACCGCATGATTCATTTCAGCATGTGGGGCGACGGGCGTTGGATAGGCGGTTTGGCCACGCGCAACAACAAGGAGATGCAGCAACCCGACGATAACCGTCCCGACGGACTCTTGGACGCTGCCGCTACGAAGAATGTTTCCGACAATTACGTGGGGGCTTACAGTCTGCCGGTGGAATGCGGAGTGAACAGGGTGCTGGTGCGCTCCACGGCGAATGCCGGCGAAATCCGTTTGTCGGCCTACGCCGAAGGAGTGAAACCGGCCTATCTTACCGTGAAGACCAATCCCGTGGAAGTGAAGGAAGGACTGTCGAAATATCTGCCACAGCTCACGCTGAAGCCTTCGCTCGACCGTGGTGCCACGCCTTCCACTCCTTCCTATAGTGAGCATTTCAGGGGAGTAGACATCGTCAGCGCAAAAGCCGGATACGATGCCGAACATGCCTCCAACAGTTTCGACGACAACGAACTCTCGGAATGGAAGAACGACGGACGGCTGTCAACGGCCTGGATTACCTACCGGCTGTCGCGCAAGACCGTGGTTTCCGACATCTGCCTGAAACTGACGGGATGGCGGTTGCGCAGCTATCCGCTTGAAATCTATGCAGGAAAGAAACTCATCTGGAGCGGCGAGACGGAAAGAAGTCTGGGGTATGTACACCTGAAACCCGCCAAACCCATGGCTACCAACGAGATAACCATCCGCCTGAAAGGTGCCGGCAAGGACAAGGACGCCTTTGGCGGTATCGTGGAGGTGGCCGAGCCTGCAGCAGGCGAACTCGACCTTTTCAAGGCCAAGAACGGTGGCGACACTAAGAGCGAACTGCGCATCGTGGAGGCAGAGTTCCTTGAGCGTGTGAAGTAGTCATTTCACTTTCGGGCAGTGGCTGCGGATATAGTCAAGCACGAAGTCGAAGTCTTCGGGGGTGGTATATATCTGGTTCTTGGCGAAGGGCTCGTTCACCTTGATGGTGTGCCATCTCCTGAGGGGCTTGACGCTTCTCACCACCTTGAAGTCTGACGCCAGCGAGGTGTGCGTGGCAATAAGCAGTCCCTGGCCTATGCGTCCGGGACTTCCCGCCAAAGCACCTGCTGCGGCCAGTGAGCCGCCCATTTTCACCGCTTTCTTATGCTGGGCGGGAATCTGTTCGTGAACAACGCCGTTCTCGTCCATGGTGAACCTCACGATGTACTTCCATCCATACTGTGCGGCCACGATGAGGTAGGCCAGACCGCTGATGGCAAGAAACACCAGCACGGCCACGCCCCACCATTTCAGGTCGCTGGCTATTTGGGCGAACTCGCCGCGAAACAACGGACGGATGTAGGCCAGGATGAAGGCTATGGCAAACATACTGCCAAAGATTTTGCAGACCGTTATATAGACGGAGGGATTGGTGAGCATGTTCATCGGATAGGTCCAGCGGTACTTCCCGTCCGTACACAGGCGGACTTCCTTTCCCTCATATTTCGTGCTTTCCAGGGGCTTGGCGTCGGGTTTCATAGTTGATACGTTTGTATTTATCAGATTTATTTTGCAAATTTACAAAAAGTAGCCAACACATCCAAACTTTTCATTCCCTTTCCTGCCTTTTCTTTTGTTTTTTCCGCGGATATTTTTTATTTTTGCACCATGAATCAGCAGCAAATAGATGAAATGTACATGCGCCGGTGCTTGCAACTGGCGCGTAACGGCATGCAGAACGCCAAGCCCAACCCCATGGTAGGGGCAGTCATCGTAGTGCCCTCCCCCTATCGGGGGGAGACGGAGGGGGGCACCATCATCGGCGAGGGCTATCATGTGCGCTGCGGCGAGGGACATGCCGAGGTGAACGCCTTTGCCTCGGTACGCCCCGAAGACGAACACTTGCTGAAAGATGCCACCATCTATGTGTCGCTTGAACCCTGTGCCCACTATGGCAAGACGCCGCCCTGCTGCGACCTGATTATCCGTAAGGGGGTGAAGCGGTGCGTGGTGGGCTGCGTCGACCCCTTTGCCAAAGTGCAGGGGCGTGGCATCCAGAAAATCCGCGAGGCGGGCATCGAGGTGACCGTGGGCGTGCTGGAAAAGGAATGCCAGCAGCTGAACAAGCGTTTCTTCACCTACCATCAGCATCATCGGCCCTATATCCTGCTGAAATGGGCACAGACCGCCAACGGGTTTATCGACGACCATGGTCAGGCCCTTGCCCTTTCCACTCCCTACACCAAAATGCTGGTCCACAAGCTGCGAAGCGAGTACGACGCCATCCTCGTGGGGCGCGTCACCAACGAGCGCGAGCATCCGCAGCTGAACGTCCGCGAGTGGTACGGGAAAGACCCCGTGCGCATAGTCTTGGGAAAGAATAACCAAGGAGAATCCAGCATGTCATCCCCCCTTTGGGGGGACCGAGAGGGGCTCCAGAGTCTTATGGTCGAAGGTGGCCGGCAAACGTTGCAGTCGTTCATCGATGCCGGACTGTGGGACGAGATTCGCATCGAGACTTCGCCGAAAACCGTCAGCGGCGGCACTTCTGCTCCCCAGTTGCCTGTGGGAATTCAGCTTCAGCAAGAGCAGTTTGTTGATGGCAACATTATTCGCACCTACAAAAAGTAACCCCCTCCAACCT
>JAFPTC010000076.1 GCA_017400455.1 Prevotella sp. | reverse complement strand
GGATGTATAGCCAGTCGCAGAGACTACAAGAGAGGCCTAAAGGCCTTGCACAGAGGCTTCGCCCGTCAAAACACAGCGGTAGCTCTCTGTGAAGACCTTTAGGTCGCTCTGTCACACTCGGAGTCTTGTATCTATGTGATTCCCTCAGTGTCCTCTGTGTCTCTGTGTTGAAAAAGTGATGGGAGTATCGTGTTACGCAAAAGTATGGCCTAAGCGCCTATACCTAAAGAATTATATCTAAGTAACTGAACAAAATTGAATTTCTCATTAGTTTTTATTGTGCATCTACTTATAAATAAAATTCTGTATCGAAAGCATAGCAAAAACAAATTAATGGTGCTGCGCGCAGGGACTGCAACTTGTTTTCTGTGTTGCTCGCAAAAACAATGCAAAATGTTTGGAGATTTGAGAAACTCTTCGTATCTTTGCGACAAATTAATCTGCATGCGAAACCCATGACGGGAAACATATGGAGAGTTCACAAGTCATAGACAACATCAGGCAGGTGGCGGCACGGGTGCTGCCAAAGGGAAGTACGCTTTACCTCTACGGTTCCCGCGCCCGAGGCGACTGGAGTGAGGATTCTGACTGGGACTTGCTCGTGCTGCTTGACAAGCCGGTGCGCGACAGCGATGACTGGGAGAAGTATGCATGGCCCTTCACAGATATGGGCTGGAACATCGGTGAAGACATCAACGCCCGCACTTTCACAAAGACACAGTGGTTCGATGGCCCGCATACCATGTTCTATTTTAATGTTGAAGAAGATAAGGAGGTACTGTATGAGTCTTAAGGAAATTGACAGACGCGTTATTATTACGCTCGAACTTGACAAAACCGCCAAAACTTGGGAGCAGATGGAATTGCAAGTAAAAAACGGTATATGGGAGATGGCAGCAAACCGTCTCTATTATGCTTTGTTCCATGCTGTGAGCGCCTTACTTATCACTGATCACCATGAGGTTGGTACACACCGTGGTGCCGTCAACCAATTCAGCCTCTATTACGTTAAGACTGCCATTTTCACCAAAGACGACGGTCGGCTGTATTCTAATCTGCAAAAGTTACGTGAAGACGGTGATTACAATTGCTATATCGACGTAGAGCAGAAGGACGTGGAAGGTTACATAGAGCCTACACGCCAGCTGATAGAAAGAATCAGGCAGTACGTGGCCGACAAAGCACCCCAGGAGTGCGCCCGCTGATGTGGCAGCTGTTTGCGCTCTATGTAGTCATAGGGCTGCTGCTGTGCCTCTACTTTTGGTGGCATGTGCGGCGGTGGTAAGACTACTTTCTTACGCGCCCCGCATCTCTTTTAATCTGTAATTTTTTCGATAATCCATTTAAATAAATATAAAAATTTTCGTATTGTTGCAAAAAAAAGATTATTTATACAAAGGCTGATATAGTGCTGTCAAAATATGGTTTAGAACGATATTAAGAGCGATGAAACTTTTTTCCTTCTATCTATCAGTGTTTCTACTGTTATGCTGTGGTCAGCGGGGGGGGAGCAGGCGGGACGCTTATGGGCAATGCAGAAAAAGCAACGCCTTCGGACGTTGCTGCTCCCCAAGACAGCACTTTGAAATCCTTCATGTCTGTCAACGAGTTCTCTTCACCTGTAGATGCTTCTACCAAGGTTAATATTTTTGTCATCAACAATACTGGCAAAGACTATTATTACGGCGATTACGGGATATGGGTAGAACACTTTCGCAACGGGAAATGGGATAAACCTGAACTGCTGAATGGGAAAAAGAACCATCCCGATGTTCTTACGTTGAATAACTTAAAATTCATATCTCCAGGAGATACTGCTGTATTTGCCTTCAATCCGTTTTGGACAGATGTCTATAGTTATCCCCCTGGACGGTATAGAGCCGTGAAAGTATTCAGTTTCGACAATGAGCACTGGGATCGTAAAGATATTACAACGCGAAGTTTTGATGAATATGTGTTTGCTGAATTTGATGTCATAGAATAGATTCAGAATTTATAGCGCAGCTGCAAGCCCAGGTCGCTCTGATGATGATAAATAATATTATTTCTAATTGTTGGAACAGATTGTTTCCTATTCTTTCCAATTCTTTTCCAAAAGAACACCCACACAAATTCCTGTAGAACCAGTTTCTTCTACGCCGTGAGGCGGGAGATAGAAAACGAAGCAAAAAGAAATGAATGGTGCTGCGCGCAGGGCGCAAGGGTGGTGGCTCCATGAAGACCATGACGCGGGCTAAACGGGAGATTTCCTGATGTGGCACTCGTGCTGCTTGGTATCTCTGTCGTAGTTGATGCCTACGAGCAGCAGGTTGTCGGCATACGCTGCCACCTTGGCCGGATAGTCCTTGCGCAGTATCTGCGAAATGGCGGTGTCGGCATCCTTGTTGTATTTCAGCTCTATGACGATGGCTGGCGAGTCAACGTTCTTGCGCGGGATGAGCACCAAGTCGGCAAAGCCTCTTCCGCTGGCCATCTCCCGATGGATGATGTAGTCGTTGTGGGCATAGAAGTAAGCAATGCTCAGTACACAGGCCAGCGAGTTCTCGTTGTTGTAGGACAGGATGCTCGTATGCTCGTCGTGGGCCACGTCGATGCCTCGGGCCACGGCCTGCTCGTCGCCGGCCAGGGTGGCTTCAAGCAACTCTTCCGAGGCCTGCAGCGCATCGGCCACATGGCTCCAGTTGCTGTCTTCCACAGCGTTGGCCAACTCGCCGGCAACTTCATGATTAGGGATGTAGCACTCGCTCTTCCGCCAGTTGTAAGAGACATAGCCCAGATGGATCAGCACGGTCAGTACATCGTCTTTCGAGCGGACGACCGACATGTCGTTTTGGAATTTTGTAGGATTCACCTTGCAGCGCCCTCCTGCCAGCATCCTGATGATGTCGTCCTTCAGGCCCTCGTAGTTCATTTGGATATAGCGGGCCACGGCATCATAGGCACCGGTCGATGCCCAGAAGCTGCGGCAACGTCCTGCATAGACCGCCTGAATCACCGAGTTGGGGTTGAACATCGACAGCTCATCACCTATCTGATAGCCGTCATACCACTTCTCCAGTTCGTCGAAATCCATGTCGTGCTTACCAGCCAGTGCCTTCACCTCATCCTTGGTGAACCCGAAGTAGCGAGCCATCAGGCGCGGCTCCACCATGGAATACTCAATGAAATTGTTGAGCGCCGACTCCGTCTTATACTTCTTCACTGGCAGGATGCCCGTCATATATACCCCGGCGAAGACATACTGGCCACTCACGTCCTTGAACATCCGCCGCAGCCAATTGACATAGGTATCCATGGCCTTTGTGCCGGGGGCAAACTCGCGACAGATGGCGTCCCACTCGTCGATGATGAAGATGAACTTCTCGCCCGTAGCCTCCTGAATGCTGATCAGCAGGTCCATCAGGTCGTAGTCCTCGCGGTCCTCCACCTGGGGATAGGCCTTCCTCACGTCCTCTTTCAAGGCCGCGTCGATGTGCTTCACGATGTCGTCCGTGTGATAGCGGGTGGTGAAGCCCGTAATGTCGAGATAGATGACGGGATATTTGTTCAGGTGTTGCTCAAATGACGGATCATGGGCTATCACTAAGTCGGCAAACAGGGCTCGCGAATCGCACGAGTGGTCGTAATACGCCGCCAGCATCTTAGCGGCCATCGACTTGCCAAAGCGGCGGCAGCGGCTGACGCAGCTAAAGCGGCGCTCGGTGAACAGTGTGCCATTGACCACGGAGATAAGTGCTGACTTATCCACATACTCGCCGTTCCTGGCACTTTGGAATCCGGCGTTGCCCATATTGATGTACCTGCCCATAAACTGAATGTTTGCTGCAAAGTTACTACATTATTCCGATACTTCCAAGAACTAAGACATAAAAAATTATGTTTCTGAAACGGTTCTACAAGATTTCGTGTGGGGTCTGTAATTTGGGAAATGGCTTTGCCCACACAAAATCTCGGAGAACCAAAAAAGAAGAAGACAACTGGGGACAACTTTGAACAACTAATTAACAATGAAAAGGCGCCCCTTCAGCATGCAAATCGCTCATAGGAAAAGAAAGATTGTTGTCCTAAGTTGTCCTAAGTTGTCTTTAAAAAAGAGGTTCTACAAGATTTCGTGTGGGTAGAACACTGTGGCGTTACATGTAATATTCATGAATAAGAAATGACAAAGAACTTGTGCTTTTGGGAAAACAATTAGAAAGAATTAAAAAGAATTATATCCAACAATTATAAAAAATATTATTTCTAATTATTGGAACAGATTGTTTCCAATTCTTTCCAATTCTTTTCCAAAAGAATACCCACACAAAATCTTGTAGAACCAAGAAGCAAGAAAAACAGGGCAAAAGCTTTTACGTTTCGCGGAAAAAGCGTAACTTTGCATTCAGATATGCAAAAGGGAGCCTTCATCATGAGTTTGCTGCTGGCGCTCCTGACCACTGGCTGCTCGCGGACGGTGCAGGACAACGGGGAGGAGCTGAACGCCGTGTACTTCTGGCGCACGGAGCTGCGCCTTGACTCGCTGGAGCGCAACTTCCTGGAGCGCTATGCCATTAAGAAGGTGTACTGCCGCTATTTCGACGTGGTGATGGACGGCGAGGACGACGAGCCCCCCCCCAACGCCACCATCACCTTCAGCGACACGCTGCCTAAGGGGGTGGAGCTGGTGCCCACGGTGTATATCACCGAGAACTGCATGCACCAGCGCCACGACAGCCTGGCGCGCCGCGTGGTGCGCCGCGTGGCACAGATGAACCAGACGAACGGCATCAGTGGCGTGAAGGAGCTGCAGATTGACTGCGACTACACCGACCGCAGCCGCCTGAATTTCTATCATTTCCTGGAGCAGGTGAGGCAAGAACTCCTCACTCATCACTCCCCACTCATCACTCATCACTCCCCACTCATCACTCTCTCTGCCACCATTCGCCTGCACCAGCTGCAGATGCCGGCGCCACCCGTTGACTACGGCGTGCTGATGCTCTACAACACAGGCGACCCGCGCCGCTTTGAGGATCGCCGCTCGGCCGACGGACGCTTGCTCGAAGAAGGCAAGAACCCCGTGCTGGACCTGCGCGACGTCAGGCCCTACGCCCGATACCTGGCAGGCTATGCGCTGCCCCTGAGCGCCGCCTACCCCGTCTATCGCTGGGTGCGCCACGTGGGCGGCGTGCGCATCGAGCACACCGTGGACGCCAGCGAGATACTGGGCGTGAAACAGCTGGTGGAACAGAAACGGCCGTCGCTCAGGCAGGCCATCATCACCTATCATCTGGACGAAGAAAACATCAACCGATATAGTCATGAAACATTTGAAGCGATTTATCAGCATTAGCCTGCTGGCCGCACTGGCCCTGCCGGCGGCCGCCTGCATGTGGACCGAGACCCACAACTATTATCTGTTCAGCGTGTACGACCGCCAGGAGTTCCGCGACCGCGTGAACGAGGTGTCGCTGAACAACTGGAAGGCCTACTTAGGCATCAACGGCGACGACTATTTCTATTTCGACGCCGACCGCATCGGCGAGGCAGCACGCCAGAAGGGCGACCAGCTCATGGCCGACTACGTGGCGCAGCTGGAGCGCTACCTGGAATGTGTTCACGTGAAGGAGCGCGAACAGTATGAATGGGACTACCCCACGGCCCAGGAGCGCCAGGACTGCACACAGAAGCTCCTCGCCATTCGCACCTTCGCCCAGGGCAAGCTCACCACACGCCTGCGCTCGCAGCATGCCCTGCTGCTGATGCGCTGCAACATGATGCTGGGCCGGCATGGCGAGAACGTGAACTTCTGGGAACAGACGGCCTCGAAATACATCGAGACCGTGTATAAGGACATGATGCAGAACATCTACGCCGGCGCCCTGCTGAAGACGGGACGCAGCGACCGCGCCGGCCAGCTCTTTGCCGCCCAGGGCGACTGGCAGAGCCTGATGACGCAGTTCTACAAGAAGCGCTCCTTTGCCGCCATCAAACAGGAGTACCAGCGCGACCCGCAGTCGGCCGTGCTGCCCTTCCTGCTCCAGGACTTCGTGAACAACTGTCAGGAAGCCGTAGACCAGGACGGCTTTGGCAAGCTCTTCGTGCGCGACATCCAGCGCAGCGAGGCTCAGCAGATGATTCAGCTGGCCGCCCAGGCCGCCCGCGAGGCAAAGACGCAGTATCCCGTGATGTGGATGAGCGCCAAGGCCTGGCTGGAGTTTATGTATGACAACCGCGTGCAGGCCCTGGCCGACATCAAGAAGGCCGTCACGCTCGACGGCACTGAGCGCATGAAGGACTGCGCCCGCGTGCTGCAGTTCTACATCACCGCCATGCAGTCACCCACCATTGCCCAGCAGGACGACTACGTGGCCACCGAGCTGCAATGGCTGGACCAGAAGCGCGACGCCAACGACTATTATGCCAACGCCCAGGACCGCATTGCCCATCAAGCACTCTTCACCCGCTACGCCCAGGCCGGCCGCGACGAGGCGGCGCTGGCCCTCTACAAGGCTGTTCACCAATATCACGACGGCGAGGCCCTCGACACCATCAGCACCGCCCAGCTGCAGCGCTTCATGGACTATGCCAAGAGCACACCCACGACGGCACTGGACAAGTATCTGAAGAAAAACCTTGAACTGGACGAAGCCGAAATGAACGACCTCATGGGCACCAAGCACCTGCGCCTCTGCCAGTGGCAGCAGGCCATCGACTGGCTGCAGCGGGTGCCGCTGGACTACTATCAGCAGCAGGGCTACGCCGTCTTTGCCGCCCATCGCAGCGTGGACGTGGAGCCGTGGATCACGCGCCAGTGGCTGAAGGACGAGGACTATGAGGACGGCCGCAAGCTGCAGGCCAACCCCAAGCTGGACTTCGCCCGCCAGATGATGAGCATGGAGAAGGAGCTGCAGAAGCTGAAGGGCCAGAAGCGGCAGCAGCGCTGCTTCGACCTGGCCGTGCGCTATGCCCAGGCCCACTTCACGGGCGACTGCTGGTACCTGATGCGCGGAGGCAAGAGCGTGCTCGACGAGCTGCGTGCCAACGAGACCGACCTGGCTGCCCGCGCCCGACAGCTGCTCACCGAGGCCAGCCAGAGCAGTGACTTCCGCCTGAAGGAGCGCGCACTGTTTGCCCTGAGCTATATCTACCTCTACGACGAGCCGTGGTGGGAGTATAAATGGAACCCGCAGCTGAACGACGATGAGCGCGTGGCCCGTCCGCAGACGGCCCACTACCGGGCCTGGAAAGCCCTCTACCAGCTGGAGCAGGCTAACGCCGCGAAGACCAGCGACTACGTGCAGCGCTGCGACGAGTATATACAGTTCCGCAAGCAGATGCGATGAAGAGCGACGCCGTACAGTTCCTCTCGTTAGGGCCAGGCCATCCTGAGCTGCTCACCCAGCAGGCCATCGACGCGCTGCGCCGGGCCGACGTGGTCTTTGTGCCTGCCACAAAGGCGGCGTCGGGGGATGTCCGCTCGCGTGCCGCCAGCATCGTCGCCCCCTGGTGTCCGCCTGAGCGGCAACAGCAGTATGTGCTGCCCATGCAGAAGGACCGCACGGGGGCGGAGGCCGTTTACGACCGGCTGACGGCCGACATTACCGACGCCTACCGCGAGGGGCGGTGCGTGGCCGTGGCCGTAGAGGGCGACATCAGCATCTACGCTTCCATCCACTATGTGCTGGACCGGCTACAGGCCCAGGGCATCAGCGTGGAGCAGCTGGCAGGCATACCCTCGTTCATCGCCGCTGCCTCGGTGGACGCCCTGTCGCTGGTGAGCCAGCAGGAGCGGCTGCTGGTCATTCCCGGCAGCACCACCGCCGAGGAGTTGCACCGCCTGCTGGCCAGCGGCCACAACGTGGTGGTGATGAAGCTATCGCAGTGCCAGTACGAGCTGAAGGCCCTGCTGCGCCAGCATCCCTCCACCCGCTGCCACTACTTCGAGAACATAGGCACGACCCAGCAGTTTTCCACCACCGACCACGACACCATCATCGCCCGCCCCATACCCTACTTCGCACTGGCCATCCTTCTGTGCCAATGATGACTTCTTTGTACCTTTGAAGTACCTTTGAGCTGCGTTCGAAGGTACTTTCGTTCGGAAAAGCAAAGAAAAATGGATTTTTTCTTTGCTTTTCGCTCACTTATTCGTACCTTTGCAGCCGATATTCAAGGGGTGCCCACGAGCGTGGGCTGAGATGATACCCTCTAAACCTGATGCGGGCAATACCGACGTAGGGATGGATAACTATCGCTTGTACCCCCTTTTTATGGTTTAATTCATTAAAACAAAGGGAATGAAAAAGACTCTCTTACTGGTGGCTGCGGCCACCGCACTGAATGTCCACGGACAACAGACCGTGCAGAACCGTGTTGAACCCCAACAAGACTCGCTGAAGATGGAACGCCTGCAAGAGGTGGTGGTCAGCGGCGTGCGCACACAGAAGAACGCGCCCTACGCCACGACGAACATCAAGCGGCAGGAGCTGGCCAGCTTCAGCACCACAGGCCAGGAGCTGCCCTTCCTCTTCGCCCGCACACCCGGCGTGCTGGCCTGGAGCGAGAACGGCATGGGCACCGGCACCACCTACATGCGCATACGCGGCGCCGGCGACTCGCGCATCAACGTCACGCTCGACGGCGTGCCCCTGAACTCGCCCGAGGACCAGTGTGTCTTCTGGGCCAACATGAACAGCTACGCCTCGCTGCTGGGCAGCGTGCAGATTCAGCGCGGCGTGGGCACCTCGACCAATGGCGACGGCGCCTTCGGCGGCACGGTGGCCCTCGCATCGAAGGCTCCCTCCACACGTCCCTCGGCCGAGGTGAGCGCCAGCCTGGGCTCCTACAGCACCTATAACCTCGGCGGCTCGTTCTCCACAGGCCTGATGGGCAACCACTTCATACTGGACGGCGCCTACCACGAGACCAACACCGACGGCTACATCCACGGCACCGGCGGCCGCTCGGGCAGCTACTACGGCGGCCTCAGTTACCTATGCGACAACATCGTTGTCGCCTACAAAAACTTCGGCAACTTCGAGAAGACAGGCCAGGCCTGGAACGGCGTCACCGCCGGCAACGACAACTACTCGCTGATGGACGGCAACTACGACGACGGCTCGTGGGCCTATCAGACCAAGACGGGCATCAAGACCTATGAGGACCTCTACAACCGAGGGCTGGGCAAGTTCAACTCGCTCTACGAACAGCTGAAGACCGACGAGAACGGACTCTTCGTCACCGACGCCAACGGCAACTACCAGACGGAACGCTACCTCATGGCCGACGGCCAGCCCTGGAACAAGACCACCGACAACTTCTGGCAGAACCACAACCTGCTGTCGCTGGCATGGGACATCAACGACCGCTGGAACACCTCAGCCACCCTGCACTACACCTACGGCTACGGCTACTACAGAGAGTTCCGCCCGCAGAACAAGCCCAAGAAATTCGGCATCAACAACGCCGGCGTGGAGAAGACCGACTTCGTGCGCAAGAAAGGACTCTCGCAGCACACCTACGGCGCCGTGTGGCACCTGAACTACAAGGACGACCGCTGGAACATCATCGGCGGACTGTCGCTACAGGAGTTCACGGGCAACCACTTCGGCTACCTGACCTACGTAAAGGACGAGGCCCTGAGCAAGCGCCTGCTCAGCTACGGCGACCGTAAATACTACGATTCGGACGCTACGAAGTTCGACGCCAGCACCTTTGTGAAGGCCGCCTACCAGATGAACGACCAGTGGAGCGCCTTCGCCGACGTGCAGTATCGCCACGTGGGCTACGAGACCAGCGGCATCAACGACAAGTTCTACAAAGAGGACGGCATCTACTACAACCAGCGGCTGGACATTGACGAGGCCTACAACTTCCTGAACCCCAAGCTGGGCCTGAGCTGGAGCAACGGGCCTCACCACGCATACGCCTCGGTGGCCATGAGCCATCGCGAGCCTGAACGCAACAACTTTACCGACAACTACAAGTATCCCTTCCCCAAGGCCGAGAGCCTCATCGACTATGAGGCTGGCTACAGCTTCTCGACCCGCAGCTTCCGCGCAGGCGCGAACGTTTATTATATGGACTACACCGACCAGTTTGTGCAAACGGGCGAGCTGAGCGAGATTGGCGAGGCGCTGACCACCAACATCAAGGACAGCTATCGCATGGGCGTGGAGCTGACGGCAGCCTGGGACGTGCTGCCCGTGCTGAGCATCGAGGGCAACGCCGCACTGAGCCAGAACAAGCTGAAGGACTTCACCGAGATGGCTTCCGTGAACTGGGACGACTCGTTCCGCCCCATCCACTACGACGACGCCACGCTGGCCTTCTCGCCGCAGGCCATCCTCAACGGCTTCGTGGACTTCCACTGGCGCGGACTGAAGGCCACATGGCACACGGGCTACGTGAGCCGCCAGTATCTGGACAACACCGAGAATGAAGACCGCTCGCTGCCTGCCTACTCGGCCAGCGACGTGCAGCTGAGCTACACGCTCAGACTGCCCAAGCTGTGCATACGCGAGGCCATCGTGGGCCTGAACGTAGGCAACGTCTTCGACAAGCACTATGCCACCAGCGGATGGGTTTACAGCTCCATCCTCGACGACTATGGCCACGGCAACGACAACCGCTACTACCAGATAGGCTTCATTCCCATGGCCGGCCGCACGGTGATGGGCAGCCTGACGCTGCGCTTCTAAGTTCGTTATAAAGGAAATCCTTCTCATGACCGCATTCTTAGCTGCCCACTGGCTCGACATTGTCACCACCATTCTCGGCCTGGCCTACATCCTGCTGGAGTATAAGGCCAGCGTGTGGCTCTGGCTGGTGGGCTTCATCATGCAGGCCCTGGGCATCGTGCTTTATTATCAGAAAGGACTCTATGCCGACTGCGCCATGGAGTTCTATTACATTACGATGACCATCTACGGCTACTGGCGATGGGTACACGGAGGCAGCCACAAGCAGCCGGTGCCCATCAGCCACTTTCCCAAAAGGCTGGTGCTGCCCTGGCTGCTGCTCATGGCTGCGCTGTGGGCCACCATCTACTGGCTGCTGGTCACCTTCACCAACAGCAACGTGCCCCTGGCCGACAGCTTCACCACGGCACTAAGCCTGGTGGGCATCTGGGCCTTGGCTCACAAGTATCTGGAACAATGGTTCATCTGGATAGCCGTAGACGTGGTGACCTGCGTGCTCTATTTCTACAAGGACATCCCCTTCAAGGCCAGCCTCTACGGGCTCTACGTGGTCATTGCCGTACTGGGCTTCTATAAATGGAAACGCCTGATGCAGGCCCAAAAGGAGCAAACAGTCACCCCAGCAGCGAGCGCGTCTGCTCCAGAATGCTGAGCAGCTCGTCCATGTGGGTGGCACGCAGCATGGCAATGCGCGTGGGTCGGAAGTTGGGAATGCCCTTGAAGATGGGCGTGGCGGCCAGGTGGCGACGCGTGTGGATGATGCCTCGCTGCTCGTCGATGCGCTTCACGTTGATGTCGAGCAGCTCCTCAAGGATGTCGAGCTTCTGGTTGAAGCTGAGCTGCTCGCGGCTGAAAATCCAAGGACAGCCGAAGGTGGCACGGCCTATCATGACGGCATCTACGCCATACTGATCGAAGCGCTCGTCAGCATCGTCGAGCGAGCAGACGTCGCCATTGCCAATGATGGGTATGTGGATGCGCGGATTGCGCTTCACCTCGCCAATGAGGGTCCAGTCGGCCTGGCCGGTGTACATCTGTGCCCGGGTGCGGCCATGGATGGTGAGCGCCTGTATGCCGCAGTCTTGCAGTTGCTCGGCCAGCGTGGTGATGACCAGCTGCTCGCTGTTCCAGCCCAGGCGCGTCTTCACCGTGACGGGCAGGCTGACGGCGCGCACCACCTGGCGGGTGATGTCGAGCATCTTGGGAATATCTTGCAACATGCCGGCACCGGCTCCCTTGCCAGCCACCTTCTTCACCGGACAACCGAAGTTCAGGTCAATCACGTCGGGGCCAGCCTGTTCCACAATGCGGGCCGCCTCGACCATGGCGTCGGTGTCGCGTCCGTAGATCTGAATGCCCACGGGCCGCTCCTCATCGCTGATGCTGAGCTTGCTCACGGTGCTCTTCACGTCGCGCACCAGGGCCTCGGCCGAGACGAACTCAGTGTAGACCATGGAGGCACCAAAGCGCTTGCACAGCAGGCGGAAACCCACGTCGGTGACGTCCTCCATGGGCGCGAGGAACACGGGTCTGGGGCCGAAGTCAATACTTCCTATGGTCATGGCCGTGCAGAATAGCTGTCAAGAAGTTCAAGATAATAGCGGCGGAAGTCGTTCCAATGGTAGTACGGAGCCAGGTCGTCGGGCAAGGGCAGCGTGGCCTCGTTCTCGTTGAGCAGCACCTTGAAAAGGACGTCATCGTCGGCTGTGCTGCTGCGATAGAAGACAAACTGCACGTTGCTGGACATGGGCGAGATGCGATAATCGACCCATCCCTGGTTGTCGAGCTGCTCCAAATCGGCAAACTTTCGTCCGTAGCCATTGAGGTTCAGCAGGCACACCAGTGGCATGATGGCCGTGTCGTGGCCAAAGCGAAGCGAGCAGCCTGGACGGGGCAGATGGAGGCAGCTGTCGGCCTGCTCAATGATGTTTCGCAACAGGTTAGCCTGCGAGAAAGGTATGTTGCCGCCGTTAAGGTCGGAGAAGCCGAAGCCCAGGTACCACCACACATTATTCATTCGCCACATCTCGTAAAGTTCCTCGCTGGTGAACAGGTCGAAGAGCGAGAGCGTCTTGCCCAGCTCTGAGCTTTGCAGGTTGACAGCCTCGCGGAACAGATAGTAGTTCAGTCGCTCGCCGTTGACATAGCGGTTCAGGTAGGCCGTATCGGCAAAGAGCTGTCCAACAGGCCGTTGCCAGCACTCGTGAAGGTCGCAGTATTCCTTGTAGCGGGCCGATGCCTTGGTGCTGGCATCGAGGCGGAACAGCTGGCGCAGATAGGTATGGTCGTGCTCGCTGGCGTCCATCTTCACCTCCAGCTTTGGGTTCAGCAGAAGCAGCTGCGACGTGAAATGAGCCATGGTGAGGATGCAACGCGGGGTGACCGTGCTGCGGGCATCTACCACTGCGCCCTTCTTAAACACCTCAGGAAAGCGGCTGTACATGCGGCTGGCAATGTCGTGCTGCTGCTCCACGCCCAGAGGAGTCAAGTCGCCCAGGCGGTCGGAGGCCTCCGCGCTGATGGCCGTCAGCCGTTGCAGCACATCCTTGCCCAAGCTGTTGAGCGCCCCCTTGGCGTCGGCCCTGCGCAGCGTCTCAAGAGCGTATTCATAGTCAATGGCCTTGGTGTGATAGCGCGAGCCATGACGGCCATAGTGGCTGATGTAGAAAGGCTTCTTTCCCTTGGGTGCAGGAGTGAGCCTTTGCTGGCTGGGACTTGGGTAGGCCAGGAAATTAGAAGCCGCCAGGCTGGGGTTCTGCCTCAGCTCTTCCCTCACCGACTGTGGCTGGGCCACCACGGCTACTGAAAGGAGGAAAAACAGGAATAACAGTTTGCGCATTTCTAATACGGACTTACAAATTTTCTGCAAAAGTACAAAAAATAATATAGAGCACGAATTTTTTTCTCATTTTTATGTATAAAAAATCGTCGGGATAAAGAATTTTTCGTAATTTTGCAGGATAAAAAGTGAAAGATATGTCGAGAAACGCTGTTTGGCACGATGAATACTGGCTACCGCTCTTGCAGTTATACCTGCGCCGGCCTGTTGGCATGAAGCCCCTCTACAGCCGCCCTATGGTGGAGCTGAGCCTGGAGCTGCACATTCCGCCCCAGTCGCTGCAGTCGCGCATGAAGCAGATAGCCCGCTTGGACGAGCCGCGCATTGAGCGCATCTGGCAGACCTATTCAGCCAACCCCCAGAAGCTGGCACGAGCCGTCCGTCTGCTTCGCGAGATGAAAGGCTTCGGGGCCGCCAGCGAGTTCTACGACGGCGTGGAGGTGCAAGAATCGTTCGAGCGCGACTTCCGGCCATTGCCTGAAGACCAGCGCTTCACCCCCGTGATGCTCATCCTCATCCTCGACCTCTACTTCCAGCTGACAACCATCACCATGGTGACGTCAACGCCCGAAGTACGCCAGCTGGCGCGCCTCCTGGGCCTGAAGGCCAGCGACGTGGTGGAGGTGCTCGACGTGTTCCAGATTTGCGATCCCTATCTGGGACGCAGTCAGGTGACGCTCTCGCCGCTGCTGATGCCCTGCCAGCAGGTGTGGCAGCGCATGAACGACAAAGAGCCTCAGCAGCTGCACGCCCTGGCCGAGGAGCTGAAAGTGTTCTTTTTGAGTTAAGAGTGAAGAGTTAAGAGTTAAGAGTTAAGAATTAAGAGTTAGAATTCAGAGTTCGGAGTTATTAGAAGTGGCACAAAGTCAGATTCAACAACAGAAGCAGGAGCAACGACAGCTGCAGTCCATCTCGGCCCAGCAGCTTTTATTGTCGCAGCTGGTCGAACTGCCTTTGCAGCAGATGACCGAGCGCATTGAGACCGAACTTCACGATAATCCCGCCCTTGAGAAGAAGGTGAGCGACGAGGAACCGCAGGATTGGGACCCCGCCGAAGCCTCCGACCAGCCCGATGCGGCCGAGGACTACGACCAGCAGCGCGAACGCGAAGAGCGCAGCGACGCCCTGGATGCCGCCCTGGAGAACATCGGCCGCGACGACGAGGAGCTGCCCGTCTATCAGGGTGGCCGCCAGTGGAGCGACGAGCAGGAACAGGCCGTCTATGGCGAGGAGCGCTCGTTCTACGACACCCTGATGGAGCAGGTGGGCGAGCTGGAGCTATCCGACCGCGACCGCTACGTCATAGAATACATCATCCAGTCGCTCGACGACGACGGCCTGCTGCGCACGCCCCTGGCCGACATCTGCGAGCAGCTGGCCATCTACCACGGCATCGACATCACCGAAGCGGAAGCAGAGCCTCTGCTGCGCCACGTTCAGCAGCTCGATCCGGCCGGCATTGGCGCCCGCACACTGCAAGAGTGCCTGCTGCTGCAGACCGAGCGCCGCAAGAACTCGCCCATGAAGGCGCTGATGCGCAAGGTCATAGAAGACCATTTCGACGAGTTCACCAAGAAGCACTGGCAGCGCATACAGCAGTCGATGGCCCTCACCGACAGCCAGATGGAGGAGCTGCTGGCCGAGCTGCGCCGCCTGAACCCCAAGCCTGGCGCCTCCATGGGCGAGGCCCTGGGCCGTTCGATGCAGCAAATCACGCCCGACTTCATCGTCGACACCCAGGACGACGGCACCATCACCTTCAGCCTCAACAGCGGCGACATGCCCCGGCTGGAGATCTCCCAGTCGTTTGCCGACCTGCTGCGCGACTTCCAGAACAACAAGGAGCACATGAGCCGCCAGCAGAAGGAGGCCCTGCTCTACACCAAACAGAAGGTGGAGGCCGCCCAGGGCTTCATCGACGCCGTGGAAACGCGTCGGCGCACGCTGACCAAGACCATGAAGGCCATCCTGCAGCTGCAGCGCCCCTTCTTCGAGGAAGGCGACGAGGAGCTGCTGCGCCCCATGATACTGAAAGACGTGGCCGAGCTGACGGGGCTTGACCTGAGCACCATCTCACGCGTATCAAACTCCAAATATGTGCAGACGCGCTGGGGCACCTTCCCCCTGAAGTTCTTCTTCAGCGACAGCTATGTCACCCAAAGCGGCGAAGAGCTGTCGACGCGCAAGATCAAGGTGGCCCTGCGCAACCTCATCGACGATGAAGACAAGCACAAGCCCCTGAGCGACGACGCGCTGCGCGACGCACTGGAGCGCCAGGGCTTCCCCATTGCCCGCCGCACGGTGGCGAAGTATCGCGAGCAGCTGGGCCTGCCCGTGGCCCGTCTGCGCAAATCGTAAACCAATCATCTCACTCGTAAAACCCACTCTCAGCTTGTCAAACACTAACTCCTCACGGCTCATTCTCGCGGCAAAGATCATCAGCATGATCTTCACGCCGTTCTACCTACCGCTCGTAGGCATAGCCCTGCTCTTCACGCTGAGCTACATGAACATGCTGCCCATGGGCTACAAGCTGCTGGTGGTCACCATCGTCTATCTGCTCACCATCCTCATCCCCACCTTTTTCATCCATCTCTACCGCCGCCATCGGGGATGGACCATGCTGCAGCTGGGCCACCGCCGGCGCCGCCTGGTGCCCTACGCCATCTCCATGACCTGCTATCTGCTGTGCATCTGGCTGATGTACTACTATAACATCTACCATTTCATCAACATCATCGTCATTGCCGCCCTACTCATCCAGGCCGCCAGCCTGCTCATCAACGTGTGGTGGAAAATCTCCACCCACACCGCAGCCATTGGCGGAGTGGTGGGCGCCATCATGGCCTTTGCCGAGCTGTTCCGCTTCAACCCCGTGTGGTGGCTCTGCCTGGCCATCTTCTTTTCCGGCGTGCTGGGCACGGCACGCATCATCCTGCGCCAGCACTCGCTGGGCCAGGTGGTGGCTGGCTTCTTCGTCGGCATGGGCTGCGCCTTCTTTGCCATCCTCTATCTATGAACCCCAATAAACTGTAGAAAAGAATATGAATCCTATCGTAAGCATCATCATGGGCAGCACCAGCGACCTGCCCGTCATGGAGAAAGCCTGCAAGCAGCTCGACGAGCTGCAAGTGCCCTTCGAGGTGAACGCCCTGTCGGCCCACCGCACGCCGCGTGCCGTGGAAACCTTTGCCGCCGAGGCCGCCGGCCGTGGCATCCGCGTCATCATTGCCGCCGCCGGCATGGCCGCCGCCCTGCCTGGCGTCATTGCCGCCCAGACCACGCTGCCCGTCATCGGCGTGCCCATCAAGGGCATGCTCGACGGTCTCGACGCCATGCTCAGCATCATCCAGATGCCGCCGGGCATCCCCGTGGCTACCGTCGGCGTCAACGGCGCCCAGAACGCCGCCCTGCTGGCCTGCCAGATGCTCGCCCTCAGCGACGAGGCCCTGGCCCAGCGCCTGAAGGCCCACAAGGAGAGTCTGAAGCAGAAAATTGAAAAGGCAAACAAGGAGCTGGCCGAGGTAAAGTATGAGTACAAGACGAATTAGCACCGTGGCCCATGTGGGCCACCTCGACATCGGCGGCCAGAACCCCATACGCATACAGTCCATGGCCACCGTCGACACCAACGACACCGAGGGCTGCGTGGCTCAGGCCAAGCGCATCATCGATGCCGGTGGCGAGCTGGTGCGCTTCACCACCCAGGGCCAGCGCGAGGCCCTGAACATGGCCAACATCTCGCAGCGGCTGAAGGCCGACGGCTATGCGCAGCCCCTCGTGGCCGACGTCCACTTCAACGCCCAGGTGGCCGACGTGGCCGCCCGCTATTGCGAGAAAGTGCGCATCAACCCCGGCAACTACATCGACCCCGCCCGCACCTTCAAGCACCTGGAATACACCGACGAGGAGTATCAGGCCGAGCTCCAGCGCTTAGACCGCCGCCTCGTCAGCTTCATTAATATATGTAAGGAGCACCACACGGCCGTGCGCATCGGCGTGAACCACGGCTCGCTCTCCGACCGCATCATGTCGCGCTATGGCGACACGCCCGCCGGCATTGTCGAGAGCTGCATGGAGTTTCTCCGCATCTTTAAGCGCGAAGGGTTTGCCGACGTCGTCATCTCCATCAAGGCCTCCAACACCGTGGTCATGGTGCAGAGCGTGCGCCTGCTGGTCAGCCAGATGGATGCCGAGGACATGCACTATCCCCTCCACCTCGGCGTCACCGAGGCCGGCGAGGGCGAGGACGGCCGCATCAAGAGCGCCGTGGGCATTGGCGCCCTGCTCACCGAAGGCATCGGCGACACCATCCGCGTCTCGCTCTCCGAGGAGCCCGAGGCCGAGATTCCCGTGGCCCGCAAGCTCGTCAGCTTCATCGACGAATGTACCCGCCTGCGCCAGGAGGCAGAAGCCACCATCAAAGATGACACCCTGCAGCTCTGCTTAGACGCCCCCGACTGGGAATCCTTCCAGCTGAAGGCCGCCATGGCTGCCGGCTCCCTGCTCATCGACCGCAAGGCCACAAAGCTCGTCATCCGCCCCGCCGCTGGCAGCCAGCTCATCACTCAGCACTCCTCACTCATCACTTCCTTAGAGGACGCCATCCTTCAGGCTGCCCGCGTGAAATTCACCAAGACCGAGTACATCTCCTGTCCCGGCTGCGGCCGCACGCTCTACAACCTGCAGGACACCATCCGGCGCATCAAAGCGGCCACGGGCCACCTCGTGGGCCTGAAGATCGGTATCATGGGCTGCATCGTCAACGGCCCTGGCGAGATGGCCGATGCCGACTATGGCTACGTCGGTGCCGGCCGAGGCAAAATCTCCCTCTATCGCGGCAAGGAGTGCGTCGAGAAAAACATTCCCGAGGCCGACGCCGTGGAGCACCTGCTACGCCTCATCGAAGCCGACAAGGCGTAGGGTGACGCTTCAAAACAAAGTATTAAACGAATAGTTGAAAGGACTACGAATTACACGAATTTTACGAATTCATTGGCCTTTCAGCTATTCCAAATTCGCGTAATTCGCGTAAGCCACGGTTTTACACGGTTCAACACGGTATTTCCACGAATGTTCACGGTAATGCCAAGGCATTACAACGGTTTTACACGGTTTTTATAGCACCGTGTAAAACCGTACAGCATCTTTAATGCTACGTTACTATAGGCAAAAATCGTATTAAACCGTGAAAAACCGAGGCCCCTGCCTGCGGAAACGGGAGCACGGGATAAAGGGGAAAAGACACGTGAGAAAAAGGGAAAAAAGCGCTGGGTTACAGGGAAAAAGGTACCGAGTTGCCTGATTCGGGCGGCCGCCCACAGTGATAAGGGCGGCCGCCCTTATTACTGCGGGCGGGCGGGCTTATAGGTGTGGGCGGGCGCTGAATTCCGAGTTTTATTCAGTCGGTCCTACGTGGCAATATTCATTTTTTTGTGTGTAAATTTTGCCAATTAAACTATTTTGCTTATCTTTGCCCGAAATTGCTAAAACAATGAAACAACTACTGACGGCTGCCCTCCTCGTGGCAGCAACCATGACAACACTGGCCCAGCGCCAAGAAACGACTTTGAGTGATGACTGGCAGTTCAGCCGCGACCGGCAGGCGTGGCAGACGGTGCAGGTGCCCCACGACTGGGCCATCAGCGGCCCCTTCGACAAGAAATGGGACATGCAGACCGTGGCCATCGTGCAGAACGGCGAGAAGGAAGCCACCGAGAAGACCGGACGCTCGGGCGCCCTGCCCTGGATTGGCGAGGGACACTACAAGCGCACTTTTTCAGTCCCGTCCGGTTTTAAGGGCCACGCCGAGCTGCTCTTCGACGGGGCTATGGCCGAGCCGACGGTGAGTGTGAACGGCCTGCGGGCGGGCTATTGGGCCTACGGCTACAACTCGTTTCGCGTGGACGTCACGCCCTTTATCAAGGAGGGCGAGAACGAGCTCAGCGTGGACCTGCAGAACCTGGAGGAGAGCTCGCGCTGGTACCCCGGTGCCGGACTGTACCGCCCCGTGACGCTCATCCTCACGCCCTCGAAGACCTACATCGACGACTGGAGCCTCTTTGTGCGCCCGGCCGACGAGAAGAAGGTAAAGGAGGGCGAGCGCGTGGCGATGAAGGCCAACTTCAACATTGTCAATCCCACGGAGCGCATCAGCTACGAGGTGAAGGTGACCGATGCCGACGGCAACCAGCTCTTCCCTGAAGAGAAAAATACCCTGGAGTTTGCCAACGGCAAGATTGGCTTCATGTTCCCAGTCAAAGACGCCCGCCTGTGGTCGCCCGAAAGTCCCACATTATATAATATGACCATCAGTCTCTACGACGGTCAGCAGAAGATTGACGAGAAGCAGCTGCGCTTCGGCATCCGCACCATCAGCGTGTCGAAGAAAGGCGGTTTCCAGCTGAACGGCGTATCGCGCAAGCTGAAGGGCGTCTGCCTGCACCACGACCTGGGCCCGCTGGGCGCTGCCGTGAACAAGGCCGCCCTCATCCGCCAGGTGAAGATTCTGAAGGAGATGGGCTGCGACGCCATACGCACGGCCCACAACATGCCGAGCCAGATGCAGATGGACGTGTGCGACTCCTTAGGCATGATGGTCATGGCCGAATCGTTTGACATGTGGATATACCCGAAGTGCAAGAACGGCTACGCCCGCTTCTTCCGCAAGTGGGCCGACAGGGACATCGAGAACCTGGTGCGTGCCCACCGCAACCATCCGTCGATAGTGATGTGGTCGATAGGCAACGAGATTCCCGAACAGGGCTCGGCCGAGGGACGCCAGATAGCCATGCACCTGCAGGACCTGTGCCACCAGCTGGACCCCACGCGCCCCGTAACGCAGGGCATGGACCGCGCCGAGAACGCCCTGAGCTCGGGCTTTGCGCAGGTGATGGACGTGCCGGGCTTCAACTATCGCGTGCATAAGTACGACAAGAACCTCAGCCAGCTGTGGCAGGGCTTCCTCTTAGGCAGCGAGACGGCCTCGACGGTGAGCAGTCGCGGCGTGTATAAGTTCCCCGTAACGCCCACCAGCCACAGCTACCACGACGACGGCCAGTGCTCGTCGTACGATGTGGAATGGTGCTCGTGGAGCAACCTGCCCGACGACGACTGGGCGTGGCAGGACGACTATGACTGGGTCATCGGCGAGTTCGTTTGGACGGGCTTCGACTACTTAGGCGAGCCGACACCCTATGACAACTACTGGCCCAGCCGCAGCAGCTATTTCGGCATCTGC
Organism: Prevotella sp.; assembly: GCA_017400455.1. Classification (GTDB taxonomy): domain Bacteria; phylum Bacteroidota; class Bacteroidia; order Bacteroidales; family Bacteroidaceae; genus Prevotella. The sequence continues at coordinate 6,495 of JAFPTC010000076.1, read as the reverse complement.
GACCTGGCCGGGCTGCCCAAGGACCGCTACTGGCTGTACCGCTCGCACTGGCAGATGCAGCAGCACACCATTCACCTGCTGCCCCACTGGACATGGCCAGGACGCGAAGGCGAGGTGACGCCCGTCTATTGCTATACCGACTATCCCGAGGCTGAGCTGTTCGTGAACGGCAAGAGCCAGGGTCGCATCATGAAACAGGCCAGCGACGGCCCCGTCACTGGGCAGACGGCCTATAAGCAGTCCAACCGCCTGGACCGCTACCGCCTGCGCTGGAACGACGTGAAGTACGAGCCGGGCGAGCTGCGCGTGGTGGTATATGACGGCCAGGGCCTGCCCGCCGGCGAGCAGACCGTGCGCACCGCCGGCAAGCCCGCCAAGCTGAAGCTCGACGTGTGGACGCAGTCCTCCACCGCCTCCCCCATCAACCCCATTAACCCCATCAACCCCATTAACCCCATCCTCCACGCCGACGGCCAGGACTTGGCCTTCGTCACCGTCTCGCTGGTTGACAGGCGGGGCACCCTCATCCCCGAGGCGGCCGACCAGCTGAGCTTCCAGGTGAGCGGAGCCGGAACGTTCCGCGCCGCCTGCAATGGCGATGCCACGTCGCTGGAGCCGTTCACCGAGCCCGCCATGCGGCTGTTTAGCGGCCAGCTGGTGGTGGTGGTGCAGGCAGGCCAGCAGGCCGGCAACCTGACGCTGACCGTGAGTGACCGCGAGCGCGGACTGAAGCAGAAAGTGACCATTCCCGTTAAGAACTGATAACCCCCAAAAAGTAAACATTGAAAGTATGATACGCCCAAGCCTCTTGCTGAAATGCTCAGTATTCGCTTTTCTTTATTCACTCTTCATCAGCCCCGCTGAGGCGCAGGTGGTGGTGAAGCCCACCGACCCCTGCATCCAGTATGTAGGCCGCATCTCGTTCCAAAACCCCGAGCGACCGGCCTGGAACTATCCTGGCGTGCAGATCATCAGCGCCTTCGAGGGCACCAGCGCCAAGCTGGTGTGCAAGCCTGGCAGCGGCTACTTCATGGCCCAGGTCGACGAGGCCGAGCCGTTCAAGGTGGCCTTCCGTGGAGAGCGCGACTCGGTGGTGACGCTCTGCACCGCCCTGCCCCGAGGGCAGCACACCCTGAGACTGATGTATTGCATCGAGGGCTACGAGATGCTGCCCGAGTTCTGGGGCTTCATCTTCGACGGCCCTGCCTGCATGCCACCGGCCCTGCCCGCCCGCACCATCGAGTTCATAGGCAACAGCATCACCTGCGGCTATGGCAACGAGGCCAACGGGGCCAGCGACCATTTCCAGTATGAAACGGAGAACCACTACTACAGCTACGCCCAGCTCTGCGCCCGCCAGTTGCAGGCCCGCGCCCACATCGTGGCCCGCAGCGGCATTGGCGCCTATCGCCACTACAACGGCCCGAAGACGGGAACGCCTTCGACCAACATGGACAAACAGTATGAATACACCAACTACGTCACCGACGCCTCGCTGCGCCAGCAGAACAGCTTCAACGCCCAGCGCTGGGACTTCGGGCGCTTCCGCCCCGACGTGGTGTGCATCAACCTGGGCACCAACGACCTGTCGACCAACAACTACGACGTGAAGCTGTTTCAGCAGGGCTACTGGGAGCTGCTCCAGATGGTGCGCCGCCACAACCCGCAGGCCAAGATTGTGCTGCTCTGCGGCAGTATGCTGGGCGGCAAGGAGCTGGATGTGGCGAAGAAGGCCCTCAACGAAATAGCCGAGAAGGCCCGAAAGGCAGGCGACGAGAACGTCTTCCGCATGGACTTCTCCCCCAGCACGGGTGCGCTGAGGTATGGCGCCGACTATCACCCCTCGCTGTGGCAGCACCAGCAGATGGCTGCCGAGCTGACGGCCTTCCTGCGCCCGCTGATGCAGTGGTTCTGAGAACGCTGTCACACAAAACACTTTGCACATCATGAACGTACAGATAGAACCCTCGTGGAAAGAGCAGCTGAAGGCCGAGTTTGAAAAGCCCTACTTCCAGCAGCTCACGGACAAGGTGCGGCAGGAGTACCGGCAGGGAGCCTGCTACCCGCCAGGGCCGCTCATCTTCAACGCCTTCAACCTGTGTCCCTTCGACCGCGTGAAAGTGGTCATCATAGGCCAGGACCCTTATCACGAGCCGGGACAGGCCCACGGGCTGAGCTTCTCGGTGCAGGACGGCGTGATGTTTCCGCCCTCGCTGCAGAACATCTTCAAGGAGATTGAGGGCGACCTGGGCATTCCCATGCCCCAGAGCGGCAACCTGGAGCGCTGGGCCCGCCAGGGGGTGCTGCTGCTCAACGCCACGCTGACCGTCAGGGCCCACGAGGCCAACAGCCACGCCATGCTGGGCTGGCGCGATTTCACCGATGCCGCCATTGCCGCCCTGGCCCGAGGCCGCGAACATATTGTCTACATGCTCTGGGGCGGCTATGCCCGTGGCAAGGCGTGGATGATACCCAAAGACCGCAACCTGGTGCTCGAAAGCGTCCACCCCTCGCCCCTGTCGGCCAATCGCGGCGGATGGTTCGGACAGCACCAGTTCTCGCGCTGCAACACATACTTGGAAGAAAACGGATTAGGAGGAATAGCATGGTAAAGACACCACCCATCATGCAAATAGGCAACGTGCTGCTGTCGTCGGACATCATCACGGAGGAGTTCTGCTGCGACCTGGAGAGCTGTCGCGGCATTTGTTGTGTAGAGGGCGACGCCGGCGCTCCCGTGACGCTGGACGAGGTGATGGAGCTTGAGAACAACCTCGACTGCGTATGGGACGAGCTGAGCGCCTCGGCGCAGGCCGTCATCGACCACCAGGGCGTGGCCTATACCGACCGCGACGGCGATCTCGTGACCAGCATCGTGGGCGGCAAGGACTGTGTTTTCACCATTCATGAAGACCTGACGCTGGACAGCGGGGCCACCGTCAGCGGCTGTTGCCTCTGCTCATTTGAAAAAGCCTATCGGCAGGGACGCTGCCAGTTCTGCAAGCCCATCAGCTGCGCCCTCTACCCCATCCGCGAGAAGCAGTTCAGCGACGGCAGCATAGGGCTGAACTACCATCGATGGGACGTCTGCCAGTGCGGACGCCAGAAAGGGCGCGAGCTCCATTTGAAAGTCTACCAATTCCTGAAGGGACCGCTGATTCGCCGCTTCGGACAGGAATGGTATGAGGAGCTTTGCGCCGTGGCCGCACAGCTACAGGCGGAAAACGCCTGACGAAACGGCTCCTTCTGCGTCATTCCTTTTCTCGCTATGATTAGCCACGACTCTTGCTTCCACTCGCTGCGAACCGCCCTTGCACCGCCCGAGCGGCTGAACAACCCGTTTTGCTACGAGCCTCATGCGCTGTGCAAGGAGGCTGCATGGCTGGTGGAAGAGCACCTGGGCGCCCACCCCGAGTGGGCCGCCGAGCTGGTGGAGGGCAAGATGCTGGGCGTGCTGGTGTGCCGCGACGACAGCGGGCAGCTGGGCTTCCTGGCGGCCTATAGCGGACAGCTGCAGGGACGCGAGGACTGGCCGTGGTTTGTGCCGGCAGTGTTCGACTATCTGCAGCCCGACGGCCATTTCAAGCTGGAAGAGGCGCGCATCACGGCCCTCAACCAGCAGATTGACGCCATAGCCTCGTCCGAGGACTATCGCTCCCGCCAGGCTTCCTTCCGCGAGGTGCAGGCGAAGGCCGAGTCGGCCATTGACGGCTACAGACAGCTGATGGCGCAGTCGAAGGCTCATCGCGACGCCCTGCGTGCTGCTGGCGCCAGCGACGCTGACCTGATAGCCGAAAGCCAGTTTCAGAAAGCCGAACTGCGACGGCTGAAAAGGCGGTGGCAGGAACGCATAGAAGAGGCTGCGCACAGCCTGCGCCAGCAGCAGGAACGCATCGCGCTGCTGAAGGAGGAGCGGCACAGGCGGTCGGATGCCTTGCAGCGCTGGCTCTTCAACCAATTCGTGATGGTGAATGAACGGGGCGAGCGCCGAACGCTGACCGACATCTTTGCGCCAACACCCCAGCAGGTGCCGCCCTCGGGAGCTGGCGAGTGCTGTGCGCCGAAGCTCTTGCAATATGCCTTCCTCCATGGGCTGAAGCCCCTCAGCATGGCTGAGTTCTGGCACGGACGATCGCCGAAGGCCGAAGTGCGCCATCACGGACAATACTACCCCGCCTGTCGCGGCAAGTGCAAGCCCATCCTGGAATGGATGCTCCACCTCGAATCATCATCGCCAGGCCGACAGCCAGCCGCCGAGGCCGCGACGCTGAGGCACGTGGCCGAGGACGAGGCGTTCCTGGTCATAGACAAGCCGGCTGGCCTGCTCTCAGTAGAAGGGCTGACGAGCGAGCCATCGGTGGAAAGCATCTTGAAGCAGGCCTACGGGCAGGTGTTCATGGTGCACAGGCTGGACCAGGACACCAGCGGCCTGATGGTGGTGGCGCGGACCAGGACGGCCTACCACAACCTGCAACAGCAGTTCCTCACGCGCTCAGTATGCAAGAAGTACGTGGCGCTGCTCGATGGCGAGCTACACGGCCAAGGCACCATCAGCCTGCCCCTGCGGCCCGACCCGCTGGATCGCCCGCGCCAGGTGGTGGACTTTGACCATGGGAAAGAGGCCGTCACCGACTATAGGGTGCTGGTCGTTGATGAAGGGCGCACCCGCATAGAGCTGACGCCACACACGGGGCGCACCCATCAGCTGCGCATGCACTGCGCCCACCAGCAAGGGCTTGCCACGCCCATCGTGGGCGACCGCCTCTATGGCCATCCCGCCCAGCGGCTCTGCCTCCACGCCGCCGAGCTGGCCTTCCGCCATCCCGTCACCGGCCAGCCGCTGCGCTTCACGTCGACGCCTGATTTCTAAGCTTTTCCAAAAAAATTGCTGCTGCTAAAGAAATTCGTTGCCACCTGCTTTTGTCGTTTCATTCTTTTTTTGTACTTTTGCACGCAGATAATTCATACCATTAGTATTTTTCAACCATAACAACTATGAAACCAACTCTTTTCCTGCTTGCTGCTGGCATGGGCAGCCGCTATGGCGGACTGAAGCAGCTCGACGGTCTGGGCCCCAACGGCGAGACCATCATGGACTATAGTATCTACGACGCCATACAGGCCGGCTTCGGCAAGATTGTGTGGGTCATCCGCAAGGACTTTGAGGAGCAGTTCCGCACGCAAATCCTCTCAAAATACGAGGGACAGGTGCCCTGCGAGCTGTGCTTCCAGGCTTTGGACGCACTGCCCGAAGGCTTCAAGGTGCCCGAGGGCCGCGTAAAGCCCTGGGGAACCAACCACGCCGTGCTCATGGGCAAGGACGTCATCAAGGAGCCGTTCTGCGTCATCAACTGCGACGACTTCTACGGCCGCGATGCCTTCATGCAGATTGGCAAGTTCCTCTCAGGACTGAAGAAAGGCTCGAAGAACGAATACGCCATGGTGGGCTTCCGCTGCTGCAACACGCTGAGCGAGAACGGATCAGTGGCCCGTGGCGTCTGCGCCTATAACGAGAAGCGCCACCTGACCGACGTGGTGGAGCGCACCGAGATCATGCGCATTGCCGACAAAGGCAACGCCATCTGCTACAAGGACGAGAAGGGTGAGTGGCAGCCGCTGGAGGAGAACGTGCCCGTGTCGATGAACATGTGGGGATTCACACCCGACTATTTCGAGCACAGCGAGGCTTACTTCAAGGAGTTCCTCAGTGACCCGAAGAACATGGAAAACCTGAAGGCCGAGTTCTTTATCCCTCTGATGGTCAATAAACTCATCAATGAGGGCACTGCCACCTGCGAGGTGCTCGACACCACCAGCGTCTGGTTCGGCGTGACCTACGCCGCCGACCGTGAGGCCACCGTTGAGCGCATCAAGAAACTCGTGGACGAGGGCGTTTATCCCAACAAACTGTTCTAAGTAGGAGGGTCGGCATTCCTGCCGACCAACAAACTCAGAAGAGTAATAAAAAGCAGGAAGCGGCTACAACTTTCGCGAATGAAGTGGAAGTTGTAGCCGCTCTGATGATTCAGTGACAGTCCCTGTCATTGTCTCCGCAGGAACTGGATGGCCTTTTCAATGTGCGGATACATCAGTTCGTCGTTCAGGATGAAGGGGACGACCTTACGAAACGCATCGTGTATCTGGCAGATGGCTGGCGAAGACTTCAAGGGCAGACGGAAATCGAGTGCCTGCGCAGCATTGAACAGTTCGATGGCCAGCACGCGCTCGGTGTTGTAGATGACCTTATACAGCTTGATGGCCGCATTGCCGCCCATGGACACGAGGTCCTCCTGATCCTGGCACGAGGGTATTGAGTCGACCGATGACGGCATGGCCAGGCTCTTGTTGAGCGATACGCATGAGGCGGCGGTGTACTGCGTAATCATGAAACCACTATTGACACCCGGGTTGGCCACGAGGAACGAGGGAAGGCCACGAGTGCCCGATACTAAGCGGTAGATGCGGCGTTCGGAGATGTCGGCCAGTTCGCTCATG